>DASTPZ010000052.1:0-11762 GCA_035761965.1 Flavisolibacter sp. | reverse complement strand
AATATGCAAAGGGGCCATCAAATTGCAGCGTACAGGTTTTTATACCCGCACCATCGCCGTCCACCCAGTCGAGAATTGTCACGGTCCAGCCTTGTTTTTCGCCATACATGCGATACATGCGGGCCAGCATTTCCGACCAGTCCTGGCTTTCTGTACCGCCCGCACCGGAATTGATCTGTAAAACGGCAGGAAGCTCATCTTCGGGCTGGTTGAGCGTGCTTTTGAACTCGGCTTCCTCGATGGCGCTTAGCGCTTTGTCGTAGGCAGCTTTCACTTCTTCTTCGTTTCCCTCCCCTTCCTTCCAAAACTCGAAAAGCACGGCAAAGTCCTCTACGGCTGTATGAACATCTTCATAGAGGTTCATCCAAAACTCGTTCAGCTTGATCTCCTTTAAAATGGAAGTAGCGCGTGCATTGTCGTCCCAAAATCCGGGGGCAAGGGAGAGTTGTTTATCCTGGTTTATCTTATCACGTCGGTTATCGACGTCAAAGAAACCTCCTCAGGACAACAACACGGTCCCTCATATCTTTCAAATATTCTTGTGTCATAGCGCGCAAAATTAAGGATAGTTAGGCATATGAAAGGCAGCCAAGCCGGGCGTGGATAAATGGCTTTCGCAAAAAGGAGGCCCGAGGGCGGATGGCCTGCAGCAAGCAGGGCAAAGTGATCAGCATTCACTGAGGCTCAGCGGTATATTCACAGCGAGTCCGCCTTCAGCTGTTTCCTTGTACTTGCTGTTCATATCGAGTGCGGTCTCCCACATAGTGCCCACTACGGCATCGAGCGATACTTTGGCAAAATCAGGCGAGCTTTGGAGAGCCAGCTGCGAGGCTGTAATGGCTTTTATGGCCCCCATGGTATTCCGTTCAATACAGGGTACCTGAACCAGGCCGGCAATAGGGTCGCAGGTCATGCCCAGGTGGTGCTCCATGGCGATCTCGGCCGCCATCAGCGCCTGGCGCTGCGTACCGCCGAGTGCCTCAGTGAGCGCCGCGGCGGCCATCGAGGAAGACACACCGATCTCCGCCTGGCAACCGCCCATGGCCGCGGAAATGGTTGCGCCTTTTTTGAAAATACTGCCGATCTCGGAAGCCGTCAGCAGGAACTGCGCGATCTTCTCTTCGGTAACGTCTTCGGTAAATATGATGTAGTAGTGCAATACCGCGGGTATGACGCCGGCGGCTCCATTGGTGGGCGCTGTCACTACCCTTCCAAAAGATGCATTCTCTTCATTCACTGAAAGCGCGAAACAGCTTACCCAGTCGAGTATGTATTGAAAGGAATTGCCGCCCTGCCTTATGGCCTCTACCCACTCTTCGTGAGTGCTATAGGACTTGCCTTTAAGCAATTTTTTATTGAGATCGGATGCGCGCCTTTTTACATTCAGGCCGCCCGGCAGCACGCCTGAGGTATGACAGCCGCGATAAGTGCAGTCTCTCATTACCTCCCAGATCCTTAGTATGCCCTCGCGTGTTTGCTTTTCGGGCCGCCAGGCCTGTTCATTTTCCATAACTACCTCATGGATTGACAACCCGGTCTTGAGACACCAATGCAGCAGCTCCGAGGAAGTGTTAACCGGGAAAGGCAGCACAACCTGTGAAACATTCGCCTCATCGCCTTCCTTTACCACAAAGCCGCCGCCGATGGAATAATAGGTTTCAGAGAGCGATTCGCCATTGCTGAAATCTGCCAGGAAGCTCAGCGCATTCGGGTGATAAGGAAGCGATTCTGTAAAAAGGAAGGCTATATTGGTTGAGGGATCGAACCGGATCAGCTTTTCGCCGCCAAGGCTTAGCTTTTTTTCGGACGCGATGGATGCGATCTTGGGACCTATGCGGTCTACTTCAAAGCTCACGGGATCGTCTCCGCAGAGCCCCAGCTGTACGGCTATATCGGTTCCATGGCCTTTGCCTGTTTTGGCAAGCGAGCCATAAAGCAAAACGGTGAGGCTGCTTACCTGGTCAATCAGCCCTTTGTGGGTCAGGCTGTCGACAAATCTTTGCGCTGCACGCCAGGGGCCCAGCGTATGGGAGCTTGAAGGACCAACGCCGATCTTGAAGATATCGAATACAGAAATAGCCTCGTGTGACAACTGCAATAGTTTATACAAAGGTAGCGCCCGAATTGCATTTGTTATTGCACAGCAATGAGATCCACCTTGAATATTAGGATGGAATTGGGAGGAATCGAGCTATTGCCGCTGCTGCCATATGCAAGAGAAGGCGGAATGTAGAGGTAGATAGAACCTCCGGCCTTCACTTTTGGAAGACCGTTTCGCCAGCCCCGGATCACCTGGTTTACACCAAAGCTCACAGGCGAGGTCGTAGCTTCAAAAACGCTTCCGTTCGTAAATCTTCCTTCGTATTGAACCGTCACGATCGAACAGGTTCCAGGGTTGGCTCCCGTACCCTGCCCATCTACATAATAGAAAAGCCCGCTGCAATCCTGCGTAGCGTTAATGCCATTGCTGGTGAGGTAATCCTGTACGGCCTGTATCTCCGACTGGGGAGCTTTGAACTCACAGGGATCATAATCACAGGGATCTTCCATCGGCGAGCTTTTCAAACAGCCAGAAAAAATGGCCATGGCGGAAAGCCCAAAAAGAAATTTTTTAAACATCAGCATAATTTTCACATCCAGATAGACCCCAATCTCTTCATAAGCGCTGCATTGGATCTGCCTGTTCTTTTTTGCGCAGCAATTCGTGGTAATGCAATTCGTTCTGATCCCATTTATGCCGGGCAGAAAAAATGGTAATAAAGACAACAATGGCCACACCTGCAACCAGCACAACGATCAAAACGGAGGAATTACCGCGGAAAGCCATGTCTGCCCGCTGGTACCAGCCTGAGAAAAGGTTGATCATCAATGCCAGTATCACGAAAACGCCCAGCGGCAGGCCGAAAGACATTTTCCGGAGAAATTGCTTCTTCTTCAGGCGCTGGGAAGCCCAGTAATTGATAAAATCCTCTTCCGCTTTTGTCAGCATATCCATTAACCTACCTTTAAATGCACCGGTTCAGGGACCACTTTAAAAAACAAAAGAAAACCCGGAGGTCTTCTTTTGCCTGAGAGGTACCGAGCAGATTTGAACTGCTGTAGGAGGTTTTGCAGACCTCTGCCTAGCCCCTCGGCCACGGTACCATTATTTTTGCTTCTTCCGCAATGTTCATGCTGAAAAAGCAGCTCGGAAAAACCGGGGATGAAGACCAGCAGACCTTATCAGACAGCTACTCTCCTTTTTTTCCGGTGCGAAAATAGGATATTTTTACTTAGCAAATAAAACGACATTTGCAGCTTAAAATTCTTTAATTCCACCTGATGCAACGCATTGCAGAATCCGAGTTGATCATTAACACGCGTGGAGCTGTATACCACCTGGACCTCAGGCCCGATGAAGTTTCCAACCATATCATAACTGTAGGCGACCCGGACAGGGTTGAGCAGGTTACGCGCCATTTCGACAAGGTCGAACTGAAGCGGCAGCATCGCGAGTTTGTTTCCCATACCGGGCTGCTTGGCAATAAGAGGATAACGGTGGTCTCGACAGGCATTGGCACCGACAATATCGACATCGTGCTGAACGAACTGGACGCATTGGTAAACATCGATTTTGAGACGAGGATGGTCCGTGAGAAGCTTACTGCCCTTAATATCATCCGCATCGGCACCTCAGGTGCCCTCCAGGAGGACATACCGGTTGATGGCTTCGTGGTTTCCACCCACGGCCTTGGCCTCGACAACCTGCTTAACTATTACAGGCAGGAGCACAACGAACAGGAAAAGCAGCTACTGCATTCCTTCAGCACCTTCACACAGCTGCATGCCCAGCTCTGCCAACCCTATATCAGTACAGCCAGCGCCTCGCTGCTTAAGCATTTTGTAGATGGCTACCATCATGGCATCACGGTTACCTGTCCCGGCTTCTACGGCCCGCAGGGAAGGATACTCCGCCTGGGCATCAGGAACCCCGAGCTCATCGACAAGCTGACTGGCTTTGGATTCGGGCAGCACCGCATCACCAACTTCGAGATGGAAACTTCAGGCATTTATGGCCTTGGCAAGCTGCTGGGTCATCATTGTCTATCCATCAGTGCCATCGTGGCCAACCGCATCAGGAAAGAATTTTCAAAAAACAGCTCGGCGGCAGTGGACAAGCTGATCCGGCAATCGCTTGACATTATCAGCACATCTTTATAGTATGCAGATCCATTTCTATAAATACCAGGGAACAGGCAACGATTTTATTATCCTGGATAATCGCAGCAGATCATACGATGGGCTCAATAAGGACCAGATCAGCTTTTTGTGTGACCGGAGGTTTGGTATCGGCGCAGACGGTCTGATGCTGCTCAACAGTCATCCCCAGCACGATTTCGAGATGGTCTATTACAATGCCGACGGAGGCGAAAGCACGATGTGCGGCAATGGCGGCAGGTGCCTCACGAAATTCGCCAGCGATATGGGCATGATCCAGACCGACTATACATTCCTTGCCATCGATGGAATGCACGAAGCAAGCATCAATACAGACGGCTCCATCGCACTCAAGATGGCGGATGTTGATGAAGTAAAGTATGACAGGGGTCATTTTTTGCTGAATACCGGCTCGCCGCATTATGTTACCCTCACCAGCAATGTGATGCAGGTTGATGTTGTAAAAAAGGGAAGGGATATCCGTTACAGCGCCCCCTTCAAAAAAGAGGGTATCAACGTGAACTTTGTAGAGCAGACGGAATATCCGGACCGGATCATTGTTCGCACTTACGAAAGAGGCGTGGAAGACGAAACCCTTTCCTGTGGCACAGGCGTTACTGCGGCAGCGCTGGTTTGCCATCATAATGACAATGGCTTTAACCGCGTGGAGGTAGGAACGCGAGGCGGCAGGCTAAGCGTGGAATACGACCGGATAGGCGACAGCTATAAGAACATATGGCTGAACGGCCCAGCGGTGCGGGTCTTTGAAGGAAAGATAGAGCTATAACAGCCGGCAGAAAGCAGGCCAATTCAACTCCCTGACCATGAAGTTCAACATTCGTGTATACGGCATCCTGATCAATGAAGAAAAGCAGCTGCTGGTAAGTGATGAGCTTATACGTGGACAACGCTATACCAAATTTCCCGGTGGAGGTCTTGAATATGGAGAAGGCACGCGCGACTGCCTCAAACGAGAGTTCATGGAGGAGATGAACCTGAGGGTGGAAGTGGGCGAGCACCTGTACACAACGGATTTTTTCCAGCCATCGGACTTTCACCCAGACCACCAGATCATTTCCATCTACTACCTTGTAACAGCGCTTGAACCTATATCAGTTAGGCTAAGCACAACCCCCTTCGACTTTGATCCGCAGCAGCTATCGGCCTATGCACAACGGAACGAGATAGAATCTTTCCGTTTCATTGATTGGAGAGACCTCTCGGCAGAATCAGTCAACCTTCCTATTGACAAGCTGGTTGTATCGATGATCCTGCAAAGGTTCTGAAAAATACGGGCTTATCCCGCAGTGGGTATATTGGTAACCGGCTCCTCCTGCTGCTGCATGGCTCCCCTTTTCATTCTTGCGGCCAGATCATGGCCAAGGTACCGTTCGATCCATCCATGAAGCAGGTAAATAACCGGCGTGAGCAGAACGGCCATGGCGAATTTATAGATATAATTGCCTGTGCCGGTAACAGCTATCTGGTGGAGTGTCCATGGCTCACCCTGGCCTCCCTCAAGCCGGCGACCGAGGTAAAAAGCAATGAAAAGCACAACAAAGCTGTCGACCAGCTGGCTTACAAGCGTGGATCCGGTGGCCCGGAGCCATATGTTCTTCTCCCCCGTTACCCGTTTGATGCGCTGAAAAACGAATACATCGAGCAGCTGCCCGATCAGAAAAGCTACTATGGAACCGATGATGATCCAAAGACCCTGGCCGAATATGCCGCGGTAAGCACTGTCTGCGTTCCCGATACCATTGCCAATGGTGAAGTATTCGGACGGCTTCAGGTTGATAGCCCCGGAGAACATCATGAATGAATAAGAAATGAGCCCGACGGTAAGGTAAGAAAGAAAGCGTACTCCCTTGGACCCGAAATATTCGTTGATGATGTCTGTCATAATAAAGACCACCGGCCACAAAAGAACCCCTGCAGTGAGGTGAAAGCTGAAAGGGCTTCCAAAAAGATTGATATTAGCCCTTGGCACACCGAGGGTATCTTCGAGCGAAAATATCTTGACGCCGATGAATTCGGCGATCATGGCATTGGCAATGAAAAAACCGCCAAGGATCAGGAAAAGGCGGGTAGGCTTGTCCTTAAGAATGCTTTGTATCATTGAGGTAAAGGATATAAAAGATCTGCATGATAAAAAATAAAACGTTGGCAGTGATCAGCCATGAAGGCACAACCTCCCAAAACTTTTTACGGAATACGAACAAGATAAGGTAACAAAGGTTCACCAGCGGGCTCAAAAGAGCCACCATGAGGTAACCTATGATCACGATGGTTCCCTCCAGGTCCTGGTTCTTTATCCAATTGGTGATGGCGATCGAGAACATCAGCAGGAAGAATATATTGCAAATGAAGGCGATCCTGGATAGAAATAATAGCCAACGCATGAAGCAATTGTTTGGTATACCGATACCCGGTCGCCCTGGAAGCCTGTTCCGGTGGCGGCACCAGCACTCAACTTTACCAGAAATTTGATCCGGGGTTTCATTATTTAGGTCAAAATAACATTATTTTGTCGCGATCTAACAACGGCTGCAAAGAAATAAAAGAAATGCTTTGCGCCATCCGCCCTGCCGCGAGGCAAGCAGGGTTCATACAAACTAAAAATATTCCCATGAAAGGGCTGTTCTCAAAACTTCTTCCCCATTTAATTGCTGTTATCGTATTCCTGGTCGTTGCAGTGATCTACTGCAAGCCGGTGCTGCAGGGTTATGTATTGAACCAAAGCGACGTTACCCAGTGGAAGGGCATGTCCAAAGATGCTTTCGACTATAAGGAAGCACATGGCCACTTTCCTTTATGGATCAACAATATGTTCAGCGGCATGCCGGCTTACCAGGTTGCGATGGAATCGGGCAATGCCGTATCTCCGGGCATATTTTATTATGTGCTCACACTCGGCCTTCCGAAGCCTATCTCTTTTTTCTTTCTTGCCTGCATTTGCTTTTATTTTCTTACCCAGGCTTTGCGGCTCAATCCTTACCTCGGGATCATTGGCGGACTTGCCTATGCCTATGTTACCTATAATACGGGCATTATTGAGGCCGGCCACGACACAAAAATGCAGTCGATCGCGCTGGTACCGGCATTCATCGGATCGCTCATCCTGCTCTACGATAAAAAATATTTGTGGGGATTGGCACTGACCGGACTTTTCACGAGTCTGCTTATTGCCATGAACCATATGCAGATCGTATACTATGCGCTCATTACTGCCCTGTTCATGACTGCGGGTTATCTTGTTCATTGGGTGAAAAGCAAACAGATCAAACATGCCCTGGTAGCCGGAGCGCTTGCCCTCATTGCCGGCGCCCTGGGTGTGCTCACCAATGCCATTACCATCTTCACCACCCTTGAAGCGTCAAAAACGACGATCCGCGGCGGAACCGAAATGCCAGATAAAAATGCTACGGCGACAGGCCTGAGCAAGGACTATGCCCTGAGCTACAGCATGTACAAGACCGAGCCTTTTGTAATGATGGTGCCCAATATCTACGGTGGCTCGGGCACACCGATCGAGCAGAAGCTCGAAGAGGCGAAATCGCTGGAAGTTCTGCAGTCCATGCCCCAGGAGGTTGGCAATTTCCTGGGTCAGTTCCGCCTTGCTTATTGGGGTGGCATCGGCTCTATCCCTCCCAATGCGCCGGCTTATATAGGATCGATCATTTGCTTCCTTGCGCTGATCGGATTCTTTATCCTTGACAACAAGCATAAATGGTGGATCCTGGCGGTTTCCGTGCTTTCCTTCCTCATGAGCTGGGGGCAATACTTTGAAGGCTTTAATACTTTTCTGCTGAATGTTCTTCCAGGTTATAATAAGTTCAGGGTGCCGAGCATGATCATACTTATCCCGACCCTCCTGTTTTGTATGATGGCCATGCTTACCCTGCAAAAGATCATTTCCATGGATAACAAGGCGGAGCTATGGGAACGCTATAAAAAAGGTCTCATGCTTACCGGAGGCGTTTTTGTAGTGCTGCTGCTGATCTACTTCGGCGCCGATTTTACCGCGCAAACCGACAAAGAAGCCATCCAACAGACGGTAAATACACCCGAAGAGGTAAAAGAGTATGTGAGAAATTTTTTCAGTGCCTTGAAAGACGACCGCCGGAGCCTGTTCATGGGCAGCCTGCTGCGTTCTTTTCTTTTTATTGCCGCAGCAGCTTTTGTACTCTGGCTGAGCATCCGCAAGAATACGGGCAAGGCTATTGTATTGGGACTGATCGGCGTACTGGCATTTATAGATGTGATGTCGGTCGATGTAAAATACCTTAACGAAGAAAGCTACCAGGAAGAGGCCGAATACAACCAGGCTTATTTTACACCTTCGCCGGTCGACCAGCAGATCATGCAGGATACAAGCTATTACCGCGTTTTCGACCTGCGGCAGGGTCTTGGCACCCTTACCGGAGGCGCCGTTCCTACCGCCTATTTTCATAATTCCATAGGCGGCTATCACCCGGCCAAGCTCAGCATCTACCAGGACCTGATCGAGCACCAGCTCTTCAAATTCCCGCAAAGCCTGCCGGTGGTAAACATGCTTAATACAAAGTACATTATACAGACAGACCAATCTGGCAACGCGAGCGTCTATCCCAATGGCGAAGCGCTTGGACATGCCTGGTTCGTGAATGCTGTGCGCTACGAAAAGGATGCACCGGCCGTTATGAACGCACTCACGGGCTTTTCCCCCAGGGATACGGCGGTTTTGTTTGAAGCCGATCGCCAGCTGGTTTCCTTTACCCCATCGGCAGACAGCTCGGCGTTCATCCGGTTTGTGCCGAATGGCGATGATCATGACGTGCTCACCTACCGCTATAGCGCGGCTACCAATCGCTTTGCCGTTTTCAGTGAGATATTCTATAAAGAAGGCTGGAAAGCCTATGTCGATGGAAAAGAGCTGCCGATCGTAAGGACAAACTATGTGCTCAGGGGCTTATCGCTGCCTGCGGGACAGAACAAGGAGATCAGGTTTGAGTTCCGTCCCTCCTCCTACTACAGCGGCAAAACCATTTCGCTGGTTGCAGGCCTGCTCGTGCTCTTGCTGATGGCTGCGGCGGCTGTACAGACAGTGAGGGCGAAAAAGGAAAAAGCAAAGGCCTGATATGGCCAGGGTGATGGGCATCGTATCGTTCCGTGTTTATCCAACTCTTATGGGCGGACAGAAGGGCGTAGCATTGTTCTACGAGCACCTGAGCCGGTACCTGCCCGTAGTACTGGCGGCGTCAAAAGACAATGAGCAGGCGGCCGGTCTCGAGCTGAAGCCTATCCTTCAGCCTAACAGGAAAATATACCTCAATCTCTTTAAGCTCGGGCGATTGAGGAGGCTTGCGCTGGATAGCCGGTCAAGCATTATCCTTGCCGAGCACTCCTATACCGGGTGGCTGGCCTGGCTGCTTCATAAAAGAACAGGCCTGCCCTTTATCATACATTCACATAACATGGAGGGGCGCCGGTTCAGGAAGATGAACCGCAGCTGGTGGAAGCTTTATGAATGGTACGAGGGATGGATACACCGGCAGGCCCACTATAATTTTTTTATCAGCCGAGAGGATATGGTGAGCGCTATTGACGCTTTCAGGCTTAAGCCGGCCAAATGCGCGGTCATTACCTACGGCGTTAGTACAAGGGTACTGGAAAGGAACAAGGCCATATTGAAGATGCGCGCCGGTCTTGACCCTGGTAAAACGTTACTGCTGTTCAACGGAACACTGGACTATGAACCCAATTTCGAAGCTATTGTTGTGCTCATTGATGTACTGGTTCCTGCCTTATCGCGGCTTATTGACAATTACCAGATCGTGGTTACAGGAAACAGGGCACCCGGCTGGCTGCAGCAGAAAATGCAGGCCTGCCCCCACCTCTATTATGCCGGTTATGTACCGGATGCGGATCTGTACTACCAGGCCTCGGATCTTTTCCTGAACCCGGTATCGAACAATACAGGGGTCAAGACCAAGCTTATAGAGGCAATTGCCAACAATTGTACTGCCATCTCCACCCAATCGGGCGCAAGTGGAATAGATGCCGCGCTTTGCGGGAATAAATTAATCAGGGTGGCGGATGGAGATTGGGATAATTTTGCAAAGGAAGCGGTGGCACAGCTGAAGCTTCCCGTTTCGGATACACCGCAGTCTTTTTTTGAGCAGTACCAATGGAAGAACATTGCTGCCAGGGCTGCAGAAATCATTACCCAAGTGAGCCAACATCATGAACCCGCTTCCTGACATCTCTGTTGTTATTTGCTCGTATAACCGCGCGGATTATATTATCGGTGCCGTAGAAAGCCTGTATGTGCAAACCCTGGATAAAACCCGTTTCGAAGTACTGGTTGTAGACAATAACAGCGTCGACAATACAGGCGAGCTGGTACAGGCATACATGGCAGAGCATCCCGGCTTTCATCTCGGCTATCTTACCGAGAGCCGCCAGGGCGCCTCATTTGCACGCAATACAGGGGCAAGTTTCGCAAAGGCTCCCCTGCTCTGCTTTATGGACGATGATGCCATTGCCGAGCCGGAATACCTTGAACGCATCCTGGCATTTTTTTCGGGCAACCAGGAGGCAGCAGGCCTGGGCGGCAGGATCATACCGCGCTATATACCTTCGGAGCCGGCCTGGATGTCGCATTTTGTGTCGTCGCTTGTAGGCAATTTTGACTACAGCCCCACATTGGTACCCTTTAAGGAGGGCAAGTACCCGTTGGAGTCGAATATGATCGTAAGGAAGGCAGACTTCGACGCCATTGGCGGCTTCAATACCAACCTGCCCGGGGTAAAAGGAACACTAAGGATCGGGGGTGAAGGAAAGGATTTTTTTCTCCGTCTGCAGGGCCTGAACAAAACGATCTGGTATGACCCGGATGTGATCGTCCATCATGTAGTGGAGGTAAAAAAGCTGACACCGCATTATATGTACCGGGTAGCATCGGGAATAGGCCGGGGCGAGCGGGTGCGTACGCTTGCTATCGGAAGGGGAGCTTTTGTCAAAAAATTCCTTGAATACCTGTACAAGCTGGCAGGGTCCGTAGTGCTTGGATTGGTTTATGCCCTGAAAGGAAGGCCGGCCCAAAGCTGGCCGGTGATCAAATTTCGTATCGATGCGCTGAAGGGGCTTGTAGGAAAATAGAAGTGCTTCTGCTGTTGATACGATCTTGCCAGGACATATTCAGGATGGAGTCATTTAAAACATCTTGTAAAAAAAGGGTTTCCCGCCAATCATGCGTGGTGACAATCTCCAGAGCCTGGCCACATTCAGACCAAATGCCGCCACTTTTTTCCAGTGGCCAAAAGGATTACGCAAGGTAAACAGCCGGTGAATGGTACCGGCCACCCAGAATACGGCTACACCCCAGGTGTAGTTGAGCAAGAGAAAAAGGAACCATCCGGCTCCATATTGTTTCCGGACCCTCAGGTGGTTGGAGACCATAAGCTGCAGGCCTTTTTTATCATACAGATTATAATAGCCCTTGGTGCTGTTCTGCTCGCGGTTGATGGTCGCTCCTTCGAGGTGCACAATGCGCAGATCTCCGTAGATGCAAAGCCTGCCCG
>DASTPZ010000051.1:0-12868 GCA_035761965.1 Flavisolibacter sp. | reverse complement strand
AACGGATCGCTTAAAGACTATGTGCCCAGCCACTACCAGCTCGGCTACCTGCTTGCCAATTATGGTTACCTGACCTATGGCGACGAATTCTGGAAAAATGTGACCCGGGATGCCAGCGCTTTCAAAGGCTTATTCTATCCTTTTCAAAAAGCCATCCGGCGATACGCCGGCGTGGACTATAAGACCTTCAGGAACCAGGCCTTTGATTTCTACCGGAAGCAGCTGGGTGAGGCAAGGGATTCGAACCTTATCGACAACAGGACCGTCACAAGCTATCATTATCCGCAGTACATAGGGCAGGATTCACTCCTCTATCTTAAAACAGGCTATAACCGCCTTCCGGTTTTCTTTATCCGCAGGGGCAATAGGGAGCAAAGGCTTGGCATGCAAAGCATTAGTTCCGAGGAATGGTTCAGCTACCGTAGTGGCAAGATCGCTTATACTGCGCTTGCCACCAATGCGCGCTGGTCGCTCGTGAACTACAGCGACCTGGTGCTGTTCGACCTGTCCGCACACAAGGAAAAAAGGCTCAGCCGGCATAAGCGCTATTACACGCCCGACCTGTCGCCATCGGGCGAACGTCTTGCCGCGGTCTGTCTTACAGACTCACTGCGCTCCGAACTGCATGTGCTCCGCAGCGACGATGGAAGCCTGATCCGACGCTTCGAGCTGGAGCATCCCGGCGATCTGTTCGCTCAGCCGAGGTTTGTAGATGAGGAGCGTGTGGTGGTATCACGAAGAACGGCCGATGCCCGCATGGAACTGCTGCTGTTCTCACTTGCCGATGGCAGCAGGGAGGTTCTGGTGCCAGCAACTCATCATACCATCAGCCTGCCCTATGTGGCCGGCAACACGGTTTATTTTACGGCCGGCTTTCATAAGAACGATGATATCTATGCTGTCGATTTAACAGGTAAAACTGTAAAAAGGCTTACCACCGGCTTTACGGGTCATTATTTTCCTTCGGTGTATAAGGACACGCTTGTTTGGTCTCATTTTACTGCCAATGGACTGGAGCTGCGCAAAGCAGCATTGAGCAGCCTTTCGGGGGAGACTGTGAGCCTGGCAGGTGAGGAGGCGCCGGCTTTATTTCCGGTTGCTTTTCCTCGTAACCTGCTATCGGTTGAGACGCAACGGTTTGCTTCGAAACGTTATAATAAAGGAAAGGGCCTGTTCAATTTCCATAGCTGGAACCCCAGCTATAATGATCCTGAATTTACTTTCAGTCTTTACAGCGATAATATCCTGAACACTTTTTCCAACGAGATCTTTTACAGATATAATCAAAATGAGCGTTCGAATACCGTGGGCTGGAATACTTCCTATGGTGGATTCTTTCCCCAGATCAATGCCGGGGCAGAGTATACTTTTGATCGTACCATCCGCACCACCGCGAGGTCTATCGATCTCTCGCAGTTTGAAGCGAGGATCGGCTATAATATTCCACTGAATATAACCAGGGGAAAGACTTACAGGTTCCTCAACTTCGGCTCCAACCATGTATACAACAAGGCAACTGTAAAAGGTATTTATAAAGATTCCTTCGATCTCCGGGGCGTCAGTTACCTGCATCATTTCCTTGGCTGGTCGCACTACCTGCCCATGGCCGTGCAACACATCTATCCACGTTTTGGTTACACCCTTTCGGGCGCACACAGGCATTTGCTGAACGATGATGGCTTCCAGTTCTTTGGCCTTGCGCAGCTTTTTCTTCCTTCGGTACGTAACCACAGCATTGTACTGGCGGGGTCCTGGCAGGAAACCGATACGCTCAACACTACTTTCAGCAACCGGTTTGCTTTCTCCAGGGGATACGTTGATTTTTATTTCTCCCGGATGCGGCGCTTCTCTGCCAACTATCATTTCCCGATCGCCTATCCTGATTTTGGCATAGCATCGATCGTTTATTTTCAGCGGTTAAGAGGAAACCTGTTCTATGATTTCACCAGGGTATTCTCCGCCGATAAAAGGCAGTCGGCAGACCTCCGCAGTGTGGGAGGAGAGCTATTCTTCGATACAAGATGGTGGAACCAGCAGCCTGTTTCCTTTGGTCTCCGGCTCAGCTACCTGCTTGACCGCGGGTTCAGTGCGGCGGATACGAAAGGTAGCTATTATTTCGAGTTCGTGCTGCCCGTGAACCTCATACCTGATTGAGAAGATCCAATCGGGCTGAAAAGCCTGCATGCACAGTGGCCCGCAAGCTTTGCCGGCAGAAAGCTACAGCTCATGCTTTTATTAGAGCAATCGATACATCCTGTAACTTTCCTTGCGAAAGCCGCGGGTTAGCTTGCGCAAAAATTTGCGATGATAAAGAGCCTGAGCGCTTTTGCCTTGCTGCTTTCGCTTTCGATGCTGCTCTGCGCCTGCAGCAGGGAAGATACCGCTACGGACTCAAATGCTGATTATGCGAGTGGTTTTGGGTATTCGGTTGAACCGCCCCGGGGTAAAGTCTTCACTCTTCCCGCAGGCATCCTGTTAGACAGCATCCGGCTTGATGCGGTTTGTGAGACGGATAACAGAGTACGCACGAGAGACTCCGGGATCGGATTTTTCCGGGTCTGCATTACCGCTGTCAATCGAACATCCTCACCGCTGGAACTGGTCCTGCCTGCAGGACTCATTTTCCGGTCCAACGACGACCGCACCCAAAATGGCATCCTGCTTACACCGGTAAAGCTGTTGGTTGATCCTAAGCTTCCGGCGCGCTTTCTTCTTTATGGCTACTGTCTTAACCCAAACCGCAAGGTGACCGCACATGGCGACAGGTACAGCCTGGGCCCACAGACAATACATCCCCAAATGCTGACCTTGATAAAAGCGTTGGAGGGAAAGGAAGAAGTCGTTGATGTGAATGGTTTATCGATAAGGGGCTCACTTCATAAAAACATGGAGCAGCTGCAAAAAACAGTAGACCTGATAACGACAGATGGTGTAATGCCGGCGAGCGTGCTTGCAGCAATAAAGAAATTTTAGTCCAAAATGTCGATCACGGCTGCTAGGCATGAAGGTTTTCATCGACCAGCGCAGTGGTGCGGTTGGATCGGAGATTGGCTTCCCATGTTTCGCGCTGCAGCTCTTTGTTGATGGTCACTGCAGCCTTGGCTCCTTCGGCTGCGGCAACAACCACAAAATGCATATCACGGGCGGCATCACCGGCCACATAAAGCCCTTCTATATTGGTTTGCTGATTGCTGTTGGCAAGGACAACGCCTTTTTTACTCATTTCACATCCGAAAGCTTCGGCCAGGTTGCATTGCTGCATAAAACCGTTTACAAAAAAGAGGGCATCGCAATCACTTTCTTCTCCATTGGAGAAAATGATCTTCCTCAATTCTCCGCTTTCGTGTTCAAGTCTTGCAAAAGGCTGCCGCATAACGATTATACCGTTTGCGTCGAGGTATTCCTGCTGAAAGCTTTTGACCTTGTTCCTGCCATCGGTATAAAGGGTTACGTGCCGGCTCCATGTTTTAAGGGAAAGGGCCAGTTCCCAGCCTTCCTTGTTCCGCGCGTAAACGCCGATCTTTTTGTTTCGTATCTCCCATCCATCGCAGTAGGGACAATGAAAAACCGAGCGGCCGTAACATTCCGCAAAACCTTCAATAGGGGGGACATTGTCTGTGAGCCCGGTTGCCACCAGCAGCTTGCGCGCATGGTAGCAGGCTGAGCCCTCATCCCTCACCTCGAATAAGCCTTCGGCATTTTTTCGGGCACTGATGATTTTTTTCATTAAACGCTGAACGCCGTATTTATCCAGCTCCTGGTGACAGAGCTTAAGAAATTCCGTTGGAAGCATGTGGTCACGCGTAAGGTAATTATGCATCCCGTGTGAATATCGGTTGCGATAGCTTTCCGTATCGAACAGCAGCAGTTTTCTGCTGCAGCGGCCCAGTACAACGGCTGCATTGAGCCCGGCGGGGCCTCCTCCGATGATGATGCAATCGTAAACGGTGGTGTTCTGCATTTATCTTGGGTTTGGTCTATTGTTGCAAACTTGATGCTAAAAGGCGGGCCAGCAAGCGATCCGGAGTGCTTTCCCGGTTTTGGCTCATAAAATTCAGGTCAAAAAAATTTTTGTTCGAGTGTCAATCCTCAGTTCCTCCTGGCTGTCAATACCTCGTGAGCCAGGCAGGCGGAATTGTGATGGTCGTAAAAAGCAGGATGCCGCAACTCCCGCGGCATCCTTAAGTTATAGCTGATCAAAAAGTAAGACTAACGTTTACGGATGGCAACAGCCGAATCCCTGTGCATTTGCAGAACAGGCAGTTGTTTGGCTGCCCAGGCCCTCAACTCGGTATCGGCTGCTTTTTTGGAGGCATCTTCAAATTCGTCTATGTCATCTTTGTGGGCTTCCACCATCATATTGATATAAGCCCTGTCGAATGCTGCACCGGTCATGTTCTCCAGGTGACTGACATGTTTTGCGTGTTTCGGAAGAAGGGTGGCGGGAATGTTTACACCCAGCCTGCCGGCGATGGGAACGAGTTCTGCAGTTGCCGCTGTATGATCTTTGACCATCATGGCTCCATAATTCTTGACGCGGGGATCCTGGGCTTTCTGCTGTGCAATGGTGCCCAGCTGGATCTCCATCATACTGCTGCTGGATGCATCAAGGATAAATACTGAATCCGGCTCAATTGACGAGTTTGCGCTTGAAGCGGTTTCCTTTGTAATAAAAGACCAGCAAAGAAGTGCTGTGCTGCCTGCAACAAGAACTGATAAGATCTTTTTCATATGGAATTTTTAAGGTGATCAATAAGGCGAAGGTCTGCAAGACCGGATTTCGCCGCTAAAGCCACCTAAAATCTATGCCATCTATGCAGAGCGCAGAGCTTCAAGCTGATGCCTAGCCGATTTTTTTTCTGCGGGGCTCATCAGTTGCCGCAAGGCCGCGACATGAGCGAGCAGCACAAGCGGCACGATCACCGAAGGCAGCCATACAAAAGGAAAATACAGAACCGCCCGGTTGGGCTGATCGAATGAAAGCTGCTGAATTGGAGTTGGAGCAGATAAGATCGAGCTGATGACGATGGCGAATAGCAAACCCAACCCAACAAGGTTCCAGGCTATCAGCCATTTACGGTTAAGCTTTTTCGTTAGGAAAAGCCAGGCGACGAAGGGGGCAGAGAGCCCTGCAAGAATATCGAAATTGTATCCCTGCAGGGTCATGGCTCGCGGAACAAGGCCATCAAAATAAAGCCAAAGTAAAACCAGTTCAACCGGCACCCGTACAGCATGCAGCCAGGTGAGGGTTTTCAGGTCAAGCATGGAAAGGTAACGCCTGGCTCCAGGTAAAAAACTTATCATTACAATAAAAGCCAATGGCGGACCTACAGCAAGAGCAATGCGCACCGGCACCTCTGTATAAAAGCCGGTCGAGGCAATAATGCCCTGCAATATTGCCCAGCCAGTTATGGAAAATAGGACAGGCTTTGAAAATCCAGATGCCCTGTAAGCGCAAAACACGGTTGCTAGGGCAGCCAGGGCAAAGACCATATAGGTATAGGCCGGCAGGTTTTCGATCATTGCATGTAGTGTTGGTAAGGCAAAGATGAGAGAGTTTCGTCATCTGACAGGCTAATTTTACATGAACAGGTATTTATTCTGCATCAGTTGAAGGAAGGGCTTCGGGCAATGCCTGAACCAGTTTGCCTATTTCCCCGGAATGGGGAAGATTTTGTCCCTGGATATGCTGATTATCAATGAAAAATATATTTCAGATCTTGTTTTTCCGGGTGGAAAATCAGTTAAACCCGTTCAAAACCGGGTAGGGGAAAACAACTAGCCCGGCTTTTTTTTGGCAATTAGTTTAGGTGGTAAAACAGGCCGGCGCTAAATTGCCCCTGATCCAAATCCAAAACCTATGTCGAACTTTACCCCCGGCAGAAAGCCAGCTATTTCCCCCGCAGAAAAGACCTCAGTAAAAATCTTAATGGAAAAAATGGGGATGTCCAAAAAGGAGATCCATGAAGTGAACAACAAATATGGCGTGTCGGCTGCCCAGCTCGTTGAGCTGATGAAGCTGAGCAAATACCAATTTGTTTATACGAATAAGGCAGACGGCCAGTGCGAGCCCAGTGAACCTTATATCGGAAGGCCCCGCGCAATGGCCAGCTGATTCCGGCTGCTTTTCAAAATTGACCGGCACTGCCGGCATAGCAGATGAATAGGCGCAAAGCATCTTATGCTCCTGTAGCGTAATGCGGCAACCGGTGGCGAAACGAAGTCTGCGACTAATGTATTCATGACCGCCTCATCGGGCTGGGGCCATATACCTTCCGGTCATGGCAAGGCTTAAGGACCATTGAACTGAAGTTTCGACATCTGCAAATAAAAAAATCCGCCTATGGCGGAATTTTTTTACCTGGCTTCCTGGCCTTACGGGGCTGGACCTTACGGGGTCCGGGACGCCTGTTTAAAGAAAATTGATGCCGAACCGTTCGGCAGCGGAAAACAATGCCGCCAACTCTTCTTCCGAAGGGCGCTCGATTGCCTGCGCCGGTTCGTTTTCATACGGGTGAGCAGGGTACAAAGCTCCGGGATCAGGTTTGTAATCGTTTTCAGGGTGCGCGAAGCCTGCGGGTACTGCTTGTGTTTGCATGGTCGGGTTTTGTTAAGCCTCCAGGTCTTACGGGGCCTGCAGGTATATGTTGTTTGGTTGCAGCACAAAATTGGGGCAAACAAAACCAGGGATCAATGGCCTCGTGCATGAGTTGCCTGAAATGGCGTATGAAATGACTGCTTCTTCCTATGGCGCAGTTTTGAAAGAAGACATGCGTACTTGTTTTCCGGGAAGCTACCGTTAATAATCATTCTGGCTTCCGGCCTTATTCATCCACCACAAATCTGCCCCTTGCTTTTTCCTGTCCGTTTACGATGATGGACAGCTCATGTTTGCCCGGATAGAACCTCCGTGTGGTGATGAGGCGAAAGCTTTGCTTTTTTTCGATCAGGCATTGCTCGCCCGGCGCCCAGATGCGTTCCCCCATCTTGAATACTTTTCTGGTAAGCTGTCCTTTTCCCCGGAGATAATACAAGCCATATTCCAGGCGTATTGTTTGAGGGGTCGTGTGTTGATTGGCAACCAGGATCTGGAATTGAAGATCCTCGCCTATGCGGATCCTGGGCGTGGTGATCCTGAACCGGGAAAGTGCCACGTGGCTGTGTTCCTTCAGGCCAAAATAATGCAGTACTTCTTCATCTCCTTTTTTGAGCAAGGTGCGGCAGGCATGCTTGATCAGCTGGTCTGTTTCCTTTCCGAGGCCTCTCCATTGCCGGATGATTTGAATGAGGACCTCCGGATTATCTTTTGAAATATCGTTGAGGTTATTGGCTACACTGCGTCTTACATACTCTGAGGTATCCTGCTTAAGGGCCTCGAGAATGGGAAGGATAGGAGCAGGGTCCTTCTTCAGGGCAGGAAGGGCCATGGCCCAGGGCAGCCGCGGCCTGCAACCTTCCGAAGCCAGGCGGCGCACATGGTGGCTTTCGTGCCCGCACCAGGTCTTCATCCTATCCAGAACTGGCTGCCCATATTTCAAAATAAAAGGCCGAATGGCAAACTCACAGCTGATGAACTGTGTAATAAACTCCATGGCATCGAGCGAAAGCGACAGGTGATCGATGCCAAAGGCCTCGATATAATCGGCGAAAAAAATATATTCGAATGCGCCCCCGGTTCCCTGCTGCTGGAGCTCCGAGATCGTATTCCGGATGATGCGGACGGCTTCGGGGTACCCGGCAGGCAAAAACTCATGCAGTACCCTGCTTGTATGCTTCATGCGGTCCATCAGTTCCTTGTCGTTCCAGCCGGCTGAAAAGATGGCTTTCGTAAATGCTTTTTTCCTGAACCCAGGTACCGTTTTTTCCAATGCCTTTGACAGATGCTCATAAAATGCGGGCGAGTAGCGTTCTTTCAGGGGCGTCATTGGTAATTAATTTGCTTGCGGGCCGGGCATGCCGGCAGCATCGATGCGCTCGACTGTCCAGGCTTCCGCCCTGGCGGCAAATTTTTGTTTTGTGAGCTGCCAGGTATCTTCAAAAAAGCGGGAATTGCGATAGGCTTCCAGGTACTCTTCAGAATCCCACCAGCTGTAGGTGAAAAAAGTATTGGGATGAAATTTATCTCGCCAAAGCTCAAGGTGGGTGCAGCCTTCAAATTGCCGGATGAGAGAACGTCTTGCCTCGAAGAGCTCCAAAAAAGCAGGAACTTCGGCTTCGCGAAAAACCATTTTTACAATGCGCACGATCATTCGAAAAAAACTTTAACCGTTTGATAGAAGAGGCGGTTTTGCACCATGCTCGACACCTGCTGGCTGCCCTCATTATAGCCCTTAAGGCCAAAAAGCCCGGCGGCATTGCCTTTATTGATGGCGATCTCCATATAGCCGGCGCTGTTGAAAAGCACCAGCTTTTCACCCTGCGGCACATCGGCGTAAGAGCCGCTGATCCGTTCGATGATCTCATCGCGCTTGAATACGATCTTAAACCTGCGGCCCTTTCGCTGCTGCTCAAATTGTTCCTGTGTAATGTTTACGATCACATTTTCGAAATTATCGATGAAGATGATCTGCCCTTCGATCCAGTTTTCTCCCAGCATCGGGCGAAGCGGGTTTTTTTCTATATAAGGAGTATCCGGAATACCAACGTTCTGAACAGGTTCACCGCTGGCCAGCTGGGTTACGGCCTTGGCGGCTACATCAATGCAATAGAGTGTGTTCTTGATCGCGGTTTTTTCAAGTGGGATGCCAAGTATCATTTCCGGCCTGTCTTCCAGGATCATACCCATAAGTCCGTTGTCGGCGCAAATGAGGTATTGGTTGTTGTGAAAAGCAAAGAGCAGCTGCTCGGGCTTGGATTCAAAAAGGTTGACCAAGACGATATGATAGGTGAACTCCGGAAAATTCTTCATGGCATTCCTGCAGACATAGGCTGCCTGCGGGTAGTTGAATGGCGAAAGCTTGTGCGTGATATCGACGATATTAAAATCAGGATTGATGCGCAACAACCTGCCCTTTACCGCGCCAACAAGATAATCCTGCTCGCCAATATCCGATGTCAACGTTAGTAAGGGCATGAACTGCTTTGGGTTTCAAGTTTCGGATCCAGGGTTGTTGGTGTTTTTTCTGCTTACAAAGGCCTGAGAGCTTTTTGCCGTACTTAAACCTTCGGCAATATTATCATAATCGGAGCACTCAGGGCATTTATTTGAATTTAATTTACCAAGACTCAAAAAAGAAGCCTGTTCTTCCGAAAAAAGTCCATGCGGAATCCGGCTTCCTTCGCTGGGTCAAAAACCGCCTGAAGGCAGTGTTGTAGCTAAATGCCGAGACTCATGCTCCGGGCACCTGCTCATTTAATGAGCTTTCCTTCCTTAAAATAAAATTTTCTTACGAGCTTATCTGTCCAGGCCGGAAAAAATTTGTTCATGAACACGGTTTGTTTGCCGGTGAATGTGAGCACGAGGCTGCGCTTCCTTTGCCTGATGGCTGAAATAATGTGCTGGGCGCATTCTTCGGCTGTCATCAGCTTGCCTTCATCCAGCGGACTTTCGCCCTGCTGTTCGCCTTTTTTGTTAAGCGCGGCATTGCGGATATTGCTTGCGGTAAATCCCGGGCAAACCCACATCACATGCACCCCATCGCCTGCCAGCTCGGTGCGAATGGATTCCAGCCAGCCCTGCAGGGCAAACTTCGATGCCGAGTAGCCGCTCCGTCCGGGCAGTCCGCGATAGCCAGCTATCGATGATACGCCTACAATGGTTCCCTTTCTTTCTATGATGGAGTCAAGTGCATATTTGGTACAATAGACCACGCCGAAGAAATTGATGTCCATTACTTTTTTGATCACATCGACCGAAGAATCCTTTAGCAGGGCTCTCATCGAAATGCCGGCATTGTTGATAAGGATGTCGATGCCACCAAAAACCTTAATGGTGGATTCGATAAAATGGCGGCAATCGTTTTCGCTGCTCACATCGGCCACGACCGTATGAAGGGGATAGGAGGGGTATTGTGATTGGAGCAGGTAGAGCTTGTCGTGCTGCCTGCCGCAGGTGGCCACCTTGGCGCCAATGGCCAGAAAGGCATCCACGAGGGCCTTGCCTATGCCATCGGTGCCGCCTGTTATTACCACAACCTTTTCCGAAAAATGATTTGTCATATTAGCTTTCGTTGCGCAAACCTAAGAAAGTTTAGGGTTCAAGCGCATTCGCTCCCGGCAGCAGGCTCATGGCCGCGCGCCATCATGATGCTCTGGACCTCGTAGCAAATGCCATGTTGCCTTGTTGAGCGAATGAAAAAAGCCCGGCTGCCTGTGTTCTTTTTTGTTACAGCTCCTGTTCTCCGTTCTTTTTCAAGTAGGCGATCAGCCAGGCAATGACCTGGTTATAAGTAGCCATGCCTTTCGGCTGGTTGTTGAGGCGCAGGTAGTTGTCGTAAAAGCGGGTCACATAAGGTTGCACACGGTTGCTATGTCCTATCCTGAATGTGCGGTGCTCCTCTCGGTCGGCCAGCACGCGGGGGTGCATCCTTCGCAGCCGGGTGCCGATGGTGGTGTCGCCATTGGCGGCACATTCGTAAACCGCGCTAAAAAAAAGCTCGTAGTAGATCGAATAGCGGAAATCGATATTGTCGGATCTGCGGGCAGACAGGTAGGAGACAAAGCTGGCCTCGTTCTCTTTTCCATAGCCCAGCTGGTGGGCAATTTCGTGGTTGAGCACAAAAGGTTTGAGGAAGACCGGCTCATTCGTATTGAGCTGGGCCTCTCCGGTAAAGGGATTGAAATAGCCGCTGAAGCCGAAATAATGTCCCACCGGGCTGAATATCGAGGCCTTTATGGAGGGGGAAGCATAGCTTAGAAATGGAAATTCTGCTTTTACCCGCCTGTAATCAAGAATGCCCTGGGCAAAAAGCTGGCGGTTTTGATTCAGTTGGAGCCTTTTTGCCGAATCGGTGAGAGCTGCGCAGGCATTGAGCCTTTGTTCCAGCACGCCGGTTACCTGCCGCAGGTCGGACAGGGTATAAGGTTTTACATCAAGAGCCAATTGGTGGGCTATGCCCAGGCGGTTGTAGTTGAGACCCCAGAAAAGATTGAAAATGATATAGATCCAGGCTACCAGCCGGAGGAATTTCCGCAAAAGCACCCAGCCGAGGTATTCACGGAGCTGGCGCTTTGCCAGTATGCGAAGGAATTTCCAAACCTTTGCCACCAGGTAAATGAAAGCAGAAATGTAAAGAAGGTCGCCCAGGCTGAATGGCAACCAGCCCAATAAAACCCTGAGGGTCCTTGAAAGCCAGGGATAGAGGCCGTAGGTGTAATAATGTTCCACCCTGGCTCCGTCCAGGGAAAAAAGCTTGATCAGCAAGGCCAGGGAGAGCAGAAACAGGAGGAGCCGGTCGCGCAAAAGGCTTTTAACCATGTTTTTATAGGCAGATTCGTTAAAATCTTTGTCCAAATTACGCTGTTTACACTGATTTACATTACCTTCGCGTCCCGAATTTTCGGTATCTAAAATCAGGAACATGAGCAATCGGCGTGAATATGAGATAGCTTTTGTTGGTTTGAAGCCGGGGGTTCATGAGTACGTTTACTCGGTAGACGACAAGTTCTTTGAGGAATACAACAACCAGGAATTTCACAATGCTGAAGCCAGCGTGAAGCTGCTGCTTGAGAAAAACAACAGCTTCATGATCCTTCGCTTCGAGGTGGGGGGTAAGGCTGAAGTTTCCTGTGACCGTTGTAGCAACAACCTGCCTATGCAGCTGTTCGACGATTTCACGGTTACCGTAAAGATGACCGAGGATCCGGAGCAGATGAACGAGCAGGAAGAAGATCCGGATGTTTATTACATCTCCCGTGGTGAAAGCCATATTGATGTAAAGGACTGGATCTACGAATTCGTTAACCTGAGCATCCCCATGCAAAAGACCTGTGAGTACGAGAACATGGATGGCCCTTATTGCAACCCGGCGGCACGCGAGCTGCTGAACAATATGAGGCCGGAAGAGAATGGGGGAGCCAACCCGATCTGGAAAGGTCTGGAAAAGTTCAAGGACCTGGATTCTGAATGAACCGGCTGATAGCGACCATCAGATCGCTTAAGCTTAACGCAATATTTTTTTGAAGATTTAATCACACAGTTATGCCTAATCCCAAACGCAGACATTCGCAGCAAAGAAGCGCCAAGCGCAGGACACACTATAAAGCTGTAGCTGCTACACTTTCTACAGACAAGGCCACAGGCGAGATCCACGTTCGTCATCGTGCCCATGTAAGCGAAGGAAAGCTGTACTACAAAGGACAAGTGGTTGCAGAAACTTCCCCGATCAAGAAGTAATCGCAAAAACTTTTTTGTGCAATCCATCGTTCCGCTGATTGGCGGGACCATGGATTTTTTATTTTTGGTCACGAATGAAGATAGGAATTGACATGATGGGTGGCGATTTTGCCCCCCTCGAAGCCATCAACGGTATCGAACATTACCTGCAGCAAGGAAAGGCCCACCTCGTGCTCTTAGGCGATGAAGATCAGATCAGGGAGGGACTGGCCGGCCGCGCGATCCCAGCCTCATCTTTTTCAGTTGTGCACGCACCCCAGGTGATTGGCATGCACGAGCATCCTACCAAGGCGCTTAAAGAAAAGCAGCAGTCCTCTATTGCTATTGGCTTTCACCTTCTTGCCACAGGCAAAACCGATGCTTTCATCAGCGCCGGCAATACAGGCGCCATGCTCGTTGGCTCTCTGTATGCGCTCAAGCCTATCGAAGGCGTACTCAGGCCCACCATTTCCACGATCATTCCCAAAGAGGATGGCAGTACGGGACTTCTGCTGGATGTGGGACTCAATTCCGACTGCAAGCCGGAGCAGCTGA
>DASTPZ010000050.1:0-2792 GCA_035761965.1 Flavisolibacter sp. | reverse complement strand
TTCTGCTTCGGTTTGCGAAATATGGACCGACATCAATGGCATGCACAATAATGATCCGCGTGTGGTCAATAAAACAATTCCGATCGAACAATTGAGCTTCGACGAAGCAGCAGAGCTTGCCTACTTTGGTGCCAAGATCCTGCACCCGGCTTCTATCTGGCCCGCCCAGCAATATAAGATCCCGGTAAGGCTGCTGAACACGATGGAACCTGAGGCGGCAGGTACATTGATCGCCGAAGAAGCGGTCTCGAAAGGCGTAAAGGCAGTGGCTGCCAAGGATGGCATCACGGCCATCAATATCAGGAGCAGCCGGATGTTATTGGCCTACGGTTTTCTCCGGAAGGTTTTCGAGGTCTTTGAAAAATACCGCACGCCCATCGATATGATCACGACCTCCGAAGTAGCCGTTTCACTAACCATCGACAACGATGCTGCGTTACCGGAGATCACCAGGGAGCTGGAAGCTTTCAGCTCGGTGAGCGTGGACCGGAACCAGGCCATTGTTTGCATCGTGGGTAATGAGATCGCTTCGGAAGCAAACAGCCTTAAGAAAGTTTTCGATAGTCTCGACCACATTGGTGTGCGCATGGTATCGTATGGCGGCAGCGCGCATAATATTTCAGGCCTGATAGATGCCGGTCAGAAGAAGCCCGTGCTGCAGCAGCTGAACAAGGGTTTGTTCGGGCTTGATTAAGACGGCACCAGGTTTTCGGCTAAAGTATCATTTCCCTACAGGCTTCAACCCATGGACCAGGGACGATATCCATCATCTGCTTTCTCTAAGCCCATGCCGGGTTAGTTTTCTATTTGCCGCACGGCGCCGGAGTAGGTTGACACGCCATAAAGACATGCGATAAAGTTTGTGGTGATAGCCAGGCAATTAATTGCGGCAGGAAATCAGCTCTTCCTGCTTCGCGGATGATACCGGGCAGCAAAAAAAAGCCCGCCTTGCGGGCGGGCCGGTAAGTTCATCAAATCCTCAGATGATCAGCAGGGCATCGCCATAGCTGAAAAAACGGTACTTGTCCTTGATGGCCTTTTTATATGCCTCCATGGTAAGATCATAACCGGCAAAAGCGCAGGTCATAATGAGCAGGCTGGTCTTTGGCAGGTGAAAATTCGTTACAAGCGAATCAGCGATATTGAAATCGTAAGGCGGATGAATAAATATATTCGTCCATCCTTCTGATGGCTTGAGCAGCTTCTGAGCAGTGACCGAAGACTCGAGTGCACGCATGGTGGTGGTGCCAACCGAGCAGATGCGATGGCCGGTTTCCTTGGCCTTGTTCACGATCTTGCAGGCTGCATCCTCAATGCGGTAATATTCCGCATCCATTTTGTGTTTGCTGAGGTCTTCTACTTCTATAGGTCGGAAGGTTCCAAGCCCGGTGTGCAGGGTTACCTCAGAAAAACGGATGCCTTTGATCTCGCAGCGCTTGATGAGCTCACGGCTGAAGTGCAGGCCGGCAGTAGGAGCGGCTACGGCGCCTTCGTGCTTGGCATAAACCGTTTGATACCTCTCACGGTCTTCATCATCAGGCTTGCGCTTGATGTATTTGGGCAGCGGTGTTTCGCCATATTTCTCCAGCACCTGGCGGAACTCTTCCTCTGTGCCCTCATGCAGGAATTTAATGGTACGTCCGCGGGAAGTGGTATTGTCGATCACTTCCGCCACCAGCTCCTCGGTATCGCCAAAATAAAGCTTGTTGCCAACGCGGATTTTGCGGGCGGGGTCAACGATCACGTCCCAAAGGCGGTTAGGCTTGTTTAGCTCACGGAGCAGGAACACTTCGATCTTGGCACCGGTCTTTTCTTTCCGGCCATACATACGTGCCGGGAAGACCTTGGTGTTGTTGACGGTAAACACATCCTTGTCGTCGAAATAGTCGAGTATGTCCTTAAAATGTTTGTTTTCGATCTCCCCGGTTTTCCGGTGAACGACCATCATGCGGGCATCTTCGCGTTTTTTTGCAGGATGTTGGGCGATAAGGTTGAGCGGCAGGTCAAACTTGAATTGTGAAAGCTTCATGGGCTGTTTATTCGGTTGTTTTGTTGGCCTCATGACGCAAACCGTGCAGCAGTTGCGGCAGGCTAAGAGGGAGGAAAACCAGGTAGGAGGCTTTCATGCCAGGATATTCTTTTTTACTCTTAGCATCCAATCACCGGTCTTACGGCACCGGGCATGGTCAATTAGCTTAAAAGCCGCAAAAATAAGGGTAAATCCGAAATTTAGCTTATTTTTTTGTGGAACAGGGCCGTTCCGCCTGTCTTTTATATTATCTTCAACAACTTTGATTTTTAAACATAAAACTAACCACCCGTTTATGAGGACCTTGACGATCGGAGCTGTGCTGGTTCTTTCTTTTTTCTCTTCTTTTTCCCAAAAAACAAAGGTGCCACCAAAAAATTATCCCAGTCTTCTTTGGGAGATCAGGGGCAAGGGAATGTCCAAGCCCTCTTACCTTTTTGGGACCATGCATGTCAGCAGTAAAATGGTTTTTCATCTTTCCGATTCTTTCTACCTGGGAATAAAGAATGCCGACGTTGTGGCGCTTGAAACCGATATGGGCAGCTGGCAGGAGGATTTTTCCAAATACGACCTTGAAGGGCAGGGCATGCTGGGTATGTTCTTTGGCCGAAACGGCTTCGGTTCGCCTTCCGATTACCTTACCATCGGAACACTCCAGGCACCTCCATATGAAAAGATAATAGAAATGGCTCTTCACAGCAGCCCTTCCATGATCAATAATTTTCTTTACCGCAGCTATTCCGAGCGGTCTTCCGATTTTGAG
>DASTPZ010000049.1:0-6055 GCA_035761965.1 Flavisolibacter sp. | reverse complement strand
AGCGCTGCAGGGAAGTAGAAGAAAAAGATCATATCCGTACCTGGCAGCCACCTATCACGGGCGAGATCATTATGGAAACCTTTGGCATACGCCCCTCGAAGCCCGTAGGCATCATCAAGGATGCGATCAAGGATGCCATGCTCGACGGCGCCATCGCCGGCACTTATGAGGCCGCCTACCAGTTTATGCTGGAAAAAGGCAGGGAGCTTGGTCTTTCTCCCGTAAGCTAATGTACTGCCGGGCTTAAACTTCATGTTTAGATAACCCTTGTATCCGCTCACCCGCATACAGCCGTTAGCCTCCTTTTAATTATATTTGACGTTTATTGAATTGAAAACGACGACATGGCTATATTGAAATTCAGGGCTTATCTGGAGGAAGATGACAGCGTGTATCGCGATGTGGCGATCAGGCACAAGCAGAGCTTTTTTGATCTGCACGAGATCATTCTCAAATCCTTTGAGTTCGACAATAAACACCAGGCTACTTTTTACCGCAGCAACGACAACTGGCAGCGCGGAAGGGAAATTACCCTCGAGCAGTATGAAAAAGCCTACAAGGCTGCGCCGCTGCTGATGAAGGAAACCACCATTGGCTCGGAGATCAAGGACCCCAACCAGAAGTTCATCTATGTTTACGATTTCAATAAGAACTGGACCTTCCTGGTGGAGCTCATCAACGTTTCAAAAGAAGAGAATCCAAAGCTTACTTACCCGGCTCTCGTTAGAAAAGAAGGAATCGCCCCCAGCCAGTATGGCACCAAAAGCCTGCTTGGCGAACGCTTCGCAGACGTAGAAGAAAAATATGATCTCTCCCAGGGTGCCGAAGGCTTTGGCGAAGAAGGCGAGGAGGGCAGTGGTTCCGATGATTTCGGAGCTGAGGACACAGGTGACGGGAAGGAGGAGTTTTAGCAGCGCCAGGCGGACTTAGCCCTTCCCGATGATCCCTAAGTTTAATCAGTGCTGCCATTCGTGAGAACGCAGCCAAGTCGCCACCAGGCAACATTCAAGCAGGCATGCCTTTTCCAAAGACCGTCATCATCATAGCAGGCCCCACGGCATCAGGCAAAACCAGGCTTGCGATCGACCTTGCGCTGAGGTATGAAACAGAAATCGTTTCTGCCGACAGCAGGCAATGCTACCGCGAAATGAATATCGGTGTGGCAAGGCCATCGGTAGAAGAGCTTTCGCAGGTAAGGCATCATTTTATCGCTTCACACTCCATTCATGATAAGGTCAATGCCATCAGCTTCGAGCAGTATGCCCTTGATATAGTCCACGAACTTTTTCGAACAAAAGACATTGTTATCATGGCAGGCGGTACGGGTCTTTACCTCAAGGCTTTTTGTGAGGGCATGGATGAGATACCCGATGTGCCTTCTCATATCCGTGAAGGCATAAGTGCAGAGTACGAGGCACATGGGCTCCCGTGGCTGCAGCAGCAGGTTCAGTTGCTGGACCCTCGGTTCTATAGCTCGGCTGAGATCCATAATCCGCGGCGACTGATGAGAGCCCTCGAGGTGCTGCAGGCCACAGGCCGCTCTGTGCTCGATTTCAGGCGAGGCAGCAAAGCAGAAAGGGATTTCCGCATCGTTAAATGGGCGATCGATATTCCAAGAACAAAGCTTGCCGACAACATCAACCTGCGTGTTGACAGGATGATGGAAAAAGGTCTTTTAGAAGAAGTAAAGTCTCTTTACCCGCAACGCCACCTTAATGCCTTGCAAACCGTCGGGTACAGGGAGCTGTTTGCTTTTATTGATGGGGAGATGAGCCTGCCCGCGGCCGTTGAGCAGATCAAGATCAATACCCGCCAGTATGCAAAACGCCAGCTCACCTGGTTCAGAAAGGACGAGGGCTACAGCTGGACGGGCGGGTTTCACACCGGTGCTTTCGATCCCCTGGCCGGCGAGAATGAAAAATAGGCATATCGTCATTCCTGTTCTGCATGCATCCATTAAAAATCATTCGTAGATCTACGAGCCAGTTTGCGCAGTTTCGCGTTTGATCGTTATACCCCTGCGTCTATATTTGTTCAATAAACTAAACAAAATTCTATGAAAGCAATTTTTTCCTGCCTCGCAGCATTTGTGCTCTTATCCTCTACCTCCTGTAAAAAGGATGACGACGATCCAAAACCCGTAACGCCAACAAAGGAAAACCTTACCGGCTCCTATAAGCTTACCGCCGCAACCGTAGCAGGTGTCAATATCTTCAACAATAGCAATGAATCAATGAATCTTTATGAAGCCTGCCAGAGGGATGATGTATACAAATTGAATGCAGACCTTTCTTACCAGGTGGCAGACGAAGGTACGCAGTGCAGCCCCAGCGGCTCTTACACCGGAACCTGGTCTTTCGTGAACAGCACTACGATCGTGCTGGATGGCGAAACTGCAACCATCACTTCTTTTGATGGAAAGAACCTTTCAGTTAGCTCCGTTCAGGGCGGGTTCACTATATCCAGTACTTTTGTGAAGCAATAATGGCTTTGGCCCCGGACAGTACAAGCCCCGTCCGGGGCTTTTTTTATTAAAGCTTGTTCAGCCGGGTTGAGACTCCGGCAGGTAGATCGTAAAAACAGCCCCCTCGCTTTCTTTTCCTGACGCTTTGATCTCACCCTGATGGTTTTCCACCACCTTGCGGCACAGGGCCAGCCCGATACCTGAACCCGGATAGCGCTGTTTATCATTCAGCCTTTTGAAAAGCCCGAATATCTGGCCTGCATATTCCTGGCCGAAGCCAATACCATTATCGATAAAGCGTATCCTGTAGCAGGCTACGGAATCGGGCAGGGAAGATGGCCTTTCATGCGATTCTGCAATGGCGCACTCGATCCTGATGAGCAGGGGCCTCTGCTGGTTGGCAAACTTAAGCGAGTTGTTGACCAGGTTGTAAAAAAGCTGGGTCATTTGAAGCGGTATTGCCTGTATAATCGGAAGCTGCTCGCTTTCAACCCTGGCCTTTTTTTGCGTGATGAGCAAATCGAGGTCCTGCAATACGTTGCTGAGTATATCGTTCAGGTTCACCGGAACAAATACCACCTCTTTATCAAGGCTTGAAAAGCTGAGAATATCCTTGATCAGTGCCGACATCCGTTCGGCTGATGACATGATTTTTTCAAGCTGCTCTTTTCCTTTTTCGTCCAGCCGGGCCGACTGCGTGTCTTGCAGATAGCTCCCGAAAGAACGGATCTTTCTTAATGGTTCCTGCAGGTCATGGCTGGCTACATAGGCATATTGCTCCAGCTCGGTATTGGACCTTTCCAGATCGTTGATCTTTTGCCGCAGGGCCTCTTCTGCCTCTTTGAGCCTGGTGATATCGTGAAAGGTAGCCGTTACGCCATCATTCAGCGGGGCGAAGGTGATGAAGAACCAGCGCGGCGGCCCATCCCATTTCAAAACGGTCTCCACCTCCGAGGCATTGCCAGTTTGCAGCACGGTGGCACACTGCTCAAGCAGCGTACGCTCTTCTGGCTGGAGGGGGAGCTCTGACAGGTTTTTTCCTTTTGAAGCAAAGCTGCGGCCCAGTAATTCATCTCCGGCTTTATTGATAAAGTCGATACGGAAATCAACCAGCCTGCCACCTTTCCGTACAGCCTTGTAATAGAGAATTCCATTCCTGGACGTATTGAGAATGGATTCGAGAAAACCCTCCAGCCAGTTGCGCTGCTTTGATAAAAAAAGATTGGAGAGAAAAGTAAAGATGATGATGCCAAGAGCTATCACGCCAAAGGCCGTAGTAAAAAGATTATTGAGCCGGGTGGACTCACGGAGTTTTTGTGTACGCATTTTCAGCAGCGATTCTTCGCGTCTTATGCCCTGGGCAATCAACTCGCTCACATTGGTATATACATTCAGGCGCCAGCTTTCCCCGGAAACAATGATCTCGGCAATGTTCTTTTTCATCAATACGCCCATTTCCGATTTAATGAGCGTGGAGAGCGAATTGACCAGCCTTACCTGCTCGTCGTTATCGGCAACAAGCTTTTTGAGATCATTCAGCTCGCGCTCTATTTTAGAGGCCTCCTGATAGTAGATGTCATAATATTTTTTTTCAGCGAGCGAGTCGTAAGAGGGTGTATATATCTGTGCGCTTTTGAAATGATTGGATATGGTTTCGAAGAGCGTGATCACCTGCCTTGTATGATCAACCCAGTTCGAATGACTCCTCATCTGGTCGAAGCTAAGCCGGTTCAGGATGATCACGCTGAGAAGCAGAATGAACGATACAATAAAAGCATAAAGGGTCTTCCTGCTCATGAATGGGTTGCCGTTTCTGTTGCGTACTAAATTAGCTCTTTATGGCTTCGGGCAAAGTAGTAGGATGAAAAAGTATCCTGGCTGATCTGTACGGATGAGTCGAGTGTTCATAAACAAAGGGCATCAAACCGATGCCCTTCTTTCTTCTATGGAGAAGCCTTGGTATATCAGATCTTGAATCCAACGGTCAGCAGCACATTGCCGGCGGTGTTTCTTGTTGTGGCGCCAAAATAGGGGGCAGACTGCAACCTGTAGGCAAAGTTTACATCCCTTCTTACCGCATGCACATAGGTGAGGTCAACAAAAAAGCCTTTATCGCGATAGCCCAGCCCACCGCTGAGGTTAAGCCTGCTGCCTTTTTCACCATTGATGTCCTTATAGGGGTTACCATAATAGGCAGCGCCCAGCCTTACCATTACGGTTGTGAATTTAAGCTCTCCGCCTGCACGGAAATTGAACGTTCCCTTATAAGCCCTGTCGATGGAACGGTTGAGCTGCTTGAGATAGGCTTTTGTAGATTCAGAATTATCGCTTTCTTCATCGGGGCTGAACGAGGAAGCCTTGTGGTTCACATACTCCACATCGGCGGTCAGGAAGCCTCTTTGTTTGGTTACGTCCTGTATTTCGCGCAGCACATACGATACACTGCCAATGACCCGGTAGGGGGTGATAAGAGTGTACTTCGATTCGGCAGGCACGCCTTCAGTATAGTCGATCGAAAAATCGGACGTGGTTGATCCGTCGAGGTTTGCCGTTACTTCTGCTTCATACCGGTCGGTAAGCGAGTAAATGGTGGGGGAGTGCACTGCCAGCCCAAGCCGCCAGAACTCTGTTGGCTTGTAAATGAGCCCCGCCTTCAGGTTGAAGCCCACACCGGTAGTTTTCAGCGTTTCTGAAACCTGGGCGAAGTCAAAACCATTGCCGGCATTATCGGTAGGGTCGGCTTCCAGGAATTCGGTTTTGCGGCTGAAATGAAGAATGGGAATACCCAGGGTACCGCCTATCATCAGCTTATCTCTCAGGTTTGCCGCCAGGCCAAGCGCAATCTCATCTATGCCGCCCCGGGTGCTTACCGTATGCTGCTGCAGCAGGCCGGAAGCCGACAGGATATTCAGCGAGCGGCTTTGGAAATTGAAATTGCCATTGGTGCTGCCGCCTACTGTGTCGATCCAGAAAGTATTAAAGGCCAGGCTCGACCCGAATGGAAAGGCTTCAGAAAGCACATTGCCATCCTTTATATTATTGCGGTTGATCTCTTCCAGGTATTTCTGCGAATAAGAGCTTTCCGTGTTTTGTCCGCGGTACAGGATGTTGCTGTTAAAATCGGCCATCCGGTTATAAGCAATGCTGAAGGCCGCGTTGCGTACAGTTCGGCTACTGCTGCCTCCGCCGATCACAAAACCCGTGGTACCCCAATTGAAACGCCGGGTATCATCGCGTTCGGTCCTGTTTAGGTAGGTGGCTGTTGTTCTTCCGAACTGGTAAGAAGGCGTCAGCACCAGATCGCCTGTTTTAAAAAAAGCAAGTCCTGCCGGGTTAACGAAAGTGGCGGTGATGTCGCCACCCAGGGAGCCCATGGCACCGCCAATGGCCTGCATGCGGGCTGTTCCTCCGGGTACTGTCCAGGAATATCGAAGGGCATCGGCAGGCTCCTGCGCGCTAAGGCCTGAAACGGTGAGCATAGCTGATGCGATAAAGATGCATTTCTTCATATGAGGGGGTTTATTGCCGGTTTAAAAACCAAAGCAATGACACAAGGGTATACAAAAGGATTATGCTATCCCGTATAAGAAT
>DASTPZ010000048.1:0-6649 GCA_035761965.1 Flavisolibacter sp. | reverse complement strand
TAAACAAAATAACTACACCGCCCGGCCCTGACATGGTCTTTATACCCACGATCGGGATGCTGTTTTTCCCGCACTATGCAGCAGAAAATCACTTGCTGGGAAAGCAGGAGTAAAGAAATTATTTGGATACCTATCGCCTTTGCATGTAAGAAGGAATGGGTTATCGACCAGCGGGCTTGGTGATACCCGGCATAGCAGAGCAGAAACACGATGCAGTCAATAAAACACTGGGAAAAACAGGTCGCGGGAAAGGGATCTCTGCTGCCTGAACATAAATGCATCCCTATCGGCCTGATCCGGCCAGGGCTTGCACTACCCTGCTGACCGGTAAACCCATGACATTGTAAAAATCGCCGGTTACCGACCGTATCCCCACCACGCCGATCCATTCCTGTATGGCATAGGCTCCGGCCTTGTCATAGGGCTTGTATTTGTCGACATAAAATGTGAGCTGGTCTTCTGTTAAAGGATGAAAAGAAACCGAAGTAATATCCGCGAAAGATATTTCCTTTTCTTCGTTCAGGATCACCACACCGGTCATTACCTGGTGCTGCTTTCCCTGCAGCCTGCTCAGGATGGCAATGGCATCCTGCCTGTCTTTGGGCTTGCCAATGATCTCTCCATCTAGCACAACGATCGTATCTGCGGCAAGGATGATCCGTCCGGCCGCTTTTTCTTTTACGGCCAGCGCCTTTTGCCGGGCAATATGTACGGCCGCGGCATCGGGGGCAAGGTGTGGCGGAAAGGTTTCATCGGTCGGCTGCACGATGATCTCAAAATCTATTTCCGCCCATTCGAGCAATTGCTTGCGGCGGGGCGAGGATGAGGCAAGTACGATCGGTCTCATATGGTAAAATACATTCTGAAAAAGATCATGGAGAGAATACCGGTGAGCATGATGATCTTGCTTAACCTGCTGAGGTAAGCAAAATCGGCAGTCTGCTCGGAACGAAAAACCTTTATAAGGAGGTAAACCAAAGGCGCTACAACCAGCAGCACGCTATAGCCTATCGCGAGCCACCAGCCAAACTGCAGTACATAAAGCTGCAGAACGATCAGGGCTGCGATCAGCACAACAAGCCAGATGGTTACATAAACTTTGGTGGTCCTGATACCCGCTACGATAGGCAGGGTGCGGCAGCCATAGCGCGCATCCCCCTCAAGGTCCTCCATGTCCTTAACAGCTTCCCTGATCAGTGAGCTGATGAAAGCAAAACCTCCATACAAAAAAGATATACGAAAGAACTTTACGATTGCTTCGTCGCTCCCCATAATGGCGCTGCGTGGCTCGGTAAAAGCAAAGAACAGGATCAGCACCGTCCAGGACGTGAGCAGGGAGATCACTACGTTGCCAATGACCAGCTGTCGTTTAAATGAAGTGGAATAGAACCATAGCAGCACCACACAGGCGATGTTGGCAAGAATGAGGTACCATTTTGAAAGCCCTACCGCCGCCACGGTGGCCACGATGCCAGCAGCGCTCAATATAAAATGCCAGATAATGGCCCAGCGCCGGTGAACAGAACGCACAAAAACATTCTTGCTCGGCTTGTTGATCTGGTCGATGTTCAGGTCGAAATAGTCATTGATGATATAACCCGCGGCTGCAATAAAAACGGACGCGGTAACCAGCCAGGCAAGAGAAGAGGTCCTCGGCACTTCGAACAAAGGCAGGTAAACACAGTAATAGAAAAGGCATTGCGTAAGCACAATAAAGACCAGGTTAGGCCAACGGATCAACTGGAAAAAAGCCTTTGTCAATTTCATAGGTTGAGTTATCGCGATGAAACTTCCGGAACGTAATGCCAGTGATCGTTGAGCTTGAGCACTTTTTCGATCACATCCCTTACACAACCGGCGCCGCCGTTCAGCGGCGAAATGTATTTGCTGACCATTTTAACTTCCGTCACTGCATCGGCCGGGCAGCAGGGCATGCCTACTTTCTCCATCACCGGTATGTCCGGAAGATCATCACCCATGAACAAAACCTGCTGCGGGTCCAAGCCCTGTACGTCGAGATAGCGCTCAAGGAATTTGAGCTTGTCCTTCACACCCAGGTGCACATCTTCCAGTCCAAGGTATTGAAGCCGGCGTATCACCGGTTCGGAAGAGCCGCCTGAAAGGATCAGCACCCTGTATTTTTTTTGAAGGGCCATCTGAAGGGCCAGTCCATCCTTGATATTCATGCGGCGCGCCTGGAGGCCATTCTCCAGCAGCAGCACGCCCCCGTCGGTAAGGACCCCGTCCACATCAAAAGCAAATGTCGTTATGCGCTGAAAATGTTCCAGAACGTTCATAATTCGAGGCTTTGCGAAGCCATAGGCCGTCCACCCGTGGCCATATCACTTCTGGTTATCTCTCCATTCGTATACCCAGGCGCTCTGGATCATCTCCAGGTGGCCTTCGTTGCTCTCCTCGCGTTTTCCTTCAAAACGGGGAAGCTGCAATACCCATTCCAGGAGGTCTGTAAAGCGCACCCTGTAGATCTTTGCTTCGTTGAACTCGTCTCCAAAGCGTTCGTAGAGCTTAAGCGCAATATCTTCATAATCGTTCCAGTGAATGGGCGGTTCAAAATGATTCATAACATGGTTTGTTTGAATTGATCCGGGTATAAGACCCGGTTATTCTCCAAGGAATTGTGTTTGGTCGGGCAGGGTCACCTCTACTTCACCCGATTCATCGATCAGCAGACACTGGCAGCCCAGGCGGGAGTTGAGCCTGGGATTAACGGCCCTGTCAATAAAATCCTCTTCCCTGTCGCTCAGCTCTTCAAGATGACTGTCCCCGCTTACCACGTACAGGTGACAGGTGCTGCAGGCACAAACACCGCCGCAATTGTGGTGAAGCTCGATATCGTTTTTCAGACAAACCTCCAGTATGCTTTGCCCTGGCTCTATGTTTTCCAGGACTACCGGCTGGAGGCCGGCCTGTTCAAAATTTACCTTGATCTTAAACATCTTCATTGTTCTTTTTTCAGCCTTTTCATCCCTTTTGCGGGTAATGAAGGTGCAAAAGTAAACACTGATCGGATGCTGAAGGCAGATTTTTCTAACGCTGTTCCGGCTTGCCCAAAATGCTGGCTGTAAAGAGCTCATAGAAGGACAGCAGGCCCGGATGCGACTGCAGCATCTGCCGGTGGCGCTCGATGGTATTCGCGTCCTTTCTTATAGCCGGACCTGTTTGAGAGTCTGCTGGCGTCATATGTGCAAGCCGCTCACCCGTTTCCTTTATCAGGGGCAGCAAAAGCGTAAAATCTATTCCCTCCTTCCTGCAATAAGCCTCAGTAAGCGCGTAAAGGTGGTTGGCGAAATTGTTGCAGAATACGGCGGCAAGATGAAGCTTTGCCCTTTCCTCGTCACCTGCCACCACCACCCTGTCTGAAATGCTGTGGGCAAGTTCGTCCAGCAAGCCCAATGTCTCGTCATCGCTTGCATCTATGATCACGGGTATATCGGGCAGTTCCCGGTTCTCCTTCCTCAAGCTTTGAAGAGGATACAGCACGCCATAGTGCCCCGAAGCAGGACGCAGCACTTCGCGCGAGACAGATGCGGCGGTATGAACAACGGTGCTCCCGGGCAGCCTGAGCTCCTCAATGACTTCTGCAATGGCTATATCCGACACGGCCAGGATATAGAGGTGAGCATTCCGGTTAACAACATTCCAGTAGTTGGTGGATTCCGTATCAAGCTCATAAGCGAGGTCGCTGGCGGCGCGCGAATCCCTGCCGTACACCTGCACGATCTCGTGTCCTGCAGCCTTGAGCTTGCGCCCCAGCACCGATGCGGTATTCCCTGTTCCGATGATAACGATGTCCATATCTTTGATTTCTGGTAAAGCCTTCCGGCTGAAGAATACGATAGCGCCGAAGCAAACCGGTATTGGCGGCCAGCAACAGAAAACCAGCAACACTCATGCGCCTCGCACAGCAAATTGCCCTGCAATATATACGGACAAAATTTAAACTTCTTTCCTCCATATCCAAAAGAAAAGCGGCACAGGCGGCGTTCCGGCTGTTCACCACCCCGCAGGCAAGGAACAGGAAAAAGCTGCCGCCGGTCTTTGAAAAGGCGGAGAAGCTGCATTTTTCCTTCGAAGGTGATACGGTAAGAGGATACCGCTGGAGCAATCCGGCTGGAGACGGCAAAAAAGCACTGATCCTTCACGGTTTCGAATCAAGCGTCATCAATTTTGACAGGTATGTAAAACCCCTGATCAAAAAAGGCTACGAGGTGCTGGCCTTTGACGCGCCTGCGCACGGCAGAAGCTCAGGCAAAAGGATCAATGTGCTGATCTACAAAAAAATGATCATCCATATCAACAAGGTCTATGGCCCTGTCAACTCTTTTATTGCGCACTCCCTCGGCGGCCTAAGCCTTTGTCTTGCGCTTGAGGAAATGGAGCACGATGAACAATGCAGGATCGCTCTTATAGCTCCGGCCACTGAAACCGTGCGCGCCATCGATAATTTTTTTGGCTTCCTCCGGCTCGATCAGGGCGTGCGCAGGGAGTTCGATTCCCTCATCAATACCCTCGGCGGTCATCCCCCGGACTGGTATTCTGTTACAAGAGCGGCAAAAAACATCCGCGCACAGGTACTGTTTTTGCAGGATAAGGACGATAACATGACGCCATTTTCGGATGTTCTGCCCTTAATGGGGAAAAACCATCCGAACTTCCGTTTCGTAATTTCAGAAGGCCTGGGCCATCGCCGGATATACCGCGACAATAAGGTTTACCGGGCCATACTTGATTTTTTATGAAACAAAATCTTAGCTTCCCTGTGAAGGCGCAAACCAAAAGACCCGTCGCCGTTCTTGCTGCCCTCGGGCTGGCATTCCTCGTCCGGCTTCTGTCCTGCGGAAAAGGCGCATTCACCCGGTTGGCAGCAGCCGGCATGATGATTTTGCCCGGTCAATTGTTCAGTCAAACCCACGATACCATGCACACCTACAGCTACCTGGCCCTTGGAGATTCTTACACGATCGGTGAAGCCGTGCTGCTGACCGAAAATTTTCCCTATCAGACCGTACAGCTGCTTCGAGGAAAGGGTTATAATTTCCATGCACCCGAGGTGATCGCAAAAACCGGTTGGACCACCGATGAGCTATCGGCAGCCATGAATGAGCATGTCTTCCTTCCGAGGTACGATTTTGTAACACTGCTCATTGGCGTGAACAACCAGTACAGGGGAAGAGATGTGATCGAATTCAAGGAACAGCTGGAGGAGCTGCTTAAAAAAGCGGTCGAGCTTGCACACGGCAAAAAGGACCGGGTGATCCTCGTTTCCATACCCGACTACAGCTATACCCCCTTTGCGGCCGGTATGGAAAGAGAAAAGATAAGCAGGGAGCTCGATGTATATAATGGCGTGCTCAGGGCACTTTCGGCGCAATATAAGGTGCATCACCTCGACATTACGCCGGGAACCAGGGAGGCTGCTGCCGATAGTTCCCTGGTGGCTTCCGACGGCTTACATCCTTCCGCATCGGAGTACGCCAGGTGGGCCTCGAAGCTAGCCGAACTGATCTCTTCGCAGCTCAAATAATCCCCGCTTTGTAGAGGTCGGGAAAAACCGTCTTATAGATTAATTAATCTACTTGCCTTATACTTGCATGTTCGCAACCCGGTCTAAAAGGGTCTAAAACAGAACAGAAAAAGAGCTTATGCCTAAGAATTTGTTGATCGTTGAGTCGCCAGCCAAGGCAAAAACCATTGAAAAGATACTGGGCCCCGATTTCGAGGTCAAGAGCTGCTTTGGCCATATCCGTGACCTGGAGAAAGACGACATGGGGATCGATGTAAAGAATAATTTCAGGCCAAGATATATTGTACCCGACGAAAAGCAGAAAGTGGTGAAGGAACTGAAGCAGCTGGCAAAAAAAAGCGACGAAGTATGGCTGGCAACGGATGAGGACCGCGAAGGGGAAGCCATCAGCTGGCACCTGTGCGAGGTGCTTGGCCTGGACCCCGAGAATACAAAACGAATCGTTTTCCACGAGATCACCAAGCCTGCCATACAAAAGGCTGTAAAGCAACCGCGCACAGTGAACATGGACCTCGTGAATGCGCAGCAGGCCCGCCGCATTCTCGACAGGATCGTTGGTTTCGAGCTCAGCCCCGTGCTCTGGCGCAAAATGAGCATGAAGAATAACCTCAGCGCCGGGCGGGTGCAAAGCGTTGCCGTCAGGCTGATTGCTGAAAGGGAAAGGGAGATCAATGCATTTACGCCTCAAAGCAGCTTCAAGGTAGAAGCCGCTTTTACCGCACCCGACTCTTCCGGCAGGCAGATCTCCTTTAAAGCGGAGGGTGCCAAGTTTGCAAAAGCAGAGTCGGCCGAAGCTTTTTTAAAAGAATGCATCGGCGCAGCCTATACCGTAAAGGATATCCAGGTTAAACCCACCAAGCGTTCACCGTCCGCTCCTTTTACCACCTCGACGCTCCAACAGGAAGCGAGCCGTAAGCTGGGCTACGGTGTAAGCCGTACCATGCTGCTGGCACAGAAGCTTTACGAAAACGGTCATATCAGTTACATGCGTACCGATAGCGTTAGCCTCAGCGATACTGCAATGGCCGATATCCAGAAAACCGTTGCCAGCTCCTATGGCGAACGCTATTACCAGGCAAGGCGCTACAAGAACAAGAACGAGTC
>DASTPZ010000047.1:0-8666 GCA_035761965.1 Flavisolibacter sp. | reverse complement strand
AAGGACACCGTTATTTTACGCTTGTCGAAAAAAAGGAAGGGACGAACGAGATCGTGGCAAGCCTCAAGGCTGTTGCCTGGAAGTTTGGTTCCTCGCGGATCAGGGAGTTCGAAAAACAAACGGGACAGGCTTTCGGCAATAATATAAACGTGCTGCTAAACGTGTCGGTAAGCTATCATCAGCGGTATGGCTTACAGCTAATGGTGAATGATATCAGTGCGGCCTTCACCATCGGCAAGCTGGAGATGGAGAGGCAAGCAACCCTTCAGCGCCTCCTGGTTGAATGCCCCGGGTTGGTAAGGCAGGAAGGAGAGAACTTGATATCCCTTAATAACAGCCTGCCACTGAATATGGTCATCCGGCGTATTGCCCTGGTAGGCTCCAGCGCCTCCGCTGGTTATGAAGACTTTCTTCATACGCTCGAGCAGAACGAGTTTGGCTACCGCTTTGCCGTCGATAGTTACCTTGGAACCGTCCAGGGCGAGGCTAATGCAGCATACCTTGCGGCGACCTTTGCAAAAATTGCTGGCTCGAATAAATTTTATGATGCAGTGGTGCTGGTGAGAGGCGGTGGTGCCGATACCGATTTCCTGTTATTTGACCAATATGAGCTTTGCAGGCAGGTAGCCGGTTTCCCGATCCCCATCATTACCGGGCTAGGTCACCTTAAGAACCATAGTATCACCGATCGCCTGGCACACACGGCGCTAAAAACACCCACTAAGGCTGCAGAATTTATTTTGGCGCACAACCGCGCTTCCGAAGACAGGCTGAAGGCATTGCGGAATACCCTCATCATAAAATCCCTGGAACTCATGGCCCGCCGCCAGCGGGAACTTGCCTTGCCGCTGCATGCCATCATACATCATTCTCAACAGGCTTTTCTGTCGCGGAAAGACGAATACCATCATCTAAGCCGGGAGGTGCTGTCAAAATCAAAAGCGCTGCTTAACCGGCGATCTTCCGGACTGGCCGCTGTCGCTACCCATCTATCGCTGGCCCCTTTGCGGATTTTATCTGCAGAAGTGAGTGCCTTGCAGCAGACACAGCATACGCTCCGGCGTGATGCCGGACGGCAGCTAAAAGACCAAATAGCTGAAGTTTCAAGCATGGAAAGGCTGTTCCGGTTGATGAGCCCCATGAATATTCTGAAAAAAGGTTTTGCGCTCGTTTCAGCAAAAGGATATATCAGCAGGGATGGAAGCGATGTTGAGCCAGGGCAAGAGATCAGCATCAGGTTATCGGCATACGAGATCACAGCTATAACAATACAAAAAGAAAAAAGGGATGGAGATGAATTTAACTTATGAAGCTGCCTTCAATGAGCTCAAAGAGCTTGCAGCCGAAATGGAATCGGAGCAGGTGTCGGTAGATGAACTGGCCGAAAAACTTAAGCGGGCTTCGATGCTCATAAAGTTTTGCCAGGACAAGCTCAGGTCAACCGAAGCCGAGGTAAACCAGATCATCAGTAGCATGGGACCATCTCAGCCCTGAGCTATGCTTTTGCGCCACCGTTTTATTTCGTTCTTCACTGTTTCCGCGGCAACCAGCGATGTAAGCATGATAAGAGGAAATGGATCTGCCATTTTTCTTCCTGCGCTTTGGCGGTAGAACCGTCTCATTTTATGAGACGCAAATATTCTCTGAATAATTGTTTTCTTTAGGGCTAATATCGTTCTTATGGATCCTATGCTATTGATTTTGTGCGGCCTGGTCCTGGCCGTACTGGTGCTTATCATCATGTTCAGGCCCCGCCCCAATAATAACTTATTTGCCTTATCCCAGAAGCTGGATGAGCTTTTCACGCGGCTCGACCGGATAGCCGTCCAGCTAAGAGAGGACTTTCGCGCGAACCGCGAGGAGATGTCGGCTGTGGCTCGCGAAAACCGGGTAGAGCTCAGCGAAAGCCTGTCCAAATTCAAGAATGAAATGACCGAGACGCTTGCGCTTATTACGAATCAGAACAGGCTGGGCATAGAACAGATCAATAAAACCCTGGACGAACGGATTTCCACGCTTGCAAAACTACTTGATGAAGCTAACCGCATGAACCGTGAAAGCACTGCGGCGACGTTAAAGGAGTTTTCGCAGGATCAGCGGTTAAAACTCGACGAAATGAAGGTCGAGCAGAAAGAGCAAAGCACCCGTACTGCAGATAAGCTTGAAAGGCTGTCGGGAAGGCTCGAGGACAGGCTGCTGGCCTTGAACGAACAGGCAAAAGCAGATGCCCACCTCGGAAGACAGACGCTGGATGCTTCTTTCAAAGGATTCGGCCAGACCTTTACTCAAAGCGTTGAGGCAATGAACAAGCTCCAGCGGGAGAAGTTCGAGCAGATGGAAGACAAACAGCTAAGGCTCGTGGAAAGTACGGAGAAGAAGCTCGAGCAAATGAGAGAGACGGTGGATGAAAAGCTGCAGAAGACCCTTAGTGAACGGCTGGGTCAGTCTTTTGAGCTGGTAGGAAGACAGCTGGAAAGCGTACAGAAAGGTCTTGGCGAAATGCAAAGCCTGGCCCAGGATGTAGGCGGATTGAAAAGAGTATTGAGCAATGTAAAGATGCGGGGAGGTTTCGGAGAGGTGCAGCTCCAGATGCTGTTGGAAAATATCCTGGCACCGGATCAGTACGAGGCTAATGTGAAGGTTAAGGAGAACAGTACAGAGCTCGTCGAATTTGCCATTAAAATGCCTAACCGTGACGGAGACAGGAATTATGTCTGGCTCGCAATCGATGCCAAGTTCCCAAGGGATGCCTATGAGCATGTACAGTCGGCTTACGATACAGGTGATACAGTACTGATCGAGGAAGCACAAAAAAACCTCGAGCTCACCATCCGGAGGATGGCGCGCGATATCTGCGAGAAGTATATCAACCCGCCACAAACAACCGATTTCGCTATCCTCTTTTTGCCTTTTGAGGGTATATATGCCGAGGTAGTACGAAAAGCCAGCCTGCTCGAGGAGATACAAAAGCAGTGCAAAGTAGTAGTCACCGGTCCAACAACGCTCGCGGCCATTCTCAACAGCCTGCAAATGGGCTTTCGCACGCTTGCGATCCAAAGGCGGAGCAGCGAGGTATGGACCATCCTCGGGGCTGTTAAAAAAGAGTTCGAAAGCTTTGGCGGCCTGCTTGAAAAAGCGCAAAAAAACCTGCAAACCGCCAGTAACCAGATCGACGAGGTCATGGGCAAGCGTACAAGAGCCATCCAGCGCCGGCTGAAAAATGTTGAGGCGCAGCCCGATGGAGAGACTCTTCCGTTGTTGGAAGAAACGGTGCAGAAAGACTGGATGGATGAAGAGTAGCTCAACACCTCATCATTGCCCGTTTAGTATTTGAAAACACAAAATAGATTCCATCAACAGAAAGCATCGAAGTCCTTGTTAAGCACAATCCCTTTGCCGGTAGCAAAACTGTTCACCTGCTGTACAAAAGAAAGCTTGCTGATCATGGCACTGATCTGGTTGATATCATCGGCAAATATCCTGTCTTCCTCGGCAAAGCTCACATGCTGCCTAACATAGTCGTGGGCAAACTCCAGTATAGCACTGCTTTTCAGCGGCCTCCTGAACTCTATGGCCTGGCAGGCGCAGAGCAGCTCGATGGCCAGGATGTACTCCAGGTTATTGATGATGGTATTCAGCTTGCGGCCGCTGATGCTGCCCATGCTTACATGGTCTTCCTGCCCGAGTGAAGTGGGGATACTGTCCGCGCTGCTCGGAAAGCAAAGCGTTTTATTTTCGGTCACGAGGGCTGCGGTAGTATACTGCGGGATCATAAAGCCGCTGTTCAGGCCAACATCTCGCATCAGCAGCATAGGCAGGCCCCATTTTCCTTCAAGCAGCAGGTAACATCGACGGTCTGAGATATTGCCTACCTCGGCGGCGGCAAAACAGGCGTAATCGAGCGGCAGGGCAAGCGGCTGACCGTGGAAATTGCCACCGCTAATGGTATCGTCCTCACCCAGCACGATGGGATTGTCCGTTACGGAATTGGCCTCGATCTCTGTAAGCTCTTTCAGGTGAAGCCAGGCATTGCGGGAAGCACCATGTACCTGTGGCATGCAACGGAGCGAGTAGGGATCCTGCACCCGCCCACAGTCCATATGGCTTTGCATGATGTCTGAGCCTTCAAGCAGCAGCCGGAGGCGTTGGGCTACAAGGCGGTTGCCTGCATAAGGCCTGAGCGCATGCAGCCTGTCGTCGAAGGGCGCCTTCGTACCAGTAAGCGCTTCGAGGCTCATGGCACCGATGATATCGGCAGCTTCAAGGCAGTTCTGCAGCTTTTGCACGGCCTTGATGGCAAAGGCCAGGATGAACTGCGTGCCATTGATTAAAGCCAAGCCCTCCTTGGGACCCAGATTGATGGGTGCAAGTCCATGGGCCTGCAGCACCTCGGAGGCCGGGCAGCGCCTGCCTTTCCAAAACACCTCTCCAAGCCCGATCAACGGCAGGCAGAGGTGGGCCAGCGGAGCCAGGTCGCCAGAGGCACCCACGCTTCCTTTCTCCGGCACTACCGGTATCACTTCCTGTTCTATATGCCACAGCAGGCGCTCGATGGTTGAAAGCTGAACGCCCGAGAAGCCCCTGGCCAATGCATGCACCTTCGTGATCAGCATCAATTTGGCGATGTTGGCCGGGATGGGCTCACCAACCCCCACACTATGGCTTTGCAAGATCTTGTATTGAAGGGTAGCCGTATCTGCTTCGTTGATCCTTGTATTGGCCAGGATACCAAAGCCCGTGGTCACACCATAAACCGTTTTGCCGGCATCCGCCATCTGCTGCACATGTCGCTGGCTTTGCAGGATGCGTTCACGGGTATCTTCGCTCAGTTCGCCCTTAAGGCCGCCTTCGGCCAGCCTTATAGCCTGTTGAACCGTCAGGTGGCCGGTTCCGTAGAAAAATGATTGGCTCATAAATAAAAGCCGAAAATAACTTTTATCTTACAGCTACAAGCCACTGAACTCTTATACACTATGGAAAACCTGCTTCTTTTGCTGGCCGGCTCGATCGTGCTGCGCCTTTCATCCAGCCCTAAATCCAAGTTGCAATTTATTGGCGAAACAGGATGCTCTGTGCTGGTGCATGGGGACAAGCATTTCGACCAATGCAAAACACCCTCGGGAGATACCCTTCATGTGCATGAATGCAGCGAGGGAAAGGTGGGGTATGGCGTTATCTGCATCGCCTTGCAGGAAAATTATGATCCCTCGCATGCCGTAAACATGCTGGCGGCTTATATGAAAAGGCTGAAAGGCCCGTTCTCTATTTTTCATTCCACGGGTCTTGTGCCGGGTACCGACTGGAATGCGCCGGGAAGCGAGAGCCTGGTCGATTATTGGCAGGATGCAGAGGGCCGCGACTGGAAGGTGAAGGGATATACCAACGGGCGCTGCCTTGCCGTGCTGTATGTAAGGAATATAGGCCAGCTGAGCACAGAACGCCAGGAGCAATTCCTGGACAGCTTTCATTTCGGTCCCGCCCGCTGAGCAAATTCCCTTTCCGGATTAGCGCCGATCCTTTATCTTTGCGCGACTTTTCGGGCTGCCACGGCAATCCGGGAATGGTCCGGTAGCTCAGCTGAATAGAGCAACTGCCTTCTAAGCAGTAGGTCATTGGTTTGAATCCAATCCGGATCACGATACAAAGGCTAATTAGACACGAACGATGGGCGTTTAATTAGCCTTTTATTATTTATATTGGTTTTTTAAGGCTGCTTCTCTGCCGGCAAGGTGCCTGTTTCTTTTCGCCTCGCAAAAATCTTATTGCCAGCCATTTTTTGCCTTCTCGCTATTGATCTCTTTTAGCAATTCTCTTTTTTCCGGAAGTTCGGCTTCTAATGATTCAATTAATTTGGCAGCGGAGTTCAGGTGATGTTTTGCTTTTGCCTTCTCCATCGGCAGGTAAAGTTGATACAGCCCCAGGTGAAACTCATAGTACTTGGGGAAATACCTGATTCCCATTTCGTAAACCGCCGCCCCATAGTCGTTTAAGTCACTCGCCAAATAACGGGAGGCCAACCCGTTAATATCAGCGATTTCAGGACTATATTTTGAACTTCCGATCAATGAAGCTGCATTGATTTTGTTGAGTTCAGATTTTATCGATTCCGGCTGGGTCACAAGCTTATATTCTTCATTCACTTCAGCTATTTTGGAATACCGGCTACGGAAGTCCCTGAAATTTTTTGTGAGCAAAGCCGGCATTGCCACTATTGGAACTGCATTGTGAGCAGAGTTATCAGCTTCAAAAATGTTGATAGAATTGAAGATGGCGGGATACTTCAATTTCAGGCCATCAAATTTCCTTCTGTGATAAAAGTCTTTTTCCTGCTCAATCCCACCAATAGAAATTGATATCTTCTCAAGGTCGGCCTTTTTATTCTTTGCAAGTTCCACGATCAGGTCTTCAATATGATCTAGCGGTGTATTGGCAATAACTGCTGAATAGAACTCCTTGTTTTTTAAATGCGAGTATAGCGCAAAGGAAGCCGAGAAGGAGTGTCCGATGACCATTCGATAATCGTTCGGATTATATCTTTCTATTTGTGCGTTCAGCTCTTCTGTTATGAATAAGTGCAATGGAAGCACCTCCTGCCCAAGATTTTTAATTCCGCATTCGGCATTCCTGTTGACATGAGGTATGATGACCAATAGTGCTTGCGGGATCTCATGGGTGTATTGAAGATATCTGATTGTGCTCAGGAGCGGGTTTACAAACCATTCATGCTGCCCGTCAAGTATGTAGATCACAGGTAGTTTTACGGAGTCTGATTGATACTTGTAGAATTCAGGTGTTTGGATATAAACTGTTCGTTTCTGCTGAAAAGCGGGTGAGAAGAATGTAAGCGTATCTTTTTTCTGTCCATACAGGTTTATTGACAGGAGCAGTGTTAGTATGATCGTGATTTTCTTTTGCATTGTTTTCTTACTAAGCAGCTAAGATATTTGTAAAGGAGTGGGGATTTCAGCTCCTCATCCTGATGATGCCTTGACCATTGGTGCTATTCCCACTTAAAATAGCACTTTGTTTTTCTTTTACAAATACCCTGTTACGGGTGGCGAGAGGTTTGCGCCCGGAATTCCATTGCCGGCGGTGCTTTCATATCAGTTTGACAGACGCTTGACCAGTAAAATCAATATTGCCACGACTGGAAAAAACAAACACCCGGATGTTACTTTTATCGCAATCAAGCAGAATAGTCAATAGTAACCAAGGTTACCGTATTGGTTTAAGTGAAGACTTTCCCGCGATTGCAGGTTTTCCGCTTTTTGCCGGTGCAAGGGTGGGGGAGAGGAGCTTACTTTTTAATAAAAGTATAAGGGTCAAATTCTACAAATTCGTTCTGCTTCGTGGTGATCGAACGAACCTTGTTCCCGCTTGTGTCAAACCGGACCGCAAAAATCCCGTATTCGATATTGTTATAGCTCATCAGCCATTCACCATTGTCCATATAGTCCAGCGTAGCCGAAAGATCCGGTTTGCTGCCGAAGACTATGCGAAGCTGGTTCTCGATCTGGCTAATAGTAATGTTGCCATAGAGCGGATTGCTGTAAACGCCGGCATAGGCAGCTAATGGCAGGACAGGCTTTTCTCCTTTCACCCTCGACCTCCAGCCACTGATCTCAGCCAGCTGTTCTTCCATTCCTTTGGTAAAGCCACCCAGCTGCTGGGCGCTACGATCCACATAGGGAACACCAAGGTAGGCATCCATTACCTGGTAGCGGAGGGCCTCGAAAAAGTTCTGATTATCGTTATTGGTAAGAATAGCGATTCCCAGCCTCTCCTCGGGTATAAAGCATACATTGCTTACCATACCGCCTGCGCCGCCGGTATGCCAGTATACCTGCCGGCCATTGTAATCTGCACTAAAGACACCCAGGCCATAACCCCGGAAATGTATGGGATAGATCCCTGATTTGCGGCTGCTCGTCACGATGTTTACATCCCTCGTTTTTTGCAGAACCGACCAGGGGAGAATGCGTTTGCCATTATGCCGGCCGCTGTCAAGCTGCATGAGCAGCCAGTTGGCCAGGTCGTTCGCGTTGCTGATGATGCTCGCTGCCGGTGCAAGATTGTTCCAGTTATCGTAAGGCACGCGGGTGAGCTTTCCGGTATAGGCCGTGGTATAAGGAAGGGCTGCATTGGGCTTTTGCTCTATGCCTGTGGAAAGCACCATCGTGCTGTTCATCTGCAGCGGACTTATGATGCTGTCCTGTACAAAAGCTTCCCAGGTACGCCCGGTTACTTTTGGGATCACTTCTCCCGCGGTCAGAAAGCAGCTATTGCAGTAGCCATAGTCCTGCCTGAAAATGCCACTGGGTTTGAGCAGGCGCATACGCTTCATGATCTCTCCACGGCTCAGCTTCGTATTCCAGAAAGTAAAATCGCCCTGAAATGTTTTTGTGCCGATGCGGTGTGTGAGCAGGTCGCGGATGGTAACGAGCTTTGTGCTGATAGAGTCATATAGACGGAATTGCGGAAAATAGCGTGTTACGGGGTCGTTGAGCGAAAGCCTGCCCTGGTTCTCCAGCAAGGCCAGCGCTGTACCGGTAAAGAGCTTCGTATTGCTGGCGATCATGAAAAGCGTTTGCTCATCGACTGGCTGCAGGGAGGTCATGTCCTTTACACCATAGCCTTTCTTCAGCACTACCTGGCCATCCTTTACG
>DASTPZ010000046.1:0-11655 GCA_035761965.1 Flavisolibacter sp. | reverse complement strand
AGATATGACGATCGCCGCACTGCTCCTGCCTGATTTCGGCCGCAGGTTATATGCCGGAACTTTTGGAGCTTAACCCTGAATTCATCATGGCTTGGATGCAGGACCTTTCTCCCGAATGTGATAAGGCGGGAGAAGGGCCACAAGTGCATCAGGCTCTTTTTTTCTGCCTGCCTGCCAGGCTATGAACGGGCTTGGTATGAAGCAGCTCGTCGATCGAAGACTTGAGGTTTTTGAATGAAGGCTCTTTTTCGAAGCGCGCGCCATTAAGAAAGATAGCGGGTATATCGATCACACCTCTTTTGATGCCCTCTTTCAAATCGTCCTGTACATACCAGCCATAGTCGCTATTGATCAGGTGTTCGAGGAATTTTTTGTCCTTCACACCCACCTCGCGTGCATATGATTTCAGGCTGATGACGCCCAGGTTGCGATGGTTTTCAAACAGCACCTGGTGCATTTCCCAGAATTTACCTTCCTGGGCCGCCCCAATGGCTGCTTCTGCGGCTTTGTGCGCCCGCTGGTGGATGCGTGTCATGGGAAAATGCCTGAAAACGAAATTGAGCTGACCGCCATATTTTTCGAGCAGCGCCTTAACCACCTCATTTACTTTGAGACAGGCCTCGCTTTCGTAATCACCGAACATGGTCAGATTGACCGGTGCCGATGCATCTCCCACTACCACATCTGATGGTTTGATAACAGGAACAGTTTCTTTATTGTATCTCATACATGAATTTTATTTGTTGACATTAAAACCCGGCCCCCTGGCAGTTGTGCCGGGTGCGTTCTAATTGTCGGAAAAAGGCAACCAGCCTTCCTGTCCGGCAGCATGATCAGCATCAAGGATAATGAGCCTTTTCATGCGCTCAAGCTTGTTGCTTTCATAGCTAAGCTCCATTTTTTTCTGCAATGCCTCAGCTGTTTCGCCATAGTAGCCGATAACGAGCACTTCGCTATTGAATATGGGCAATACGGCCCTGAGCTTATTGAAGCCAGAATCGCTCAGGCTGCTGTCAATGATAACAGCATCAAAGCCCTGCAGCTGAAAAAGCTCTATGGCTTTTTCATCGGTTTGAGCAAGAACGGTTTCAAAACGGTCGTTTGTTTCCATCCATCGGGTAAGTTCGGCGCCAGGTGTGTCTGCACCAGATACAACCAGAACCCTTTGTTTATTTGAATTTCTCATTGTTAACCTTTTAAATTTAACCCCGGCCGCTACCGGCCGCTGAGCCCTGGGAAGTTAAGATCATAAACCAGCTTATGATGGATCAGTGATCTCGGCTGGTTATCCTTTACGTGTGCGGGATTGCGCTGTATAAGCAAATTCCATGCGCCAGCCGTACTTGTACTTTTTCCACCTGTTTTGTCTTTAAACCTGACTGCCTGGCTGCATTGCACCAAAGTTTAGCTGCCCTTTAGGCATGTTTACACCAGTCTGCCTTTTGGTACAACTGCCCTAATTTAAACGCCGCTTCCTGGTTGTGCTTTGCCTCTGGGCTTTAATCGCCTGGAAGCAATCCATCGAGTGAGATTTTTTCGAGGTAGGGCATAAGCGGTGAAGTGGTCTCAAATATCCTGTATTCGACAATCGCTTTGCCTGCTATATCACAATAAACCTCCACGTAATAACCCTCGAGGTCGAAAAGAAAAATGAATTGTCCCCGGCTCACCCTTTTGTCCAATAGAACACCATGATGCAGCACGGCTGCCTTTTTCCCTTCATCTGCCAATTCTAAAAAAGCGGATAACTTCATAATGAAACATTTATTCTAACGTGAAAAAGACAAAAAGACAATTATTGATTTGATCGTATGAGTCCTGTCACATTTCAACCCGCTTAGTTGTTGAACTCGCCGGCACGGTACTCTATCTCCTTAACCGATATCCGGAGCCCATCAAGCTCTGTCAGGTGAAGTGCCCGCACGGCCTGTTCTGCTTGTGATCGTATAGGCATCTCAATAAAGGCATCGCCCTTTGACCTGCCATTCTTACTTCTTACGATAACAATAAAGCTCACTTCACCATAAACGGTAAAAAGCTTACTCAGGTCGCCCTCGATTATGCTGCTGCTGAGATTTGAAATATGAATATTCATATGCTGGATTGAGAGGTGAATTTTCTTGATGAATACTCAAATAGATCAGTGAGGCCGTTTGAAGGTAGGGTTAATACCGGTGACGCGGTGTTAAAAGTTTTAACAGGCTTCTGCGTCTTAATGTCTACCTTCAAACATCAAGGCCAACCACCCAGTTTTTTGTTTTCTTTTGTTGACATTCTTAAACTAGCTAATTCTATGAACCTCCATATATCCAATCTCAGCCTGGACGTGCTTGAATATGACCTTCAGAGGTTATTTGCTCCTTTTGGGGAGATCAGGTCTGTTGATCTGGTGCGTGATAAGCTGAATAACCGTTCAAGAGGCAGGGCTTTTATCGATATGCCGGTAGAAAAGGAGGGTCTCAAAGCCCAGGCTGCGCTCAACGGATCCCTGCTGAAAGGTAAGCTGATCAGCATTGCTGTTGTTAACTATGACCCAGGGTATGGTTCCCATCTCATCAGCGCGAAAGAGTAGATCTTCTATTGGTACTTAGCTATGTAAGCAGGTATAGGTCATATGCCTGGAGAGGCTTGTCCGGCAGGTGCCTCCATGAATCAATTAGTTTATCGAGCCCGATGCATTTTTTTCAAACCGGTTCCCCGGCATTCGGTTACCCGCTTTTCTGCAAATCATTGTTCGGTAGAATCGGCAGCGCGTAAAAAATAGTACTCTGATCTATCGGTCTTTTCGTGAACCGGCGGCCTTCCATGAGTATTTTTCAGCAGGCGGGCCGGAAGATTTCTTGATGAGAAATTCAGTCCGGTCTGGCTTTGATGACAGATACCGGTAAGAATTTAGGGGGAAAAGGATGGTATAACAACCTGCCGCCGGGTAATACGATCCTTTGTGTTCAAAAGAGGCGGCACGGAAAATACCACGTATCGAAGCCTTTTAACTACTTCACATACACAGGTAATCATTGCTAGCGCAATCGATTCTTCATATACGAACAGGGTATAGCATTGAAATGGCCGCCCCGCTTCCTTAGTCTCTTTCGTCCGGCGCCGGCTCTTTATCTGGTGCCTTGGTGCCGTCTTCCAGTGTTGGCTCCAGTTCTTCCGAGGAGTCTGTGAGTCCATTCAGTTCGGTAATCTGCGGATCGGTCTGTTGCTGCTCGCGTTTTGATTCTCCATGTCTTCCTGCGGCTGTCCCGTCCTGCTTTGTTTGTTTGCTTTGCATACAATAGATTTTACTGCTAGCTCATGCAGAATCCATGCCAGCGGGAGAGAGGATTCTGCTCGTATGCCAACCGTATTTGTTATTGATATTGAGCATTTTTGAGAATGTACAAAAGCGAAGATCATTTTTTTCGTTTTTTTCGGATGACTTGTATACCTTTAATAGGTCTTACTAACCTGAACGATATTTTACCAAATAAAGATGTACGACCAAGAGCTGCCGAAAGGTGGCTCTGTCTTTTTATACCGGAGGCCCGGAAAGTCAGTACCAGTCCGGGAAGCCGCCGTAAGCGCGATCTTGGCCTAAATCGATTATCTTAACAAAGAATCTGTCAAAGCAAAAGCATGCGCATACTTTCTATCTTGTGTTTCGTTTTCCTGCTATCCTGCAAGAAGGGCACTGGAAGCGGCGATACGCAGCCGGCTCCGCAACCGCTGCAGCCAACGGCTGTAAAGCTGCAGGCGGATGGGCCAGGCAATACCTACGAGCTGATCTCCGCTGTTTTGGGTGGCAATCCCGTCGAAGCACCTGATTGTGCGCATCCGGCTTTTGGCAGGCACATATATGAGCTTTTTGACAATAGCTTGAATAAAAATGTATTCGTGTTCTCCATCCATGTAAGCCCGGATAATGACCGTTGCAATGGGTCCACTGATCGCCAGCGTAATGAAATCAAAACATATGGGCCCTCGCCGGACAAGTTAAAGGGTCAGCTGGGCGACACAGTTACCTATCGCTGGAAGTTCAGGCTTGATGAAGGATTCAGGCCCTCGCCCAGCTTTACCCATATTCACCAGATCAAGGCGGGAGATGGAAATGATGATATGCCAACCATTACCATTACACCTCGCCATGGAAACCCCGAACGGCTGGAGGTCATCCACAATGGAAATAGTATGGCCACTACACTGGGCAGGGTCAAGTCGGTGGAGCTGGCACCGTTCAAAGGCGTATGGGTAGAGGTGGTTGAAAAGCTCGTGTACGGAACCGCAGGCTCAATCGATATCAGGATATCCCGCCTAAGCGATGGAGCCGAGCTCCTGGTCTACACAAATGGCAATATTGATCTCTGGCGTGATGGAACCAGCTTTTGCAGGCCCAAATGGGGCATTTACCGCAGCCTTAACGATGTCTCCTACCTCAGGGACGAGGAGGTGAGATTCGCTGATTTCTGCATAGCCGAAGGAAAAGCGGTTTGCAGCCAGTAGGAGTTCATCGCATTGCGTTCGCTGCAAACAACACATATGCAAGCCATCCTGCCTGCTTATCATCCTTCATTCCAGTTATGCAGTACTTCCCTTTATCAAAAGACCCGTCTCTATCGACGGTTTTGTGCATATGCTTCATAACACATTAATTATCTTATTTTTCGTAGTTTTAAATCACCTTACCCTACAGATGGAAAACCCTTCATTACATGACAGCAAAGCGGCCATTTTTCGTGCGTAAACGGTTCTTGAGGACTTCCCTGGTGGCTGTTCTTTTTTTCGTGCTTTTGTTGGCAGGCTTGCATATCTGGTTCGTTAACAATGCCCGCCATGTGCTCAAGCAGATCGTTGCAGAAAAATCCAATGGTAAGTTCAGGCTGGAGCTTTCAGGCCTGCAATTCAATTTTTTCAACCGAAAGCTCCAGGTGAACGAGGCAGCCATCATGAGCACCGACAGCACTTCGGCGCCTTCTACTTACAATATCCGGTTTCGTAAGCTCACGCTCCGCATCCATTCCTTCTGGCCCATGATCTTTAAAAACCAGCTGCGCCTCGACTCTATCAGGCTTTATGACCCGGAAATAGAAGTGATGCAGTGGCGGAGGGATACATCTGCACGTAACACAGATGATGAGCTTTCGGTACCGCAGGAAATGGGCAAGCTCTATAATTCCATGTTAGACGGGCTCGAAACCGTAGGTATCCGGCGCATTGTTATAGAAAACGCCAGACTAAAGCTGGTGAACAGGATGGAAACCTCCCAGAAGCCTGTTGTAATTTCAAATATCTACTTCGATCTTTTGCGGTCGGCCGACCCCCGTATACGCAGGGATACATTCGTCGAGAATAAGCAGAACATCCATCTTTATACTTATAACCAGGATGTAAACCTGCCCGGAGGGCGACACCATATCAGCTTCAAAAACTTCAGTCTCCAGCTCTTTAAAAAAAGGATCGAGCTGGACAGCTGCACATTTACGGGGTTTACAAAAGATAGTTCGGGCAGCAGCTATTCGGTTTTTTTCAACAAGCTTTACCTCATAGGTGTTGATTTTGATGCGCTTTACCGATCCAGCCTCATCCGGGCCGATTCTGTTTACTGCGAACGGCCGTTCTTCGATATCAGTCTTAATACCTCGGTACAGGCCAGGGATGTTTCCAGGAAAAAATCCCGGCCCGACCTCGATAAGATCGTAAGAGAGCTGGTGGGCAATATGGACCTGGGTTTTGTAGGCGTAAGAGAGGCCGGAATGAAGATCAATATTACCGGCTCGAAAAAACGCTCCGTCCTCAACTCGGGTAAGGACAATTTCGAAATGAGAGGATTCCGCATCGATGCCGATTCGGCAAAGCCCATATCGGTAAGCCGCTTTGATATGCTGGCCAGGGACTATCAATTATACAATGCCGACAGTTCGGCTTCTTATTCCTTCGACAGCATCCGCTTTTTCAATAACCGTATTGTACTCAGCAATTTCGAGGTTGTCACCGGCAGGGGACGGGATGCCACCCAAAACAAACGGGATTTCCGCATACCTTATTTCGAGCTTGCGGGCCTGGACTGGTACCAGTTGATATTTGAAGAAAACCTGCAGGCAAAGGAAGCCGTGCTGTATAACCCGGTGATGAATTTTAAAAGGGGAACGAAAAAAAGAGTTAAGAAGAAGTTCAATCTTTTTCATTCTCTCCATACGCTTGACAGCCTCATGAGCCTTACCAAGGTGAAGATATTGAACGGACAGCTGAACATGGAACTGGGTCCGCAAAGCTCCCTGCAGCTAAGCGATCTTAACCTAAGCCTGAACAGCAATACCCTTATGCAGTCTTCCGAGAACAATGATCTCCAGGAGGCCGTAGAGTTTCTTTCATTTTCCAAGGGACTGATCAGGATTAAAGAAATGACGGCTGCCCTTGGCAATATCAGTCTTAGTGGAAATAACCTGGTACATGCAGACCGGCTTTCGCTCTTCAATCGTTCAAAAACGGTCAGGGCTGACATAAACGACGTGTATATAGATAACCCAAGGGTCAATGACGAAGCAGAAACTATCCTGCTGGACGGGCTTCGCTGGTCAAATGCCACCCTGGATATAACCACCGGCGCCAGCAAAAAGGAAAAAAACGAACCGGGCCTCATTAACATAAAGAATATCTCAGGCAGCAATACGCGCCTGCGGTTTAAAAATGGTAAGACCGCCATCAGTACTTACCTGCAACAACTAAGGCTGTCGTCGCTGGAAATGGCCAGCAATAAGCTGCCGCAGCTACAGGGGCTGGAGGCCAGGGGTAAAGATCTTTCGCTTGCAAGCGGTGCAATGAAGATAGATGTGGACTCATATGATATGCAGGGTGATGAAGCATCACAGCTTGCCGGTATCAATCTCGAAAAGCATGGGCCAAATGACTCACTGGTGGTGAGGATCCAGCAACTCGTTTTTTCATCGGATATAAATAACATAATTGCAGGAAACTATCATTTCGGCAATGTTCAGCTGACCTCGCCTGAGATATGGCAGCGAAGAAGACAGGGGCCATCACCCGGTGCCGGCTCCTTTAATCTTAGTATCGACCGGCTTAGCCTGACCGAACCATCGATTGACCTGGCTACCTATCGGAATGATTCTGTCACGCTTGTTCAATTGCCGCGCAGTCGCGACGCCCGCCTGGCAGCTTCCGGTATCAGCATGGGCCGCGAGGGTACCAGGATCGGGCATATACAGCTGTCTGCACCTGCGGCCAGGTTTACGGCAGCTTCCGGACAAACCTACGAAGTAAAAAAAGGAAGGGTAGAGCTGGATGCTAGCAACATCATCTTGTCGTCCTCGGGCACGCAGCGCTCCTGGAGCGCGGTTGTGAACAGCATTTTGCTTGATGACCAGGAAAACCTGGGATTGGGCAATACGGGAAACAGGCTTTCTTTAAAACAGCTTTCGGCGGGTAATCTTCATCTTTCTTCGGACCAGGCGGGCAATGTTAGCCGGCTGATCCGCGCCAACCTGTCGGCCTGGCTTAAAACAAGCAATGGCGAGTACAGGGACAGCAATACGGTGCTAAAATGGTACAATGCCTCATACAATGCGGCAGCCAGGAATTTCATACTCGACTCTTTCAGCTACCAGCCTGCAAAGCCCCGTGATACCGTGATGAAGTATGCGCTTTTTCAACAGGACTATATCAGCTTTCAGTCGGGTTCTGTGGTCATCACCGGTTTTGACCTCGAGCGTTACGAAAGAGACAGCCTGCTCCAGGCCACGTCTGCGGTGATCAATCATCCCCAGATCAGCATTTACCGGGACAAAAAACCACCCTTTCAAAAAGGCGCGGAAAAACCATTGCCGGTGGATCTTATCAGGCGGATCATTTTTCCGGTTGCCATTGACCAGGTTGTGATCAGGGATGGCGGATTGAGCTATACGGAAAAGAATGCCAAAACAAGATTGGATGGTACGCTTCAAATAAAGCGGCTCAATGGTGTGATCAGCAATATCCGGAACCGGAACCTGAAGGAGACCGATTCATTGGCACTGGCAGTAACTGCCTACCTCATGGATTCTGCTTTCATTGATTTAAGGGTGAAGGAATCTTATACCGATTCGCTTAACAGCTTTGCTATGACACTTCGCATGCGGCCTACGACCCTGTCCTTTCTCAATCCCGTGATCGCGCCTCTTTCCAACGTACAGATCACATCCGGAACCATCGATTCATTTCAGCTAAGGGCGATCGGCAGGAAAGATATGGCGCTGGGCGAAATGAAGCTTTATTACCATGGGCTAAAGATCAGGCTCATAAAAGGGGGAAGTCCCGACAGTACAAGCTTTTCGCGCAAGGTTGCAAGCTTCCTGGTAAACAGCTTTGTGTTAAGGAGAAATAACAACGGCCGGCCGGGCATTGTGTATTTCGAGCGGATGCGCGATCGCTCTTTCTTTCATTATATCGTGAGGATGACCTTTAGCGGCCTGGCCACCAGCACCGGTGTTCGCAACAACAAAAAATACCTGAGGCAGTACAAAAGAGGTTTGAATGAACGCAACCTGCCTGAGGTCAGATTTGATTAAAGGATTTTGGTGCCTATGACTATCGGGCCATAAAACGGCGCTTCTCAAAACTGTATCAATAACCTTTTTCCTTCATTATATTTAGCACCATGATCAACTGGGGTATCATCGGCTGCGGCGACGTAACCGAGGTGAAAAGCGGACCTGCGTTTAACAGGGTAGACAATTCAAGGCTTTTGGCCGTTATGCGAAGGGATGCCGTTAAGGCGGAAGACTATGCGCGGCGCCATGCAGTGCCCAGGTGGTATAGCGATGCGGACGCGCTGATCGGCGATCCTGAGGTCAATGCCATTTACATCGCAACGCCGCCTTTGTATCACAAGCACTATGCACTTCGGGCTATTGCCGCGGGCAAAGCAGTTTATGTTGAAAAGCCCATGGCCATGAATGCGGCCGAAGCAGATCAAATGCAGGACGCAGCGGCAAAGGCAGGTGTGCCGCTTTCCGTGGCGCACTACAGGCGGCAGCAACCTTTGTTCCTGAAAATCCGGTCACTTCTTCAGGAGAAAGTACTGGGCAGGATCCACTTTATAAATCTTAAGCTTTATCAGCCTCATCGTGCAAACCAGTCTGCTCCGCCCGGCGCCAGCTGGCGGATCGACCCGGCCGTTTCCGGGGGCGGACTTTTTCATGATCTTGCGCCGCATCAGCTTGACCTTCTGCTTTACTTCTTTGGGCGTCCGCGGGAGCTGAACGGCATAGCTTTGAATCGAGGCGGTCATTATGAGGCCGCAGATACCGTTCTTTGCCAGGCCTTGTTTAATGATGGGATCGTCTTTAACGGCCTTTGGTCCTTTGGAGCGGAAGAAATACACTCCGCTGATGTTTGCGAGATCGTTGGCGACCGGGGCTCCATTTCCTTCGCCGTGTTTGAACACCAGCGGCTTTTGCTCAAGACAGATGAAAGGGAAGAACAGTTCATTTTCGAAAAGCTGCCGCACGTTCAGGAACCCATGATTGCATGTGTGGTCCGGTATTTCTCCGGCTTGTCGCCTAATCCCTGTACAGGAGAGGACGGGACTATCGTAATGGAGATGATCGATAAGATCACGTCGGGTGGAAGTTTCCGATAAACATGCCTGGTCATCGTCCATCAGCCGGCCGGTAAAGGTCCTGATGGTTTGCAGATCAGGCTACCTTCTTTTTTCTTCTTTCCCTCAGGTACTCGATTACCGGAGGCAGTACGGAGAGAATGATGATGCCAAAAATGACATAAGTAAAGTTCGACTTTACCACCGGGTTGCTGCCAAGCGCATAGCCAAGGAAAAGAAAGCTGCTGATCCACAAAATACCGCCGATCACATTGTAGGAAGCAAACTTACGATAGCTCATCGTTCCCACGCCAGCTACGAAAGGCGCGAACGTGCGGACAATAGGTACGAAACGGGCATAGATGATGGTCTTGCCGCCATATTTGTGATAGAAAGATTGTGTTCTCTCCAAGTATTCTTTTTTAAGAAAGCGATAGCGGCCGCTAAAGGCCCGGGGACCGATGTACTTGCCAATGTGGTAGTTGACCAGATCGCCGAGTACTGCCGCTACGATCAGGATGATGCACATCAGCAGGATATTCAGCTCGCTTTCCTCGTTGGCTACGATGGCGCCTGTAGCGAAAAGCAGGGAATCGCCTGGCAAAAAAGGCGTAATCACAAACCCGGTCTCGGCAAAAATGATTAGGAAGAGGATAAGGTAAGTCCAGGTTTTATAATTGCTTACGATCTCGACAAGGTGTTTGTCGATATGAAGGATAAAATCAATGATGGCTTGAATAGCGTCCATAGCTTTTTTGAATAGCGGCAAAGCTAAGGCTTTCCGGCAAAGAAGGCAAAGCAAGCCCCTGCGAAGGCTTTGCAGGATTAAGTTTTTGTTAAGTGGCGAACGAATGAGCCTTGACAAATCCCCGAAAAGCAAGACTGATGGCTTTGAGAAACGGTGTCGGGCAGTTGCTGGTTCTGTCGTGCGATTGAGCACCCGTTGAGCGAAAAGGCAAACGGAGTATATTCGACGGCGTTATTTTACACAATGGCCGCAGGGCTCATCCGGCGGATCAAAGCGGATTCACGCGGACATCCGAATGTTTCTATACCCTGCTGTCTCAAAACAGTGAGCTTCGTCCGGCTAGGAGCCATTATAAAAAAGTGTAACCCAGCTATATGAGTGCAGCGCTTTAGAGCTGGCCGTAGCGGAGAAGATGGGGCCGATGAATTGCATCCGCGTTTTAGGCCGAAGCAGGAATCTGGAAGGAGATAGGTAAACAATGGCCTTCATCTTGATGCAATGGGCTAAAAGGTTCGAGCCGCCAGCGTTAAAAAAGAAAATTGCCTGTAAAAGATTTATGAAAAATACAGCTGCCTATATTATTGTTTTGCTGCTGGGCTGCAGCCTTCAAAAGCAAAACACCGCACACATGCAAAAAGCATCGTTTGATAAGCAGGGCCATCGTGGCTGTAGGGGACTGATGCCGGAGAATACGTTGCCGGCGATGAAAAAAGCCATTGATCTTGGAGTGACCACCCTTGAGCTTGACGTAGTGATCTCACGGGATAAAAAGCCCGTGGTATCTCACGAAGTGTATTTTCATCAGCATATCACTACTACGCCTGCAGGTTTACACCTGACAAAAGAAGAGGCGGAAAAACACCTGCTTTACGGGATGGATTATGATAGCATCAGGCTGTATGATGTAGGTCTTAAACCACATCCCGGTTTTCCGCGCCAGGAGAAAATCGCGGTGTCCAAGCCATTGCTGGCCGACCTGATCGCAGGCTGTGAGACCTATGCAGCTGAGAAGGGCAGGGTTGTTGCCTACAATATCGAGATCAAATCGGCACCTGAGAACGATGGCAGAAAGCATCCCGGCATAGAGGAATTTGCCGACCTGGTGATGACCGTGATAAAAGAAAAGGGAATAAGTTCCAGGACCACCATACAGTCATTCGACATCAGAGCGCTTCAGGTAGTTCATCATAAGTATCCAGGTATTGCTACCGCCTTGCTGGTAGAGGACACTGATAAGCGGCCACCGGAGCAGCAGCTGGCCGCGCTGGGCTTTGTTCCTTCTATTTACAGTCCGCATTATTCGTTGGTTGATTCGGCCCTGATCGGCTTTTGC
>DASTPZ010000045.1:0-2238 GCA_035761965.1 Flavisolibacter sp. | reverse complement strand
GGATATGGCAATGGTGGCATCATTATCCATTACGAGGTAGCCGCCATCGCCGCGAACGAATTTTTTTATCCGGTTGATATTGATGAGATAGGAGCTATGTACCCGGTAAAAATCGGGGCCGCTGAGCGCTTCATCTATTTCCTTGAGCACTTTGGATACCAATATTTTCTTCCCATCCGACAGCACAACGGAGGTATAGTTGCTATCGGCCTCGCAGTAGATGATGTCGGCTGTAGGCACAAAAACAAGTCCGTCGTTGTGGGTGAGCGCAATCCTTTGCGGTGTTGCCCTTCCTGCGTGCTTTATGTTGTGAAGCAGCAGGTCGAATTGCTCCCTGGTCGGTGCCATTTTTGTTTTTTCGATGCGCTGGACCGTGGCCTTGAGATCTTCCGGATCTATGGGTTTGAGCAGGTAATTGAGCGCGCTGTATCGAAATGCCTTGAGCGCGAACTGGTCATAGGCCGTGCAGAAAACAACATCAAAGAAAAGCTCGTCGAACCGTTCGAGCATGTCGAAGCCATTCATCTTGGGCATTTCGATATCCAGGAAGACCACATCAGGCTTGTGCCTGTGAATAGCCTCTATGCCCTGTTCGGCAGATGTGCACATGGCGGCAATCTCCGCTTTGGGACAGTAGGTCTTTAAAAGCCATTCCATCATTTCGAGCGCATTGTTCTCGTCGTCTACGAGCACACATTTTATCATACTGTCTTTTTTTTATTTCAATATATCCGGCTGCCGGATTTAATGGCTTCAATCCTGCACCGGTATCTTCAATATCACCATGGTGCCTCCCGGCAGGCCATCGGCAGTAACCAGGTCCCTTACCTCTACCGAGGCAGCCTGCTGCGCCTGCATGCTAAGCAGGGCCAGCCTGTCTTCTGTAAGCCGCATGCCCAGGGATTTCTTTGTGAAAGCCGACTTACTCTTCATCTCACGCGCTTTTTCGCGACCAACACCGTTGTCTTTGATGGTAAACTGGAGCTCTCCCTTGTGAGGCTTGCTTACAACAATACTGAGCGCGCCGGCTGTTTCCTTATGCAGCAGCCCATGCCAGATGGCATTCTCCACGTAAGGTTGTATGATCAGCGGCGGCAGGTAGACGCTGTCGGGCTGCACCTCGCTGTCGACCGTGATGGTATAGCTGAATTTTTGTTCAAAACGGATGACCTCCATGTCAATATAAAGCTTCAATGCCTGGAGCTCATTGGCAAGAGTTATCGTTCTACTGTTCGAGTTGTCGAGAATCAGACGTATGAGCTTGGCAAATCGCGTAAGGTAGAGCGAAGCCGTGGCCTGGTCGCTCTTTACAATATACCGGTTAATTGAATTAAGGCAGTTGAAGATGAAGTGCGGATTCATCTGCGCCCTCAAAGCCTGCATCTCTACATCGGCCATCCGCTCTTTTGTATCCATCAGGATCTTTTCCGCTTTCAGCTTTTCTTCTTCAGCCTTTGCCCTTACTATTTTATTGGCGCAAAGAGAAGCAATGGTAGTGAGTATGGAGAGGTGCTTCTGAGTAAAAAACCCTTTTTTTGAGTGCTCGCAGTCTATTACTCCCAGCAGCCGGTCACCGGATAGGATCGGAACTGCGATCTCCGAATACCTGGCCTCATCGTCCACAATATACCTAGGATCCAGCGTGGTGTCGTTAATGATCTCTGCCCTTCGGCTGGCCGCCACAGATCCGGTTATGCCACGGCCTAAGGGGATCTCGATAGGTGCTACGATCTGGTATTGCTTTGGGCTTTTTGGTCCGTAAGCCGCTTTTTGCACGAGCACCTGTCTCTCTTCGTCCAGCAGGTAGATCACACAGTCTTCGAATTGAAGGCGGCCGATGCAATTGCGGGCCACATCCCAGAGAATGCTTTCCACCGACTGCTGATCATACATGCTGGATGCAAAATAGGTAATGGCCTTCTCTGCTTCCAGCTCTTCCAGTTTTTCCTGCACCTTGCGGTTGCGGCTGCGAACAAACAGCCAAAAGCCCAGTACCACAGCCAAGGATGAAAACGTAATGAACCACCAGGTGAGCCAGTAAGGCGGTTCGATGGAAAAAGCAAAATTGTTGTGCGCTGCGATCCAGTCGGCATTATTGATGCTTGCCTGAACCAGCAGCCGGTAGTCCCCCGGCGGCAGAGAGGTAAACCGTACATGGTTCGTATGACCTGTGTATTTCCATTCCTTATCGAGTCCTTCTATCCTGTAGCGGTAATTGAGCTTTTCGGGGTTATTGAA
>DASTPZ010000044.1:0-12048 GCA_035761965.1 Flavisolibacter sp. | reverse complement strand
GGATATGTCCGCCAAGTGAGGGCTGGTGGATCATCACTTCGCCATGGGGGAAGATGAAGCGCCTGCCCTTTGCGCCACCGCTCAGAAGGATACTTCCCATGGAGGCTGCCAGTCCCATGCAGATAGTACTTACCGGCGATTTGATCAGGCGCATGGTGTCATAGATCACCATGCCACTGGTCACAGAGCCGCCGGGGCTGCTGATGTAGAATTTGATCTCTTCTCCAGGCCGGTCGGCTTCAAGCAGCATGAGCTTGGTTACCACGTCTTTGGCAGATTTATCGTCCACGATGCCCCAGAGATAGATGCTGCGCGTCTGGTAAAAATATTTTTCAAGCCGCTTATAAAGCATCTGTGTATCTATCTGTGCTCTCTCTTCCTTTTCCTCTTCGGGATCTTCCGGTGTTCCGGGTGTGCCTGGTTCAGGCTGCATTACATTCCAACGGTTATATAATTGATCTTGTAAGCTCATCTTCTGTTCGGTTTTAAATTATTTGGTTTCAGCTTTTTTTTCTTTTCTTGGGTTAACCAGGAGCACTTCATCTACGAGCCCATATGTCTTGGCTTCGGCAGCAGTCATCCAGTAATCCCTTTCGAAATCATCCTGGATCTTGTCGGTATTCTGGCCGGAATGATGGCCTACGATCTCGTACAATTCTTTCTTAAGCTTTTTGATCTCACGTACGGTGATCTCGATATCGGTTGCCTGTCCGCCGATGGCGCCGCTGGGCTGGTGCATCATGATGCGGCTGTGCTTAAGCGCGGCACGTTTGCCTGCCGAACCGGCGGCGAGCAGCACACTTCCCATGGAGGCGGCTACGCCGATGCAAATGGTGGCCACATCGGGTGAAACATACTGCATGGTATCGTATACGCCAAGACCGGCATACACACTGCCGCCCGGCGAGTTGACATACATATTGATATCTCTTGTTCTGTCTGTAGAATCAAGGAAAAGAAGCTGCGCCGTTACAATATTCGCTACCTCGTCGTTGATGGGATAACCAAGGAAGATGATCCGGTCCATCATAAGGCGGCTGTAAACATCCATTACTGCAACATTCATGGGACGCTCTTCAATTACATTGGCCGTAAGTGCCGTTACCAGGTGCTTGCCGTAACTGTCCAGGGTATTGCTCGACAAACCTTTGTGCTTCACGGCATATTTCTCAAATTCTGATTGGAAACTCATATCGTCTAGATTAGATTTTAGGCAATTTAATGGATTGTGTGTTATCAAATACCGTGCTTGCCACAAAATGCGACAAAATGCCATAGCGCCGATGAAGTATATGGATATTGATGAAGACGGGCTGATGTATTGGGCCACCTGAAAGCGGAATGCCATGAAGATGCTGCGGAGGAATAGTGCAGGCGGGCATGCAAAAAAAATGGAGAAAGCAAGTTTCTCCATTTACGTCTTGTTCTGCGAACAGTATTTTAATGATGGGCGTGCTGGTGCTGCTCATTCATGCTGATGAATGCTTCTTTACTGATGGGCGTTTCTACAGCATTTACCTGGGTTTCGGCCCATTCGAAAAGCTTCTGGGTCTGAAGGCGGTTGTATGCATCTTCTACATATTTCCTGTCCTTCATCATCTTATCGATATAATCCCTTACCCACTGTTGTTCTTCGTCGAGGGTTTGCATACCCATATAACCGAGCAGCTGCTGCTTGGCAAACTGGCGGATCTCATCGGGCTGTATCTGGATGTTGTTTTCCTGCACAAGCTTATCGGAGATCACTGTCCATTTCAGCTGGTTGAGGAAATTCGGGAACTCCTGCTCAACCTCTTCATCGGTCTTTGGTTTGTCCTTTTCACCCTGCGTTCTGATCCAGCGTTTCAGAAAATCGTTGGGGAAGTCGATCTGCGTATGATCGAGCAGCACGTGGTAAAGCGTGTGCTGCACCTGGTTGCGGCTTTCGGCATCCCATTGTTTTTCCAGCTCTCCCTTGATCCGCTGGCGGAAAGCTTCTTCTGTCTTAATTTCTTCGGAAGGGAAGAGCTGTGAAAAGAACTCTTCGTTGAGCTCGCGGGGCTCCACGAGTCCGATCTTGGTGATGGTAAGCCTGAAATGCCTGCCACCGGCGCTGTCTATCCCCAGGTCATTGAGTATCCACTCGAGCTCTTTGCCTTCAAAGGCCTGGTCGAGGCTCAGCTGAACGGTATCCCCAACTTTCTTGCCAAGCACCGAAGGGCGGAAGGCAGGGCTGAAATATTTGAGTAGCAGGGAGTTGTCCTTGGCCAGTCCGCCTTCGAGGGGGTTGCCGGCTTCGTCGGTCTCATCAAAACGCACATTCAGCACATTCTCTTCATTGGATACTGCTTCGGGCTCTGTCATGTTGCCATAACGGGTACGAAGCCTTTCCACTTCTTCATTGACCATTTCCTCGGAAACGGTCACCTTGTAACGTTTGATGCTTTCCTTTGACAGGTCGGGAAGCTTGAACTCAGGCTTCATGCCCACTTCAAAAGTAAAAGTGTAGTTGTTGGGATTGTTTACATCCAGCTGGGTTAGATTCATCTCTACCGGGAGGGGCTGGGCGAAAATATCGAGCTTTTCGGTTTCCAGGTATTGAAATACCTCTTTGTCGACCGTTTTCAAAACTTCGTCGACAAAAAGCGAGTTGCCATACATTTTTTTGATCAACCCGGCTGGAACCATGCCCTTCCTGAAACCAGGTATATTGGCTTTTTTGCTGTAATCCTTTAATGATTTCTCAAAAGTAGGAAGGTAGTCTTCCTTATTGATCGTAACACTGAGGTGCTTGTGCAAAGGCGCAACATCCTGCTGGGTAACTGTAGCCATATAGTGAAATTGATTGGGGGATAACTAGAGCAAGGAACAAGGATTTTCGAACGGTATGTCCAATCTCCTCGTTCCCTGGTCCTTTTCATCTGTTCTGGTGCGGGTGGAGGGACTCGAACCCCCATGCCTCGCGGCGTCAGATCCTAAGTCTGATACGTCTACCAATTTCGCCACACCCGCTTTTCTCCGGTTCGCAACTGCTGGAGGTCCAGCAACCCGTCACGAAGCGCCCTTTCCCGGTTTTTTCCCAAGGGGCTGCAAAGGTAAGGGTTTGCAGGTTTATTCTTTGCATTTAAGACATCAGTGAAGTGAGAGATCGTGAACAAATAGTTAAAAAAAATAAAAATCTGTTTCGAAAAAATCCTTAGGTTTGGTTTCTCCTTTTGACAGATCAATTTGCTTAAAAGAGAGTCCAAGCTTGTAATTTCCTTTCCTTTAAAGGCCGCAGATTTCTAAAACCACACTATTTACTGTTCTAAAGCACGCTGCGTATGAGACGTAAAATCTTACTCTTATTCCTGTTATTTCCGTTTTTTCATTCCTGGTCCCAAAATCCTGCAAGTGTCTTTCAAATTCCCAACCGCAACCTGAACCTGGCCTGCGGCGCTTGCGTGAACATTACGGCCAGGGTTCCCCACCTCAAGCAGACTACCGACTATGTGATCACCACCATTCCCTACCAGCCTTTTGCTTATACCAGCACAACAGGAGTTGAGGTTACCGAAACCTATGACGATGATACCTGGAGCAATAAGATAAGAATCGGCTTTCCTTTCTGCTTTTATGGCATTACCTATCCAACCCTGTTGATGGGCTCCAATTCAAACATTAGTTTCGACAGCAGCCTGGCCGGCGATGGCAGCGGCTACGTGATCGAAGGTGAGACCATACCCTCCGCTGATTATGCCAGGGCCTCCATTTTCGGGCCCTACCACGATATCGATCCTTCCAGCTCCAACAACCCGGCGCCCAGCAACCGGCGTATTGAGTACAGGGTGGAAGGCACTGCTCCAAAGCGCAGGTTCATTGCCAGCTATAACGATGTGGGCTATTACGATTGCTTCAGCTCAAAAGCGACGCACCAGATGGTGCTTTATGAAGCTACCGGTGTGATCGAGGTGTACATAAAGGACAAACCTACCTGTCCCGACTGGAACGACGGACATGCTATACTCGGTGTGCAGGACCAGACCCGTACCAAGGGCGTGGCAGCTCCCGGCAAAAATGCCACTGCATGGGGTACCACTGGTATGAACGAAGCCTACCGCTTTACGCCAAGCGGGGCGGCCCCGAGGTTTAGAAACGCAGTGCTGCTGCTGGATGGAAACATCATTGCCACGGCAGATTCCGCTTCGGCTACGGCAGGATTGCTTGACCTTAACTTTCCTTCGGTGTGTACCACCAGGGACAGCGCCGCTTATGTGCTGCGCGTAACCTATGGCCTGTGCAACGATCCCTCCCAGGATGTTAGCTTTTTCGATACGGTTTATGTTAAGACCACCCGCCCGGTGATCGATCTTGTAACACAGAATGCCACCTGCACTTCGGGTGGCTCCATTACGGCTAACCTCACGAATGCCGCCGGTACTTACCAGTATAGCCTCAATGGCACTGCCCAGGCCGGAAACGTTTTCAATAACCTTCCTGCCGGCAGCTATTCAGTTACCGCCCAGAATGGGGGCTGTTTTGCATTCGGACAGGTAACCGTGCCGCTTACCAATACCCTGGTCGTAAATGCGCTGCCTTCGGACACTTCCATATGCGCCGGAGCCTCCTTTACTCCCCGTGTAACATCCAATGCCACTGCCTATTCCTGGACACCTACAGGAAATATTGCTTCCCCTTCCCAGATGCAGCCCGTTATCACCACCAGTTCGGAGTCTACAAACTATATTGTTACGGTATCACAAGGACAATGCGTCTCACGCGACACGATAAGGGCAACCGTGTTCCCAGGGGCTACGGTCAACGCCGGCCCGGATATAGCAATCCTTCCCGGCGACCAGGTACAGCTGCTGGCACAGGCTGCAGCAGGTACTTATCTCTGGACGCCTGCCACCGGTCTTAACAATGCCACCGCGCTTAACCCTGTTGCCTCACCGGCGCAAACGACCACCTATACCCTGCAGGTAACAACGGCTTCCGGATGCGTATCTACGGACCAGGTAGTAGTAAGCGTTCAGCCCGGCTGTGTGCAACCCATGGAAGCATTTACACCCAATGGGGACGGTGTGAACGACCTGTGGCTGGTTACCAATGGCAGCTGTATCCGTTCGGCAAGGGCTGAAGTGTTCAACCGCTATGGCAATAAAGTGTTCGAATCGCAGAACTATAATAACGATTGGAATGGAACATACAAGGGAAAGCCGCTTCCCGACGGTACCTACTATTTTGTGATCACTTACCAGCTTGTTAGCGGCAGGCCCGTGTACCTGAAAGGAAACGTAACCATCTTAAGATAATCCAAAACCAATTGCAATGAAACGCATCTTATACCTCTTTATAGTTTTACTGTCCGCAACATTATCTAATGCGCAACAGCTTCACTCGTCGAGCTTTTACGATATGCATGGCACCCTGCACAATCCAGCCACAGCAGGAAGCCTGCGTCATGGCGTGCTGGGTGGCAGCTTTCGCACGCAATGGAGCGGTATGCCGGGTTCACCGCAAACGGGTCTCGTGTTCGGCAGCACTTACCTTACCAAGGCAAAGCTGGGGCTCGGCGGATATCTGTACAGCGATGTAACCGGTCCAACAAAGCGTACCGGTCTGCAAATGTCCTACGCTTACCACATACCCATGAAGAACGAGGCAAGTCTTTCTCTTGGCGTTGAAGCAAGGGTTCAGCAGTTCTCTTACGACAGGGCCAAGCTTCAAGGTTCGCTGGGCGGCATAGATCCCGTTATTGCGGGCGACCAGCGCCGGCTCAGGGGTGATGCAGGCTTTGGCGTGGCGTATACCGCTGAAGATTTCCAGGTGGGCGCATCGGTGAGCCAGCTGGTTCAGTCGAAGCTTAGTCTCTACGAAGGTGCAGGCAATCCCTCGGAAGAAGCCAGGCTTTACCGCCACTATTATTTTCATGGCAATTACACCTGGAATATTGACGGTGTGACCACTGTTACACCCAACCTGCTTTTCATCTACCTGCCCAATGCCCCGCTTGAAGCACAGGGCGGTGCGAGGATCGAGCACAACAAGCTGTTCTGGTACGGCCTGTCTTACAGGGTACGCCAGGCCTGGATGGTATCTGCCGGTGTGAGGGTAAAGCAAAAGCTCAACATAGGTTATTCCTTCGATATTTATACTTCACCGCTCAGCGTGTACGACCAGGGTTCAAATGGTCATGAGATCATGCTGCGGTACGAGTTCCTCAAATAAGTTCGCTTGCTTGCTATGATTGGCCATCCGCTTCTGCGGGTGGCTTTTTTTATGGGAGATGCTTTATCCTGAACAGGAGATAACGGATTGGAGAAAAGCTAATTTTAAAGCAGCCAAGGTCAAATCCCCCATAAAAAACAGTAAATTCGTCGTCTATGGAAACCGTTGCGCAGATACCAAAGTACAATCTGAATGAAGAGCAGGAAAAGAAGCTGATACTTCGTGAATACAGGTCTCTTTTGCGGGCCCTCAAGTCGAGGATAAAGCCCGGGGACCGCAAGCTCATCCGCAATGCCTTTGAAATGGCCGCTGAGGCGCACAAGACCATGCGCCGGAAAAGCGGTGAGCCTTATATCCTGCATCCCCTTGCCGTAGCCAGGATCTGCGTGGAGGAAATAGGCCTGGGTGTTCGCTCCACCATCTGTTCCCTGCTTCACGACACCGTCGAGGATACAGACATTTCCCTTGAAGATGTGCAAAGGGAATTCGGACCGGAGATATCACGCATCGTAGATGGGTTGACTAAGATCTCCAATGTCATTGACGTCAATGCCTCGCAGCAGGCAGAGAATTTCCGCAAGATACTTCTTACGCTCACCGACGACCCCAGGGTAATATTGATCAAGCTGTCAGACCGCCTGCACAATATGCGCACGCTCGACAGCATGAAGGTTGAAAAGCAGCTGAAGATATCATCGGAGACGGTTTATGTTTATGCGCCGCTGGCCCACCGTATGGGTTTGTATACCATCAAGACAGAAATGGAAGACCTGGCCATGAAATACCTCGAGCCGGACACCTATAAGGAGATCGCGCGCAAGCTGGCGGAAACAAAAAGAGAACGAACCCGCTATATCAACGAGTTTATCAAGCCGCTGAAGGAAAAGCTGGAGAGGGCAGAGCTGGATTTCGAAATGTATGGCCGGCCCAAGAGCATTCATTCCATCTGGAACAAGATGAAGAAGAAGGGGGTGAGCTTTGAAGAAGTTTATGATCTTTTTGCCATCCGCATCATCGTAAACTCAAGTCCCGAAAAAGAAAAGGAGGATTGCTGGAAGGTCTATTCTATGATCACCGATGAATATACGCCATCGCCGGAACGCCTGCGCGATTGGTTAAGCAATCCTAAGAGCAATGGCTACGAGGCCTTGCATACGACGGTGATGGGACCACAGGGAAAATGGGTGGAAGTTCAGATTCGGACAAAGCGCATGAACGAGATCGCCGAGAAAGGCCTGGCCGCCCACTGGAAATATAAGGAAGGCGCAACGGATGAAAGTCGCTTCGATAAATGGTTCAGCCAGATTCGGGAAGTGATCACCAGCCAGGATGTGGATTCGGTGGACTTCCTGCACGATTTCAAGCGGAGCTTCCTGGCGGAGGAAATCTATATCTATACGCCAAAAGGCGATGTAAAGATGTTGCCGGTGGGAGCGACTGCGCTCGATTTTGCCTTTGCCGTACACAGCCAGGTAGGCGTGAAATGCATAGGCGCCAAGGTGAACCATAAGCTGGTGCCCATCAGCCATAAGCTCAGGAGCGGCGACCAGGTAGAGATCATTACCTCCAATAAGCAAAAGCCTTCGGAGGACTGGCTCAATTTTGTACTGACGGCCAAGGCGCGCAGCAAGATCAAAGACTCGCTCAAAGAAGAGAAGAAATCAATTGCCGAGGAAGGCAAGTACACAGTGCAGCGCAAGCTTGAAGGGTTGGGTGTTGCAGTCAATTCCCATAACATCGACGAGCTGGTGAGCTTTTATAAGCTTTCGGCACCGCTGGAGCTTTATTACCAGGTAGCTATCAAGAACATAGACCTCAAGGAAATAAAGGAGTTCAAGATCACCGGCGATAAGCTGGAAGCTCCCAAGCCGGTCAGGGTTTTAGAGCCAAGACCGGAAACCTACAACCCAGGTATTCCGAAGAAGGAAACCGAGCTGATCATTTTCGGGGAGAGCAGCGATAAGATCATGTATAACCTGGCCAATTGCTGTAAACCCATCCCGGGAGACGATGTTTTCGGGTTTGTAACCACCGGTAAGGGCCTGAACATCCATCGCACCAACTGTCCGAATGCTGCCAAGCTGCTGGCCAATTACGGGCATCGCATTGTAAAGACAAAATGGGCAAAGAACAAGGAGATATCTTTCCTTACGGGCCTGCGTATCATAGGAATGGATGATGTAGGGGTAGTGAATAAGATCACCACGATCATCAGCGGGGACCTTAAGATCAATATCTCTGCGATAACCATTGAATCCAAGGAGGGGGTATTTGAAGGAACGATCAAGCTTTTTGTACATGATAAGGAAGAGCTCGATGAGCTGGTAAGGCGGCTGAAAAGCCTGCAGGGCATCGATTCGGTGGAGCGTTTCGAGGCAGAAGTATAATTTCGCGATTTTTTCATTTTAAGGCAGCGGTCTCAGGTTAGGACCCAAAAAAGTGTTAAATTGTTCCTTTCAGCACACACTACTGTCTTTTATGAGAAAATCGGCCTTCCGTTTTGGTTCTGTTCTTATTCTTATTTGTATCGGTAGCTTCTCTGGCAAAGGCCAGGGATTCAGCTTCAACTGTACCAGGGACACGACTATCAACCTTTGTAATGTTACCCAGTGTCTTTCCCTGCAGGCAATCATCCCCGACATCCGTTCGCTCACGACCTCTTACACGGTCAATCCCACTTCAACCGTTCCAGGATGTTTCCCAGTCTATACCCAGCCGAATGATGCAGGAACATCCATCAGTATTCCCAGCGATGACAGATACAGTGATACCCTGCAGCTTAGTTTCAGGTTCCCGTTTTATGAAGGCATCTATACGAAGCTGGTTGCAAGCACCAATGGCTATCTTTCCTTTGACACACTCAGAGCGCGTCAAACAAGCCATTTTGCCATGCTTTTAAATGGCGGTAGCTTGGATGCGAATAATGGTACACCCCTGGACCTTCCCAGCGCCCGGTATGACAAGCGGGTAATCATGGGACCATACCATGATATCAATCCCGCTCTATCCACCTCGCCCACGCAAAGGATCCAATATACAGAGTTAGGTACAGCTCCTCACCGCCGATGGGTATTGAGCTTCTACAAAGTGCCTCTTTATAATTGCACCAGCCTGATCGAGAATACGCACCAGATCGTCCTGTATGAATCGACGGGCATCATTGAAGTGATCGTGTTCAGCAAACAAGTATGCAATTCCTGGAACCAAGGCAGGGCTATGATCGGCATCCAGAATACTGATGCGACCGAGGGCTTGATGGTGCCGGGCAGAAGAGCGTCAGACCCACCATGGGGTGGATTGAATATCAATGAATCGTACAGGTTTGTTCCCAGTGGTGGATCTTCTCTGTTCAAACGCGTGGAGCTCTATGACCTTGCAGGTACCCTGATCACTACCGGTACAACGGCTGCGGCAGGCCCAGGCCAGCTTAGAGCTTCCTTCCCCAATATTTGCCCGCCGGCAGGCACAACCACCTATGTCGTAAAATCGGTCTATCAGAAATTCGATGATCCTGCGGTCGAGATCTTTGGTACGGATACCGTTCGTGTCAACAGGACCAGCGGCACCGAACTCAATGCCACCACGGCCATGACACCTTCGGCTTGCGGACCCAATGGTTCTGTATCCGTGGCCATACCCAATGGTGTTGGCATTGCGCCTTTCAGCTATGTGCTGGACAACGGCACACCGGTCAATACCAATGATCGTTCATATACTTTCTCCGGTCTCAGTGCGGGCAACCATACAGTGGTTGTAACCGACGCAGCCGGCTGCAGCAGCAGCAGGGTGGTGAATGTAACGGTGTCGAATGTGCTTGCCGTTACGGCAACACCGGCGCCTGTTACCTGCAACGGCGCATCCAACGGAAGTATCACCATCACGCCACAGAATGGTACCGGCCCCTTCCAGTATTCGCTCGACAACGCCAACTGGCAGGCCAGCAATGTTTTCAGCGGACTGGCGCCCGGATCCTATTTTATTTATGTAAAGGACAACAGCGGCTGCCAGATCAGCAATCATCCGCCGGTTGTAGTGGCCAACGGACCTGCGATAACGGCTACGGCGGCAATCACTCCTCCTGCCTGTCCAGGCACCTCAAGCGGATCCATCACTATGACACCCTCGCCAACCGCAACAGGTCCTGTGCTGTATTCGTTCAATGGCGGTGCTTTCCAGGCTAACAATGTATTCAGTAACCTGCCTGCGGGCAATTATTTTATTTCTGTAAGGGATGCCGTAGGCTGTTTTGTGAACAATATCATCCTGGCTGTTCCCGCAGGTACCGGCAGCCTTACCGCTAACCTGGTGCCTACCGGTACTTCCTGCGCCGGAGCCAATAACGGCAGCATCAGTATTACACCAACAAGCGGAAGCGCACCTTACCAGTATTCGGTGAACGGCGGTACGTTCCAGACCGGAACATCCATCACCAATCTTGCTGCGGGCAACTATAGCATTGTGGTAAAAGACAATACAGGCTGTACATCCAATCCATACCCGGTGACCATATCACAGGGCAGCGCCCTGCTGGCCAATGCTGTTCCGTCAAATGCATCCTGCAGTGGTGTCAATAACGGACAGATCGTTGTTACACCCACTAATGGCAGCGGGCCGTATACTTATACGCTGGATGGTGGTGCGCCGCAATCCGACAATACATTTTTGAATGTGAGCGCCGGCAACCATACCGTAGTCGTAACCGATGGAGCAGGATGCGTTAGCAGCCCGATCGCTGTTGCCGTCAATGTGAATGCCGCCATAACAGGTTCGGCCATCACCACACCAACTTCCTGTACCGGCGCTTCGAATGGCTCTACTACCATAACGCCTGCAAACGGCGTCAGTCCCTTTGAATATTCGCTCAACGGGGGAAATTTTCAAACATCGAATGTGTTTACCGGTTTGCCCGCAGGTAACCACGGCGTTGTGATCAAGGACGGCGTAGGCTGTACCTCCGGCGCTATACCAATAGTAGTAACGGTCGGACCTGCGCTTCAGGCTACGGCTTCTTCAGTACCCACTACCTGTACTGGTGCCAGCAATGGCGTGATCAATGTGGTGCCGCAAAATGGCATTGCTCCCCATACTTATTCGCTCAATGGCGGCACGTTTCAATCGGCTTCCAGCTTTGGCGGACTTGCGCCGGGCATTTATTCGGTCGTGATGAAAGATGCTGCCGGTTGTGCCACCAATCCTATATCGGTCGAGGTAGTGCAAGGACCACCACTCACACCGGTTATCACACCTATAAATGTTTCCTGTAATGGCGGAAACAATGGTGGCGTTACCATAAGCTTTGCTGTTGTACCTGGCCAGCCTGTTCAATACAGCTATTCGCTCGATAACCAGGCCTTCCAGGCAGCCAATAATTTTACCGGTCTCACAGCAGGCAACTATACGGCCTATTTCAAAGAGGCATTGAACGGTTGCAGCGGATCGCAGAACTTTACGGTAACCCAGCCGCAAGCGCTTGCAGCTACTTCAACCAAGAGGGCGGTATCCTGTAACGGCCTTTCTGATGGCCTGATCAGGCTGACTCCTGCAGGCGGCACAGCGCCTTACGAATATTCTTTGGATGGCGTTGCTTACCAGGTCAGGGACAGCTTCCTTGTGCCGGCGGGTATATACACTGTATATATAAGGGATGCAAAAGGCTGCTCATTTACAGTGAGCAATATCGATATCACCGAGCCTGCCGTATTAACCGGCTCTGTTACGGCCACAAATGCCAGCTGCGATGGCGGTAATGACGGTCTCGTAGTTGCTACAGTTGCGGGCGGCACGGCTTCTTATACCTATTCGATCGATGGCAGCAGCTATCAGCCTTCGAACCAGTTTTATACGGCGCCCGGCGATTTC
>DASTPZ010000043.1:0-9536 GCA_035761965.1 Flavisolibacter sp. | reverse complement strand
AAAAGCTCTACCCTTCTTTCCTGTTCTATCGCGATTGCAAGCTGCACAGATGTGAGTGTTGCAGGCAAAGAAGGCAGCCCAGCCCTGGTTCGTATGGTGTTGAGGTCAGAAATACTTCCCTGGATGTCTCCCTTATGCATTCTTGCTTCGGCGCGTATGAGGTATTGTTCCGCAAGCCTGAAGACAATCAGGTACTCTGCCAGGGGAGGCGAAATGCGGCTCTTATATTTGAATGGATAATGATAAGTGATACCTGATACCGTGTTCCTGTTAATCCAGGCAGTCTTTCTAAGGTCACCGGCCTCAAAAGCATTGAAAAGAGAGGTTGTTATGGCCAAATTTGGCCTTGCGGTAGAAGAGGTAGGAATAAAAGTATTGCCTTCATAGGTGTTGTTGTTTTCCTTCCAGATGTGAAAAATAGATTCAGGACTGTTCATCGCAAATGCAGCGGCTGGAGCAGCCAGGCTGTAAGTGCCGGCATTGATGACCGTAGTAGCCATAGCTTCTGCACCCTCCCAGTTCTTCCTATACAAATGTACCCTGGCAAGCATGGCCGAAGCAGCGTGCCGATTGATGCGGAATTTTCCCGCAGAAGGATAGGCCGGTTTAAGCAGGTTCACAGCTTTTTCAAGATCAGAGACCATTTGCTGCCAAATAAGGCTTGTATCGGCGCGGGGGGCCGAGTTGTTTTGCATGAAATCAGTGCCTGTGATCAGCGGCACAGGGCCGAAAAGCGTTACGAGATGGAAATATGACATGGCCCTTCCTGTCAGCATTTCTCCTTCTAGTTGCGATTTGACCGATGGCGTGAGGGTTTGTGATTGATTTAAACCCTCCATCACAGCATTCGCATGCACAATTAGTCTATATGCTCTTACCCACGTTGCACCCCTTATAGGTTCTGTGTCTGGCAACATGGAATTCGTATAAAAAGGATCATAGTTCAGATTTGGAACTGTGGGATATAGTTCATCCGCCGACAATCCGAGATAAATGCTCGCGCCACCACCAGTTATCTGCAGGGTCGTGAAAGCCATTTCCAGGTAATAACGGCAAGCAGCAGAAGTAGCAGAGGCATCGGTGGAAAAGACCTGGGTGAACTCGAGCCGATGCCGCGGTGGATCAGCCTCAACGAACTTTTTGCAAGACATGCAGCAAAGGGTTGCCAAAATGATGAAAGCGGGTATGAAGTAATTCCTTTTACTAGAGATGAACATAATGCTTGATTTAAAAGTTAAGCTGGATGCCAGCGACGATGGTTCTTAGTGTGGGTAATACAAGAAAATCGCTTACCTCCGGGTCGGCTCCTTTATAACCAGTGAGCATAAAAAGATTTTGTCCATTCACGTAGACCCTCCCGGATTCCATTTTCATTGCTTTTACCAATTGATTGCTGAGCTGGTAAGAAAGGGCTAAGTTTTGCAGACGCAAATAGGAGGCATCGGAGAAAACTGCACTGGAGTTGGTTCGGTAGCTTACAGCAGCCTGGTAAGCCGGCTTACTCGAAAGCTGCGTAAACTTTTGATAGTCGGAAAGGTCTCCCGGTTTTTGCCAACGATCCATTAATAGCTCAGGCTGGTTGAAGGCAGTGCCGGCCGGAATGCCTGTAGCTTCTGCAAAATTTTGCCCGATCTGCTTTTTGAACTGTATAAAAATTTCAAGCTCGAAACCTCGGTAGCGGAGTGTATTCTGAATACCGCCATAGAACTTTGGAGCCGCATCACCTATTTTCCGAAGGTCAGTTGCCGAAGTGAGCTTACCGTCTTTGTCTATGTCTTCATACAGGTATATGCCCGTCTGCGGGTCCACGCCGAGCGACACATACTTTTTTACGATCGTCAGCGGCTGACCGATCTCAAGCGAATATTGATAGGGAGTATTGCTGACTCCCGGAAAAGCCAGGAGCTTGCTTTGCGGAATGGTAAGATTGATGCTTGACTGCCAGGAAAAATTCTTAGATACAATATTCCGGGTTTGGAGGGTAAACTCCCAGCCCGTATTCTGGACCTTTGCATCCCAGTTTCTCATGATACTGAGAAATCCGGTGGTATAGGCAAGCGGATAGTTAATCAGCAAGTTGCCACTGGTATTCCGATAGTATAAAAACGAAAGGAGAAATCTACTCTTAAAAAATCCTAATGACATCTCTGCTTCCATTTTGGTGTTGGATTCCCAATTATAGAAGGGGTTGTACAGAGCAGATTGGGAATAAACCGCGGCCCCGGCATAGTTTTGTCCGGGCTGCCAGGTACGGATGTACCGGTAATCACCGATCTGGTCGTTCCCGGTAATGCCATAGCTAGCCCTCAGCTTACCGAAGTCTATAAAGGCCAAATTCTTTCTAACGAATTCCTCAGAAGAAAAGATCCAGGCGGCGCCAACTGCACCGAAATTTGCAAATCGTCTTTCAGGACCAAAACGGCTCGAGCCATCTCTTCTGCCTGTCAGGTTCACCACATATTTATCCTTCCAATTGAGATTGATACGACCGAATACTGCTGCATATTTATAATTGATGAATGCATCATTTGCATCGATGGAGCCTGCACCGCTTATCGATCCAAGGAGGTCGTCGCTAGTATAATCAGAAGCTATAAGCGTTTGGCTGCTGGTCGTTCTCTCTTGTGCCGTGCATCCTACCAGTAATCCGATTTTTAACCTGGCAAGGGTCTTCTGGTATTCCAACTGTGGCTCGACTATCCAGCTGCTGGTAGTGCTATATGAAAACCTGGCCGATGGGAGAAGCGAATAAGCAGGAGATTCCGCAGCACGGGGAAAAGCTTGCTTTTCATCTGTGTTAAATATATTATAACCAAGGTTTACCCTTGCCTTCAAGCCCTTTAAAATCGCGTAGTCCAATACCAGGTTGGTGTTCAGGTTCTGTGTCCTGGCCTCGTACCGCTTCAATAATTCTGCGAGTGGGTTGGAATGGCTGATGCTTGAAAAATTGATGCCGTTCTCGCTCCAGGCCAGCTTTCCGGAACTGTCGTATAACAATAAATTGGGAGGCGTGCGAATAAATTGCGTAAGATCGGTCAGCATCAACCGGTTGGTCTCGCTGGAAAAGTAGGCAGTGAAATTTGCATTGAATTTTCCGTCGGCAGTGCGATGGCGAAGGTTTATGCGGGCAGAAGGCCGCGTGTTTGCCAGCTGGTCCGAAAACACATTTGTCTCTCTATGGAAACCTGCCCCAAGAATGAATTGGGTATATTCATTTCCGCCCGAAAGAGATAGCTGGGCATCCGAGCTTTTAGCCGTGCCGCCGATCAGCAGATCGGTGAAGTCGGTGTACCTGGTCGTGTCCCAGCTGAGGATATCAGGCGCTCTGGCCAGGGTCATTGCCACGCTGTCGTTCAGGAAGGCCTCTTTTCGCATTTCCACATATTGAGCCGTATTAAGCAGGTCCATGGTACGGCTTACGCGGCTAAAGCCCGTGTACATATTGACAGAGAATTTTGTCTTTCCAGCCTTTCCTTTTTTAGTGGTGATGAGCATTACGCCATTGGCACCGCGGCTGCCGTAAATAGCAGTTGCGTCTGCGTCTTTCAGCACTTCGATACTCTCAATGTCTGCTGGATTGATGCTGTTGAATGGGCTCAAGCCGGCCTGGCTTGAAGCATTCGCCAGGTTATTGTAGGGTTTATTGCCCTGTTCAAAAGGTACCCCATCGATAATGAACAATGGGTTGTTCTGCGGCAGAAAGTCAGGTGATCCGGGAATATCGCCGATGGACGTCTGCCCTCTCAGTTGCACCTTTACCGAAGACCCTGTAATGCCACTGGTAGAGGTGATGAGCAAGCCTGCCACCCTCCCTTGCAGTGCGGTAAGCGGGTTGCTTACGGGTTGCCGGGCGATATCGACGCCGCTGACCTTGCTTACATTGCCGGTGCTGAGGCGACGGGTAGTGCTGCCATAAGCGATCAGCACTGTCTCGTCAAGCGACGATACCTGTGTCTTCAGGATTATGAGCAGCTCACGGCTATCGCCGACAACTATCTCGTTAGAATAAAAGCCAACGCTGCTGATCCTGATCCTTGAACCTTTGTCGACCGGCGCGAGCTCAAACCTTCCTGCCCCATCGGTTGCCGCACTGGCTCCGCCTTCCACCTCCACGGTAGCGCCCGCCAGCGGCACGCCATCCTCACTTGTAACCCTTCCCTTCAATTCGTTACCCGGTGGAGCCGCCGGGGTCGAAGGAAGCGGTCTTGAATGCACCATGATCATTTTATCACTGATGCGATAGGCAAGCGGCTGTCCTTCAAAAAGGGCTGCGAGGGTTTGCTCAAGGGTCCAGCTTTTGGCCTCGACCGTAACAGGCAAGGCCCTGCTTAGCTCTTCCTTTGTGTATACAAAGCGGTAAGGCGTTTGCTTTTCGATCTCGCGGAATGCAGTCTCTAAAGAACCGTTTTTAAACGAAAAGCTGATGCGTTGCGCGCTGGCCTGTGAGCAAAGAACGACCAGCAGCAAAAGCATAAGGACTTTCAGGGATTTTTTAAGGTAAGGGCAGCAGCATGCCCTTCCGCCTCTGGCAGCAATTGACATAAACTTGTTTTGATTGTTTTGAAATACCGGCAGCAGCTGAGCCCATGAGTTCAATTAAGCAAGCATCTGCCTTAAAGCAACATGGCCTTCACAGGGGGATCAATAAGAGTTATGATATGCAGGGCAGGGCAATCATTAATGCCCAGGCCTGGCTATTTTTATACATACCAGTCCATCACCGTCCCGCGCCAGCCAGGTGCATGACGGTAAGCTTTCTTCCATCACGGTCGAACTTTACATTGCCCGTCCCTTCCAGGTATCCCAGCACTTTGTCCAAAGGAAGATCCCGTCTGATGAAGGCCGAAAAATGGTATTGCTCCTTTCTATCCCAACTAATGTCCAGATCATACCATCGCTGCAACTCCTGCAAAACGGCTGCCGTCGGCGTTTCCCTGAAAATGAACATGCCGCTTTTCCAACCCAGGGCCTGTTCAATATCAGCAGACTTGTAAAGCTTTATTCCTGACCCGCCAGATACCCGGGCAGCCTGCCCTGGCCGGAGCCTTAAACTATCGATGCCGGTATAAAGCGCAATTCCGCCTTCCACCAGGGTCGCGCACAAGGGTGTGCCGTCTTCATAGGCCTGCACATTGAACCTGGTTCCAAGCACGCGTATCGTTCCGGTCTTGGTGTTTACGGTAAACGGACTGCCGTTTTTGGCAATTTCGAAATATGCTTCGCCATTCAATTCAACCCCTCTCCACCCTCCATTGAAATTTGAAGGATAACGAAGACTGGACCCGGCATTTAACCAGACCTTACTGCCGTCTGAAAGCGACAAAGCATATTGTTGCCCGGCCGGTACATAAAGCGTATGGAATACGGCAGCCGCCTCACCGGTCGTATATTGCAGCATACTATCCGATTTATACACTGCATCATTGCCTGCCTGTATATCACCAACTGGAAGACTATCAAGCATCAGTCTTCTGCCATTAGCCAGGATCAGCACGACACCTTTATAATCGGGAGACGTCCCTGTTCCAGCGGTCGTTGCCTTGTAACGCTTTTCGTTCTTCAGGGATGGCATTATGGACAACCCGATAGCCAGCAGAAAGCAGGCCGCAACGGCATACCATGCCATCCGTTTACGAACCGGGTGCCCCTGCGCTTTCAGCTTGCCTGATATGCGAAGACGAGCTTCTGCAAGATCGAGCTCCCCGAACCAGCGCAATGAGGTCCGCAGGCTTTGTTCGTTGGTCAGTGATTCAAATAACAATAGATTCTCAGTGTGCTTTCCTACCCATTCGTCCAGTTCTATTCTTTCCTCAACACTCAGGCGATCGCCGATGAAGGCGGCAATCAGGCGGGCGATGCGATGTTCATTCGCCAGATCTTCCTCTTCATCTGGTTGAGAATGTATGTCCATAACTGGATTTTATTGGCGAGACCTTTTATATAAGACGAAGGGATTTGAATTTCATCTACTGGCAGCAAAAGTTTTTTGGAAAAGCAAGAAATCCAGGTGCACATGCGAGGCTTTTAGTTGAACTGCTAAGAAATTATACTGATTCTAATTGAGGTATAGCCACAATCAATCATCAGCCTTCTTTCCAAGCTTGCCTCTCAGCAATACCAGCGCCCTTACTTTATGGTTCCGCACTGTGTTGATAGAGAGTTCCAGCATATCGGCAATCTCTGCCATCGACCTTTCTTCAAGATAAAATAGACTGAATACCTGGCGGCATTGAGGTGGTAAACTGTCCAGGGCCCGGTAGACCTCGCTAAGGGTCTCAGTCCGGATCATCAGCTGGTGAACCGGCGGCACTTCGGTATCCATGCCGTTCAGGCCCTGAAGCCGGCGCGCCTGCAGCTTTCGTCGGCGGAGAATATCGATACAGCCGTTGCGCACACTGAGGTAAAGCACCGCTTTTAAAGATCCGGGAGAAGTATACTCACTATGCCGCTTCCATATCCTGATGAAACAGTCGTCGACCACCTCCTCCGCTTCCTCCTGCACCTGAAGCATGCCTAAGGCGAAATGCAGAAGACCGGGATAGTGCAGGTTGAAAAAATAGTTGAACCCTTCAACCATTCCCTGGCTAAATGCATATAAGGCTTGCTCGGTTGTATCTCGATCGGTTGACAAGGTGGCCTTCTGTTTTTGGTAAACTGCGGCAGAAGTAGAATGGAAGGAAAAGAAGGTTCCGCTGCAGCTGCCAGTGTGGCTGCAGGCTTCAGGGCGACACTTCCCGGTAAGGATCTGCCTTTAGTATGATCGGAACTGTCTGAGCCCCTGGTCCTTTCATCAATTTGCCCGGCCGAAAATACAAAATAATGGTACATGTACCTTTGAAAAACTTAGCAAATTAAAATCTATTGCCGCCCAGATGGGCAGCTTCTCCAAAATAGATTTACATGTGATAAACGCCGTTAAAGAAATGCGGCTGGCAGCCGGAATCACCCAGATCGAACTTTCAAGGCGACTGGGCAAAAGCGATAGCTTTATCGGACACATGGAAACACACAAGCGCAGGTCCAAGTACAATATCAGCCACCTCAACATGCTTGCCATCGTTTTTAACTGCTCACCCCGCGACTTTCTTCCCAAAGATCCATTATAAGCTGCCATCAGCTTTATACAACTGTCATTAAAAGCAACCAAAAGCTTCAGTCTTTTAAACCACTGTCTTTTAAGTGAACGAACATTCATTTACATTTGTGGTATGCGACCGAGGGATGAAGCCAAAGAGCAGGCCATTCGCAAAAAAGCAATGGAGCTGATCGTCGAAGAAGGATTTGATGGATTAAGCATGCACAAGCTAGCCAGGGCAGCCGGCATCTCCGTGGCTACTATATACATCTATTACAAAGACCGGGAAGACCTGATACTCGAGCTTTGTAAAGAAGAGACCCTTCGTATGACGGAGGCTACTCTCAAAAACTTCGACCCATCCATGTCTTTTGCAGAGGGTATGGCCAATCAGTGGCGCAACCGCTCAAAGTTTTGGCTTGACAACCCAATAGAGGCCCAGTTCCTTGAACGCATGCGTCACTCACCGCACCATGTTAAGTCGATTGCCTTTCTTAAAAAAGATTTTATCGAAGCCATGCAGCTCTTTATCCATAATGCTGTCAAAAATGGCGAGCTCACCAGCATGCCCTTAGAAGTTTTCTGGTCGGTGGCCTATGCACCGCTCTACCAACTGGTAAAGTTTCACCTCGATGGCAGCAGCCTGCCCGGTGCCGGGCCATTCAAGTTGAACGATAAGATGATGAAGCAGGCCCTCCAGGCGGTTATAAAGGGACTCACGCCATAATCCACCGAACCGATGTCAAATAATTAGTAAGCCATGAAAAATAACCACCAGGTACTTGTTTTTAAAACCAATCTCTCCGGCCAAAGGGAAGTGGAGGCCATAGGCCCGGTGTTGAGCACGATTCCCGCCGTATTGCAATGGAATGTCGACCTCATGGACGTCGACAAGGTACTCCGGGTCGTCGCACCCGGACTGGAACCTGCGGAAATCATCAGCCTTGTTTGCGGACAAGGTTACAACTGCGAGGAACTACCCGACTGATATGTAGTGCCATCTTAATATGTCCTCAGCGCAATAGAATTAGCTATGAAAAATCAAAAAACAGCCAGCCTTTTACGGCTTACCAGAAGGGCATTATCGTTCTGCTGGCCCTCGTGCGGTTCACCATTATCCTCGACTTCATGGTGATGTCGCCGCTTGGCGACCTTCTTATGAAATCGCTCAGGCTGAGCCCTGAGCAGTTTGCCACTTCTGTTTCCGCTTATGCTTTCAGCGCGGGCATCTCCGGTTTGCTGGCAGCCGGTTTTGCCGATAAATACGACCGCAAAAAGCTGCTTATTATATTCTATATCGGCTTTACTGCAGGCACACTGGTTTGCGGACTGGCAGAATCTTACGGCGTGCTGCTTGCCGGCCGGATCGTTACAGGGTTGTTCGGCGGCGTGCTTGGCTCAGTTTCGATGGCTATCGTGACAGACCTGTTCGGCTTTGACCAGCGGGGAAGGGTGATGGGAATCGTACAAATGGCGTTTGCCGTTAGCCAGGTCGGCGGCATACCTATTGGCCTCTACCTCGCTAACCAGTGGGGCTGGCAATCCCCGTTTCTCATGATCGTGGTACTTAGTCTTCTTACCTTGCTGGCCCTGATGCAACTGATGCGACCGGTGGTTCAGCACCTCGCGCAAAGCCGCCGCAATAACCCGCTGGTGCACCTTGGCAAAACCATCAGCCGGCCTGCCTATCTCCTTCCCTTTCTCACAACGGCGCTTCTATCCATCGGAGGTTTTATGCTCATGCCTTTTTCCACACCTTTTATCATCAATAATGTTGGCATCAGCCAGAAAGACCTGCCGCTCATCTATGTGATCACCGGTCTTTTTGCCATGGTTCTAATGCCCCTGATCGGTATAATAAGCGATAAGGCTGGAAAGCTATCTACTTTTATCGGGGGTACGGTTATCGCCATGATCATGGTCGTTATATACACCAACCTCACACCTGTTCCACTATGGCAGCTGATCATGATCAATACCTTCATGTTTACAGGCATCATGTCGCGCATGATCCCATCGACCGCACTTATGACTGCTATACCCGACGCCGGCGACCGCGGCTCTTTTATGAGCGTCAACTCTTCCCTGCAGCAAATAGCCGGGGGCATTGCTTCCATACTTGCGGGCTTTGTGATCGTGAGAGAGCCAAATGGCAACCTGGCTCATTTCGACACCCTTGGCTACCTCTGTGTCGGCGTCATGATCTTGTGTGCTGTTTTAATGCTTGTCATCAGCCACCGCGTAGTAGCCAAAGCAGGCATGAATACAGAAGCAATGGCAGCCTGATGCCGTGTAAGGCAGGGCTCCGATCATTGATTCATAGCTTTTCGAACAGATCGGGATAATCAGTTATGATGCCATCCACGCCCATTGTCAGCTGGCGCCTCATTTCCTCCAGTGAGTTCACCGTCCAGGGAATCACCAGGATCTTTTGTTGACGGCAAAAGCCGATCAGGGCCGA
>DASTPZ010000042.1:0-5054 GCA_035761965.1 Flavisolibacter sp. | reverse complement strand
ACGTCGCGAACCAGGGTGGATGCTACTGAAGTGAATTGAGGCAGGCAGGTGAGAAAAACGGTCTCGATCTGCTCATCGAGGCTACGGTTCATATCGGCAATGGCCTTTTCATATTCAAAATCGCTGACATACCGTATACCCCGGAGGATGTATCCGGCTTCGATCTTTTTGCAGCACTCCACGGTAAGGCCTTCATAGATCACGGACCTGATCTTTGGTTCATTCCTGAATATGCCCTCCAGCCATTGCACCCTTTGTTCGGCCGTGAACATAGGCACCTTGTTGGCATTGACCCCTATGCCAATGTAAAGCCTGTCGAAGAGAGGCAGTGCCCGCTCAATGATATCGAGGTGGCCAAAGGTGACCGGATCAAACGTACCTGGAAATAAGGCGATGCGCATAAGCGTAAATTGTAGGGAAATTAAGCTGAATTTCTTTCTCCGGCGAGCAAATAGAGAACAGCCATGCGAACGGCTACCCCATTCTCGACCTGGTGGAGTATGATCGACTGATCGCTGTCGGCCACATCGCTGTCAAGCTCCACACCACGGTTGATTGGGCCGGGGTGCATAATGGTAACCGGACGGGAAAGACTGTTGAGCAGCTTTTTATTGATGCCATAAGCCAGGCTGTATTCCCGCAGAGAGGAAAAGAGCACCTGGTTCTGCCGCTCAAGCTGGATCCTCAGCACATTTGCCACATCGCACCATTCCAGGGTCCTGCGAAGGCTGTATTCGACCTTGACATTAAAGGCCTGATCGATGTATTTCGGGATGAGCGTGGGCGGCCCGCAAACGGTTACCTCGGCCCCCATCTTGGTAAGCAGATAAATATTGCTTTGCGCTACCCTGCTGTGCATGATATCACCTATGATGGCTACCCTCCTGCCCTCCAGGCTCCCATGTTTTTCTTTGATGGAAAAGGCGTCGAGCAGGGCTTGTGTAGGATGCTCGTTGATGCCATCGCCGGCATTGATGATCGCTGCGGGAATATGGCGTGATAAAAAATGAGGTGCGCCGCTTGCACTATGACGCATCACTACCATATCAACCTTCATCGACAGGATATTGTTTACCGTATCCAGTAATGTTTCCCCCTTGGATACCGATGAGCCGGACGCGCTGAAATTGATGGTATCGGCGGAGAGTCTTTTTTCAGCCAGTTCAAAAGATATCCTCGTACGGGTCGAATTCTCATAAAAAAGATTGACGATGGTAACATCCCTGAGAGAGGGTACTTTTTTGATGGGTCTTTGCAAAACCTCCTTAAACTCTTTTGCCGTGTCGAGGATAAGGGAAATATCGGAGGGAGTAAGATCTTTTATACCTAGGAGATGTCGGGTAGAAAGGCTCATTAAAGTTCAAAGTTAGGGGAATGAAAGGAAAACGGGAAGCGATGATCATCCTGTAAAAAGCAGAACCCGGCGGGCTGCTGCAAGGAGTCAGGCATCAGTCGATCAGGACCACTTCGTCGCGCCCGTCCCGCTCCTGCCAGAACACCTTTACTTTTTGGGTGAGGATAGAATCGATGGATCTTCCTGTATAATCGGGCTGTATGGGAAGCTGGCGGCTGTAACGCCGGTCTATCAGCACCATCAGCTCAACTTTCTCGGGACGACCGAAGTCCATCAGTGCATCCAGTGCGGCGCGAATGGTACGCCCTGTGTAAAGCACGTCATCTATCAGCACCACTTTTTTGCCTTCGATAGAAAAGCGGATATCGGTCTGATTAGGCAGGTGCAGTTCTTTGCGAAGGTCATCCCTGTAAAAGGTGATATCGAGTTTTCCATAATGCATTTTGTTCAAGCTAATATCAGAGGCAAGCTCTTTCACGATCCTTTCAGATAAAAAAATACCGCGGGGCTGGATGCCGACCAGCACCGTATCCTGGAGGCCGGTATTGTTCTCCAGCACCTGGTTGGCGAGGCGCTTGATGGTGAGTGCAATCTGCTGCTGGTTCAGAAGTGACTTCAAGTAGTGAAATTTTCATAAAAATAGTCAATCAGCATTGTACACCTGCATACATAAAAAGAAAAGTCCTTCAAGCTCCCGGAAGAGCCCGAAGGACCATAGAATATTTTCTTGAGCAGCGGTTATTTACCGGCTCCAAAATGCCAGAACAAACCGATATTGATCACAGAGTTCTTCAGTTCAGGTTCGCCACCACCTGTGTTGACCTCATTGGTGAGTATATTGCTGATGCCGTGGTTATAACGGGCACCGATACCCAAACCGATCCTTGACAGGTAACCGATACCAGCACCCCAGGAGAAATCAAAGTTTTCGAATGCGTCTTCGTTATCTGTATTGGTGCTTCCGGGTCCTTCTGCCTGTGCATTCAGCAGGAAACCCACTTGTGGACCAGTTTCTACAAAAAATCCGCCCCTACTCTTCCACTGCAGCATGATGGGCACAGTAAGATAGCTAAGGTCCTGCTCATATTTTGTTTCTGTTGTTACAGTACCTACAGTTGTCATTTGGCTCATTTTGCTTCCCTGTCCGCTGTATAATACTTCGGGCTGAAGGGCAAATCCGCCAGTACCAAAAGGAATATTGGCCAAAAAACCCGCGTGAACAGAGGTATGCAGGTTGGTTTCGAGTTCTGTACCGTTAGGATAGTTCTGAGGCCTGAGTTTAGCCAGGTTAGCACCTGCCTTGATACCAAAGCGGGGCTTGATAGCCATAGGAGCAACATTTTCGTTTTGTGCATACATGGCCAGGCTTGTAGTTAACGCTAATGCAAACAAACTGATCTTTTTCATATATTAACTTTTGTGGTTTACATGGGGTATACAAAAAGAAGGCCGCGATTATATTGCCTGTGGAAAACGGGTCGATAAGTTAACGGGACCTCAGCTTATGACTGTTATCAAACATATAGAAGAGTCCAACCTGGAAAACATTGTTGCGAATTGTTGACGTACCGGCGTCATTTATATTGCTTATCCCGAAATTATAACGGGCATCGATACCCAAACCTGAGCGAGTGAGGTAACCAAGCCCGGCACTCCAGGCAAAATCCACGGAGTTGAAATCTTCGGAAGTGAAGATGCCTGTCTCATCGCCATTCCTTTTGTCTTTTACATCAACGAGAAAGCCTACCTGCGGGCCTGTTTGCAAGCGGAAACCATTGTTGAACATATACTGGAACTGCAGGGGGATGTTTATATAATGTAAACCGAGCTCGTGTTCACCATCGGAAACCGTATATTTTCCTCCCTGGCTGGAGTACATGATTTCCGGCTGAATGGCGAACTGGCGGCTCAGGTGTATATGGGCCAAGGCGCCGGCATGAAGGCCAAGCTTGGAGCCCCAGTCGTCACCTTCGATCTTTAAATTAGCCACATTCAATCCTGCCTTGAGTCCCAGTGAAGCCTCCTGCGCTGACAGTGCAGAGACGAGGCAAAGCGCGATAGCAAAGAAGCTGATCTTTTTCATAAGTTCAATTTCCCCCTTGTATGCAAAAAGGAGGCCGGAGACGGATACCGGGTGTGGCGGCTGCCTGGGTGCTTATGCATAAAAAAGACAAGTTGAGGCAGGCTGCTTTCCGCAAGACGACAGTGCCTCTGCATTTGCATGCAGAAATACCAGGAATGGCAATAAAAAACCCCCGCAAATGCGAGGGTCTATTTAATTGCTCGTTATGCCTTAGAATGCAATACCAAGGGTTGTACCGAAACGTAATCCGAAACCCTGAAAGCTTCCGGGAACATCGATATCGTCGCCTTGCTTGATCTTCAGCTTTCCGCTGTTATAGTTTGGCCCGAGAAAAACATCAAGCGTAACGATATTGCCGAACACCCACTGGCGGCCAACGGCTACACCACCGCCAAAGGTAGAGAGGGTAGCCTTGCTGATGGCGTTAGGATCTTCGTTCTCTTCGATAGTCAGGTTCTGATACCTAACATAGGGGCCAACATAAAAGCCGTTGAGGGCTTCGCCATTGTTGGACAGGTAAAAGCGATACTCAGGTGTGAAGAAGATACCGCTGATCTTGATGTTCTCCCTGTTGTAAGCTGTAAAGCCAACACCCAGTTGCGCGCTTGAGCTTTCAGTTACCTTTCTTTCATAAAAGAAAGAACCGGTTTTCGCGATCGGGCTGAAGATGTTTACTTTGATTGCGTTTGACCTAGAGGTCCCGTCTTGGGCCTTGGCGCCAACGGCTACTGCGAAGAGAGCGATGACGGCACAGATTTTTTTCATACAGTGGTTGTTTTGTAATTGAAGGCAAAGATATACGGAGGCCTTGCAGATCAAAGTCTTACGAGATGAATTGAAGTTTTTTTTGGGTGAATTGTGATATTCCCGTACTTAATGGTTAAGCATATCTACTTACAATCGTTGTACTACGCGCAACGCTTCGTATTTATCCCATGTACTTCCGCTTGAATTTTGCAGGCGGCTTTCTTTTCTGTGTGGACCGCTTTAGTTTTGCAGCGGATATTTTTTAAACTAAAATTCAATCGACATGAAAAAACTCTTATTTGCATCGCTGTTCACAATTTCGGCAAGTGCAGTTTTTGCCCAGGCCAACATTAACAAAGGCAATTGGATGGTAGGTGGTGCTGCAAGCTTCAGTACTTCCAAGTACGGCGACAGCGACGACCGTGTCAATCAAATAAATCTTTCCCCGAATGCCGGTTATTTCTTCATCAACCAGTTGGCAGCAGGTCTGCGTGTTGACCTGAACAGCACAAAACAGGATTTCGGCAATGTGGAAAGCACCAACAGCACATTTCTCGTTGGGCCTTTTGTAAGATACTATATCCTTCCTGCCTCTCATAAAACAAATGTATTTGCGGATGCAGGCTTTGGTTTTGGCTCGGATAAGACAAAAACGAACAATGTAAGCGTCAGCTACAATACCACTGCCATTTCGCTCAAGACGGGCGTTGCCTTTTTCCTGACCCCGGCTACCGCGCTTGAATTTGGCCTTGGCTTTAATTCAAGCAAGAGAGAAGATGCCGAAGAAAGGTACAATACGCTGATGGTAGGTTTAGGATTCCAGATTCACCTGGCCGGCCGTAAATAAGCGGTTGAGGATGGAGGCAAAGT
>DASTPZ010000041.1:0-26672 GCA_035761965.1 Flavisolibacter sp. | reverse complement strand
TGTGAGCACAATATTTACGCGATCCAGTGCAGGAAGCACCTGCTCTTCGACTTTACGCGCCGTATAGTCCCAGTTGATGCCGGCATCCCTGAAATTATTGTCGGTGCGGATAATGTCCCGCACATCCATCCATTGGTTCTCTACACCCCGGCTGTTTAGGTAGTGGCTTACAATGGCGGTAGATAGCAGTTCACCAACACAAACCACCTGGTCATAATAATAGTCGAAATCACGCACCGGTCTGTCGTGCAGGAGCCACTCAACCTCGGTGAAAAAATCAGATAGCCGCGGACCTTCGGAGGGCTCGGCGGCCATGCCCAGTTCGGATGCGATCAAGAGGTGATCTTTCCTGATCTCTCCAAACAGGCTAAGGGCTTCTTCCTTCTGGCCGGCAAAAAATCGCTCGACCACTTTTTCAAGGGCATTGGTGGTTTTTCCCATGGCCGAAATAACCACCAGCAGCTTTTCTGCTTTATGATCCGCCAGTATGCCAGCTACATTCCTGATCCTTTCTGCCGTGCTTACCGAAGCCCCGCCGAATTTGAAAACTTTCATTGCACCCTTGTTTTGGCAAAGATGCTCAGAGATGAGCAATAAGCAATGATTACTATGGGATTCGTATACTGTACCGTGTTTTAGAAGGGCTTGCTGGCAACTGTCGGGCCGCAAACAGGGACCTGCCTTTCATCCTTTTGTTATATCCCTTAATCCCCTACATTTGTTGCCACTAAATCTTCGATTGCATGAGTGTTATCAACAGGCATATTTCCACCCTGGATGAATTTACGATACAGCAGCTGCGCCAGTTTCCGCATGCTACGGGCGAGCTTAGCAGCTTGCTCAGGGATATAGGACTGGCTGCCAAGCGTGTGAACGTTGAAGTGAACAAAGCAGGGCTGGTAGACATACTGGGAGATGCCGGTTCGGTGAACGTGCAAGGCGAAGATGTAAAAAAGCTCGATGTATTTGCCAATAACCAGTTCATGGGTGTGCTGCAGCATGGCATAAGCTGCGCCGGCATCGCGAGCGAAGAGCTCGATGATTTTGTAGGTTTTGACGACGAGGTAAGTAAAAAATCGAAGTATGTATGCCTCTTCGATCCGCTGGATGGCAGCGGCAATATCGATGTGAATGTTTCCATAGGCACCATATTCAGCATTTACAGGAGGGTATCTGACAGGGGCACAGCGGTGGTGCGGGAAGATTTTTTGCAAAAAGGACGCGACCAGGTGGCTGCCGGTTATGTAGTATACGGTTCTTCCACCATGCTTGTATATGCTACACGCAGGGGCGTCAACGGATTTACCCTGGATCCCTCTATCGGCGAGTTTTGCCTCAGCCATCCCGATATTAAATGTCCGCCTCAGGGTAAGATCTATTCTGTCAATCACGGTAATTTCTTCCAGTACAGTGAAGGCGTTCGCAAATACATCAACCTCTGCCAAAACAAGACCAAGGAGACCGGCGGACCTTATACCCAGCGCTATATCGGCAGCATGGTATCTGATGTGCACAGGAACCTGATCAAGGGAGGAATATTCATGTACCCTGGCACGACCGACAAGCCCAAAGGTAAGCTGCGGCTATTGTACGAATGCAATCCCTTTGCATTTATCGCAGAAGCGGCAGGCGGACAGGCCACGAACGGCGAGATGCCCATTCTTGACGTAAAGCCAACCGAACTTCATCAGCGCACGCCTTTCTTCGTAGGCAGCAAGGCCATGATGGAAGAGCTGGATAGCTGTGTAAAATCGGTAGCCACGGCAAAATAAACCGGCTCAGCTCATAAAATTGCTTAGCAATCTTCAAGTAAAATCAATGAAGAAGATAATAGAGGTAAGAGACCTGGTTAAGAACTACGGAAGCTTTCAGGCAGTGAAAGGGATCAGCTTTGATGTGTATGAAGGAGAGATATTTGGACTGCTGGGCCCCAACGGCGCTGGTAAATCCACTACGCTCGAGATCATTGAAACCCTTCGCGAAAAGACGGGCGGCAAAATCATTGTCGACGGGTTCGACCTCGACAGGCAGCCAAACGAAATAAAAAAGATCATTGGTGTGCAGCTCCAGACCTCGGGCTTTTATCCTGGCCTCACCCTGGTGCAGCTGATCAACCTGTTCGCAGGCTTATATAACCATAAGGTAGACCCCATGGAGCTGCTCGACAAAGTCAACCTGCGCGATAAGGCAAAGGCAAAGGTAAAAGAGCTCAGCGGTGGTCAGAAGCAACGTTTTTCCATTGCCACTACGCTCATCAATGAACCCAAGGTGGTATTTCTTGACGAGCCTACTACCGGTCTTGACCCCCAGGCACGGCGTAACCTTTGGGATCTAGTAAAGCAGATCCGCGCCAATGGCACTACCGTTATTATCACCACTCATTACATGGATGAGGCGGAATATCTCTGCGACCGGGTAGCCATCGTAGATGCAGGCAAGATCGTTGCGCTGGCAACACCCGATAAATTGATCGACGACCTGGTAGCAACAGGCTTCGAAAGACCAAAGGAAATGAAGCAAGCCAATCTGGAAGATGTGTTCATTCATCTTACCGGGCATTCATTACGCGAAACTTAATTAACCATATGAGCTTACAGGACAGATTAAGAGGCCATCAGGAAGACAGGCTTAAGGCTGAAAAAGAAGCAGGGGCAAGCTTCCTGGCCCAGAACAAGACCCGCGAAGGTGTGCAGGAGCTGCCGGGCGGCATCCAGTACGAAGTGATCAAAGAAGGCAATGGACCAAAGCCGGAGCCATCGAGCAGGATCAAGGCACATTATCGGGGAGCGCTCATCAGCGGGAAGGAGTTCGACAGCTCCTACCGTCGCAATCAGCCTTTTACCGCACCGCTGACCGCACTTATAAAAGGATGGCAGCAAGTGATACCGCTCATGCCCGTGGGCAGCACCTGGCGACTTTGGATACCCTCCGATCTTGCTTATGGCGACAGGGGGGCAGGAGGCGATATTCCCGGTGGCGCTACGCTGCAGTTTGATATCGAGCTGTTGGAGATCGTTTGATTTTCCTTTCAGGCCGATCTATACAAACATGTTTAACCCTGCTCTTTATCCCATCAACCGAAATACATGAATCTTTCAGACCTGGACGGGCTAAAATACCCCATCGGTGAATATGAAGCGCCGGCTGCCTTCTCCGGTAAGCTGAAGGAACAATGGCTGACGGATCTAAAGTTCCTGCCTAACGCGCTGGAGGCAGCCATACACAACCTGGATGAAGAACATTTGAAAACACCATACAGGCCAGGCGGGTGGACGGTGAACCAGCTGGTGCATCATGTAGCTGACAGCCATATGAATGCTTACATCAGGTTCAAGCTCGGGTATACCGAGGAGAACCCGACCATAAGGCCTTACGAGGAAAAAAGCTGGGCCATGACGACCGATGTACAGCAGCTGCCAGTCAATGTATCTATCACACTCTTATTCGCCCTGCACCTCAGGTGGCACGAATTTTTGAAAAGTTTTTCGGAAGCCGACTGGCAGAGGACAGTATACCATCCGGAGCACAAAAAGCAGCTCACGCTGTTTTCGCTTCTTGGAATGTATGCCTGGCATGGAAGGCATCACACAGCACATATCACTGCGCTAAGGGAAAGTAAAGGTTGGTAAGACGGTCTTGCTTTCAACAAACAATAATTTATGGAATGGAAAGTACTGGAGTCGAAGCTCCTGTTTCAAGAACCCTGGTTTACGGTAAGAAAAGATGTTTGCGAGCTTCCCAATGGCAAAAGGCATAACGACTACTATGTACTTGAATATCCTTCCTGGGTCAGCTGTTTTGCCATCACCGAAGACAATAAAGTGGTTCTTGTAAGGCAGTACCGTCACGGTCTTGGAGTAACCAGCGTGGAATTGCCCGGCGGCGTCGTAGACAAGGGCGAAGAGCCTTCGGCAGCCATTGCGCGTGAGCTGAAAGAGGAAACGGGTTATGAGTTCTCCTCTTTTGAATTGATGGGCCGTGTAGCTCCCAACCCTGCAACCAGCAATAACTATATGTATATGTACCTTGCCCGTGGCGGTAAAAAAGTTGCAGAGCAAAACCTCGACGAGACCGAAGATGTGGAAGTACTTGTGCGGGATATAGCCGATATAAAGCAACTGCTCAGGGAAAATAAGATCGTCCAGTCACTTCATGCCACCTGCATGTTCTACGCGCTGGAGCGGTTGGGCGAGATCAGGCTTTGAGAGCAGGGAATACGGCTGCCGTCATTTCCTCGGCTCCAGGCCGGCTCTATCTACTTCCGCTACCAAGAATATACTTCCGCAAACGAGGATCAGGTCTTCGCTGTCGGCGGCAGCCAACGCTGCACGCAGCGCTTCGTTTACATTGTCAAAGCTGTCGCCATGCAATCCGTATGCAGCTGCTTGATCACGAAGGGCAGCAGCATCCAGCGCTCTTGGTATGCCCGCCTGCGTAAAATAGTAGACCGCCTCCCGCGGCAGCAGCTCCAGCACTTTTCCGATCTCTTTGTCCTTTACCATTCCTATCACGAGGTGAAGCCTGTTAAAAGACAGCCGCGCTGCATGTTTCAGCATCTCCCTGATGCCCTCGGCATTGTGTGCCACTTCCAGTACTACTGTGGGCTGCTGGCGCAATACCTCCCATCGTCCTCTCAAGCCGGTAGAGACCTTTGCCCACCCGAGCGCCTCCTGCACAGTCGGTATCGCAATTGGCGCACCTGGCCAGGCGGCAATGGCCTGCAGCACGGTAAGGATATTTGCTTTTTGGTAGATGCCCGGCAGGTCTGTGATGTAGGAGGTAAGCAGTCCGGTGTTTTTGTCGCGCACTTGCACTTCGATGGCTTCTGGGCTTAGCCGGTAATCTTCCGCGGCAAAACGGTCTTCGGCAAAGAAGATAGGTGCTCCTCTTTCTTTAGCAGCAGAGGCAAATACATCATAGGTCTCCCGCTGTTTTGACCCGATCACCACGGGAATACCCGGCTTGATGATGCCCGCTTTTTCAAATGCGATTGCTTCTAGGGTATTGCCCAGCAGGTTCATATGGTCCCACCCGATATTGGTGATCACGCAAAGCTCCGGCCTGATGATGTTGGTGCTGTCGAGTCTTCCGCCCAGGCCCACCTCTATAACGGCGATGTCTACCTGCTGTTTGGCAAAATAGTCAAAGGCCATGGCCACGGTGATCTCAAAGAACGAAGGCTCAACGCTCTCTATGAGCGCCCGGTTCTCCGCTACAAAGGCGGTAACAAAATCTTCGGGCACCATTTGGCCGTCGATCCTGATCCTCTCCCTGAAATCATACAGGTGGGGTGATGTATACAGCCCGGTGCGGTAGCCCGCGGCTTGCAGTACTGCAGCCAGCATATGGCTGACCGAACCCTTGCCGTTGGTACCGCCTACATGAATGGTCCTGAATTTTTCCTGTGGGTCGCCCAACTCCCGGCAAAGGGCAAGGATATTGGTGAGGTCTTTTTTGTAAGCCGCGCTGCCTATGCGGCTGAACATAGGAAGGGCCTTGTACAGGTAGTCGAGGGTTTGCTGGTAATTCATGCGGGGCAAAGCTATACAGATGGACAAGAAAAAAAGTGCCGGGCAATGGGCCCGGCTGCCGTGTGAATAATTTATTTGGATCGAAAAGCGTTTTTTGCCGTTTCTGTTAACCCTTTACTTTGAAATTGAAAATAACCGTTCCTTTTTCGCCGCTATTGCTGCCCATGTTTAATTTAAACGCAGAGCGGCGGGCTATATCGATATACTTGCGGTCCGAGGTTGTGGAGCCTTTGGGCTGATAAGTGGCAGAGGAGACCTTTCCATTTTCTCCCACCACGATATCCATGGCTACCTTGGCGTTCTCGTTGAAATCGTCTTCAAAGGTTTGGTTCGGAATGCTCATGATCTTCACACCAAAATTCCTGGGGGTGCCGGAATAATTTCTTCCATTCGGAATTCCGCCGGGCCTTCCCTGGTCGCCTGGGCCGCCTGCTACTCCTTCGCCAGTGCCGGGGCGGTAGGTATCGGCTCCGTTGCCGCCATTGCCATTACCGCCGGTCGTGCGGCCCAGTGCGGCCTTAGGCTGACGGGGCGCTTCTGCCACGGGTTGCGGGGTCGTGGTGCTGGGCCTTGATATGGTCTTGCTTTCTGCTACCTTCCTGGCATCTGGCTTACTGACCACGGGCTTGGCTATCTGGGGTGCATCGTTGCTGGTCTCGTTCTCGTCGGTCAGGTCCTTTACATCTTCCTGCGATGAAGTTACCGGCTGGGGCGGGGTATAGGCCACCTGCTGCGCAGGGGCAGGGTCGCCGGGCAGCTCAGGCTGATCATCACCCGAACCTGTATCACCGCTGCCAAGATTGATCTCGATATACTCTTCGGTCGGTTGCTCCTCTTTTACCGGTATGGCCCATTTGATAAAAAAGATCATCAGCAGAACAGCTGTTGCAACACCGCCCGTCCAGGCAAGCGCCCTGGCATTCTTCTGTCTTTCAAATTCAAGGGACATGGAGATCGTGTTGTTCATACAAATATAAGGCTTGTTGGATATGACCGTAAAACGGAGGAAAAGTTAGATAAATTGCCCGTGATTAAAGCGTATAGACTTATGTTTTAACAATTCAGGAAAGCCTGCGACAGATCGCATAGGGCAGCATCCTCATGAGCTGGGCTACCAGCCACCATCGTTTTGTAACATAGGCCACCCGCTTTCTGCGATCGATGGCAGACACCATCTGGATGGCCGCTTTCTTTACCGGGGACACCCAAAAGCGAAAGCCTGCTTTGGTGGGCTTGGTATTTACAAATCCGGGCCTGATATCGGTGACCCTGATCTTTTGCCCCAGCATGGCCGCTTTCAGGTTAAGGCCCTCGGCATAAATGCTCATATAAGCCTTGCTCGCACTATAGGCTGGCGCCCAGGCATTGCCGCGTAAGGCGGCTACCGAAGAGGTGAGCGCGATCTGCCCGCCGCCCTTTTCCCTGAAATAGTTGAATGCTATGCCTGTGATCTCGACAAAGCCAGACACATTGGTTGCCGTTGTTGCCATTTCCTCGTCAAGGTTCAACTCCCTGGATGGTTCGCCATATCCGGCATTGTAAATAAGAAGGTCCAGGCCGCCGAGCCGGTCAATCAGCTCTTTTATGCGGATGGCATTATCGCTGCCTCGTACATCAAAGCAGGAGGTGATCACCCGGTCGGGGAAACGATCCTGCAAGGCCTGCAGCAGGACCTGCCTGCGACCGGTTACAGCAACCCTCGCGCCGCGGGCGGCATAGATACAGGCCATCTCATAGCCTATGCCGGAACTGGCTCCTACGATGATCAGTTTTTGCATAAAGCAAATGTAGCGAACAGTCTACCTGGAAAATGGGAGGAGCCAATGCTGCTCGAACCTTACAGCTGGCCGCCGGCGAAATCCTTTTCATACCGGCCCCTGATCCGCTCCATTGGCGGGTTGAAATAGCCATATTTCAGGTGAGGGAATTCTTCGCTTATGAGGCTCATGAGCTGTTTGATTCCGAGGATCTCACCACTGTCGATCATACCGATCTTTCCAAGGTACCAATCCGGATCGATATTGAAATTTCGCCATTGGATCATTCGGAGATCGGTATCGATGATAAGCTTGCGCAGGGCTTCATATTCGGCAACAGAATCGGTCATGCCGGGGAAGACAAAATAGTTGATCGAGGTCCACCCGCCAAAATCCCTGACGACCTTCAGGCTTTCTACAATGTCCTCAAAGGTGTAATTATTAGGGCGGTAGTAGGGCAGGTAGATCTCAGGCCGGGCAGAATTGGTGCTTACCCTGATGCTGTTCAGTCCGGCTTCGCAAAGCGCCCTCACCGCATTGGGTTTCGAACCATTTGTATTGATGTTGATGCTTCCTCTCTGCGTATGCTTCCTGATCTCCAGGATCGATTGCCTGATGGTTTCCCACATCAGCAGGGGTTCTCCCTCGCAGCCCTGACCAAAGCTCACAATAGGATAGGGCGCAGTCTCAAGGTGCGGTACCGTGTACTCGACGATCTCTTCGGCTGTTGGCTTGAAGGTCAGCCGGTCCTGCGTGGAGACGATAGATTCCTCTGCCGGTTGAAAGGATATGCAGCCAACGCAATTGGCATTACAGGCCGGAGAGGAGGGAATGGGACATTCCCAGCGGCCGATAAAATAATTGCGGGCTGCCGGGCAGTGATAAGTACGCGCGCAATTATTGGCCAGGTGGGCAACCAGCCTGTTATGCGGATAGGTTTTCAGCAGCTGTTCAACACCCTGCTCCACTTTTTCCTGGTCAAACCCGCCGCATTCCTGCCGTATGTCCTGCTCTATCCGGACCGCCGGCACATAAAAAATACCATCATGCCAGCCTACAGCCGTGTAACAGAACAGGGGAAGGGTAGGCGCATCGGGGGCTGTTTCGTAAGCGGCGAGGTAAAAACCTGTGTGTGCAGGCGGAATAAAGGCCGCTACGGCCCAGCCTTTTTCACAAAGCCGCATCTCACCGGTCTTGACGTCGATACCAATCCCGCGCCTGCCCGGAAGCTCGTAGAGCTGCCCGCCCTCGGGAAGCAGGATCCATTCATCTTCGGGAATGGGAAAGGCGTCCCAGCCACTCCTTCCCACCACGTAAAGGGAAGTGTCTTCGAATATATTGCCTTTGCCATCGGAATAAAGTATGAACGGAGACATGTTGTTTTTAATTTGATGTTTTTCCCACCTGAAAAGGATGGTTAAAAACCTTGCAGAAATTGTTTATGATGCCGGCAGACTAGAGCGCGGCTCCTTTTATTTTTCCCTTTCGGCCATCGGTGCATTTTCCTCCTCTATTCTTTCCTTGCAAAAAGCATTCATTTTTGCCAGCTCGAGTGTGGAAAGATCCTGCATGACCTTGTATTGTAAGTATTTCTCTTTTTTGTGAAAGATGGTAAGAAAGTCTTCTCTCACCACCACGCTGGTAAGCTCGCTCCAGCCAAGCAGGTGGTCGCGGTAATTGCCTGGAATCCTGATCCCTGCCTCACCGAGCTCTATGGCTGTTTCCTGGAATACCCTGCGTTCGGAAAAAAGCAGCATCAGCGACAACAGCACAAAGAGAAAAACACCAATATAATCGACAGGCCTTCCCACATTGGCCAGCATCAGGCCCAGCGCGAAAAAGGTAACTGCCTGTACCAGTCTCAGCCGCTGGTTGTTTACCGCCAGGGGATCCAGCTTTTTCCGGAGAAAGCCATAAAAGATCGAAAAGCTGGCAACAAGCAGAACAGGAATGACGGGCAGGAAGTTCTTGTATTCGAGGTAACGGTACAGGTCGGCACCCTTAGCAATAAGGAAGAACCCGATCACCATATGCAGCAGGCCGGCGCTCCTGCGCCTGCTCTCCACGCCATCGATCTTCACCGTTATACTATACATGTTCCGCGGGATTGCTGGCGATCATCAGGTTGCACATCTTGAAAAGCACACGGGCGCCTACATTGGCATCCCAGCCATTCTCGCTGGTGCTTACTTCGCTGAGGTCAAAACCGATGATTTTTTTGCCTGATTTCAGGATCTTTTTGAAAAGATAAAATACCTGTTCGGTTTCAAATCCGCCCTGTACCGGTGTGCCGGTATTGGGACAAAGCTTGGGGTCGAGCCCATCGATATCGAAGCTGATGTAGATCTTATCGGGTAGTTTGCTGATGATCTCCTCTGTGATTTGCCTGAATGTCTCGCCTTCGTACATGCGCTCACGGATCTCGCCATCGAAATAGGTCTGAACACGGCCTTCGCTTTGCCTGATGTATTCATGCTCACCCTGGCTGTAGTCCCTGATGCCCACCTGTACCAGCTTGCGCAGCTCAGGGATCTCCTTCAGGGCGTTGTACATGATGCTGGCATGTGAATACACAAACCCTTCGTAACCTTCTCTCAGATCGCAGTGTGCATCGATCTGCAGGATGCCGAACTCGCCATGCTTTTCGGCAATGGCTTTCATAAAGCCAAGAGGCGTGCTGTGGTCGCCGCCAAGCAGCCCTACCAGCTTGTCTTTAGCAAGCAAAGCCTTCGTTTGCTGGTAAACCCAGTTGTTGAGAAAATAACTGCCCTCATTGACTTCCCTGAGGGTGCGGCACATGAACTGGTTCTTTTCCAGCACATCACCTTTGGAAATATAGTCGATATAAAGCTCTGCTTCTTTGCGGAGATAGTCGCTTTTGAACAGGATCTTGCGGTCCGGCTCCCGCATGTAGAAACCTTCCTGCCAGCCATTGGGTACTTCGGGATCAAAAAGGTCAACCTGGAGGCTGGCCTTCATGATCTGCTCCGCGGACCTTGCGGTGCCCGAGCCAAAGCTTACCGTCACCTCCCAGGGGATGGGCAGAATGACCAGGCGGGCCTCGTCTTCCGATATCGGCAGGCCAAAAATGTTGTTATTCGGATTGCCAGCGCTGTTCGGATCAAAATTTGAAAAGTCGACCATTGTTCAATCTTAAGGCGGTGCAAGTTAAACTGCTTAATCGACGCCGCAAAATCGGCCTTCCGGCCCGGATTTATAGTTTTGTGAAAACTGGACGGACCACCGAAAATCTGTGCTTAACATATCCTTCAGACTCCAAATTTGATCTACCTTTGCATCGCCTTTTAGCGGATGATAAAAACTGCCTTCCCGGGCAGCAAAGGGGCTGCCGTTGCAGCACCGGGTTGTCCGGCCATGGGCCTAGAATCGACCAAGATGAAAAAAACACACATCCTCCTCCTGATCCTGGTTATCGCCGGTATCGTCGGTATGTCCTTTTTTGTAAAAGATCTAACTACACAGGAAAGCTTTGCCTCGGCGCAGAAAAAGAGCGGAAAATTTGTTGTTGTGAAGGTGAAGCTCGATAAAGCCACCCCTGTGGAGTATGATGCGGTGAAAAATCCGAACCTTACTGTTTTTTACGCGTTTGATAACGAGGGCAAGAGGAGCAAGGTTGTTTACAGCAATGCCAAGCCGACCGACATAGAGCGGAGCGAGGGCATAGACCTGAATGGGTTTATGCGTGATGGATATTTTGAATGCAACAAGATACAGATGAAATGTCCATCCAAGTATAAGGATGATATGAAGCAGGCGGAAAAGAACATTCAGTCTGCGACCACCAATTACAACTAAATTTTTCGCTGATGGATTTTCTTGATGAGCACCTGTTGCCTGGCAGTTTCGGACATTTTTTTCTTCTTCTTTCTCTCATTTCTTCGATCGGCGCCACTGTTTTTTATGCTATAGGTCTCCGTAAAGGCGGTGTTTCCAGTGAGCTGTCTTCGGGTACCGGTTCTGCCGCTTACTGGAAAAGGCTCGCCCGGCTGTTCTTTGTTACGGAGGCGGTTTCGGTTTTTGCCGCATTCGGTATTCTTGCCTACATCATCAGCAACCATTATTTCGAATATAAGTATGCCTGGCAGCATAGCAGCCTTTCACTCGAGCCCGAATACCTGCTTGCCTGCTTATGGGAGAGCCAGGAAGGCAGCTTTCTTCTTTGGAGCGCCTGGCATTGTGTGCTGGGATTGATCTTCATCCGCAAGCAAAAGCAATGGGAAGCGCCGGTGATGATGGTCATTGGGTTTGCACAGGTCTTGCTGGCCACGATGCTGCTGGGAGTCGATATCCTCGGCCTCAAGCTGGGCTCGAATCCTTTCCTGCTGCTGCGCAATTCGGGTGTGCTCGACAATGCGCCCATGCTGCATGAGGCAAATGGTGCGCTCAGGGTGGATTATCTCAGCCTCATCAAGGATGGCAACGACCTCAATCCCCTGCTTCAGAACTACTGGATGGTGATACATCCGCCAGTGCTTTTCCTCGGTTTTGCTTCCACCATCATTCCTTTTGCCTTTGTAATAGGCGGGTTGATCACAAGGCAATATTCCGAGTGGACAAAGGCTGCCCTTCCCTGGGCGCTTTTTTCGGCCGCGGTTTTTGGACTCGGTATCATGATGGGTGCCGCGTGGGCCTACGAATCGCTTAGCTTTGGCGGCTACTGGGCCTGGGATCCGGTTGAGAATGCCTCGCTCGTTCCCTGGCTCATACTCGTAGCCGGTATCCATACCCTGGTCATCTACCGGAGCACCGGTAATGCCCTGCGCACCACGAGCCTTTTCTTAATCCTCGCCTTCCTTTTTGTACTTTATTCCACCTATCTCACCCGCAGCGGCGAGCTGCAGGATACCTCGGTTCATGCTTTTACGGGCGAAGGCATTACGCTTGGCCACCAGCGCTTCTTTCTTTTTGTTTTTGTGCTGCCGGCGCTTGCCCTCTTCGCCATACGCTATAAAAAGATCCCCTTCATTGCAAAGGAAGAGGAAGCATCTTCCCGTGAGTTCTGGATGTTCGTGGGATCGCTGGTGCTCTTTCTTTCGGCCACGCTGATCATTGCCATGACTTCCATCCCTGTTTTCAACAAGATCCAGGCTTTGTTTACAGGCAAGGATAAGCTGCTCAATCCCCTTGCCATGGGCGAGGATTCCGAATATGCCTATAACCGGGTACAGATCTTCGTAGCCATCGTGATCGGGCTGCTTACCGGTTTTGGTATGTACCTCAGGTATAAATCGACCGGTCGTCCTTTTCTCAAAAAGCTCCTGCTGCCTTCGCTTGCGGGACTGGTGATCGCAGCCCTGGTGCTTGCTTTTGGAGATGTCAATTATACCAAGCAGGGGATAGGCTACCAGGCAGCGATTTGGGTGGCGGTTGTAGCTGCCATCTATTCAGCTGTAGCCAATGCATCTTACATTTTTACCGGGCTCAAGGCCAGGCTCAAAATGGCTGGTGGCGCCATCTCGCACGTTGGGTTTGCGCTGATCCTGGTGGGTATACTTATATCCTCATCCAAAAAGGAGATCCTTTCCTACTACCGGGGTGGCATACCGGCCTTCTTTGGCGAGAAGAGCGAGGAAAAGCCAGGTGAAAATGTTACGCTCGTAAAAGGCGTGCGCACCGATATGGGCAAGTACTGGGTTACCTATGAAAAAGACTCCGCACATGCGCAAAAGCCGCTCTGGTACTACTTCCTCAAGTTTGAAAGCAAAGATGGCAAGGAGGAGTTTTACCTCAAGCCCAATGCCTTCGTTAACTATAAGGGCAACCAGGGGCTGATGGCCAATCCCGATGCCAAGCATTACCTGACCGCGGATATCTTCACTTATATTACCTCCCTGGCCGATCCAACCAAGGTAAAGGACACCGCTTCCTTTAAGGCTGTAAGCACGGCGGTGGGCGATAGCTTCTTTTATTCCAAAGGTTATGTGGTGCTTGAAAAGATCGAAACAGAGCGGACCATACCCGGACTGGAGCTCAGTGCGACCGACAGCGCTTCCATCGCAACCCTGAAAGTACAATCGCAAATGGGCACTTCCTATACCATGAAATCGGTGCTCGTGAACAAGGGCGGGGTGCTTTTTTCGCAGCCTGATACCATCACATCCGAAAGCCTGATCCTGCAGATTGGCAAGGTCGACGGCAACAAAGCGGAGTTTGGGATGAAGGAGTCCGATGCAGTGTTGGAGTACGTAACCATCAAATCGCTCAAATTCCCCTTTATCAATATCCTCTGGGCCGGAACCATTATCATGATCCTGGGCATGGTTATCAGTGTTATTCATAGAAGAGGAGCAAAAAAGGAAGGAGCCAGGGAAAGGAAAGTCGTTAAAAAGCAGCCTGAGGACAGGGAAAGAGCGCCCCGGGCCGCAGTAGAGGATTAACACTGCCGGGGGCAAGTTTATCTTTTCTTAAACAGCTTTTCCGTGTTTAAGGTTGTCTATTTGTAAAGCGTTCGTCTCTTCGTATATTTAAGCTATGCACCGTTTTGTCCGTATTGGTCTGTTTCTGTTTGCTTTCGCGCTTGCCCCTGCGGCAAGTGCCCAGCGGACTGCTGCACCCAAGACCGGGCCTAATGATACCATTCTTGTGTCGGCCATCTTCTACGACAACGAATGGATACCCTACAGCTTCATGGAGCCGGTTTATGTATCCAACGTATCACCGGAAAAAATGGCCAAGGCCATTCAGGAATACAACCGGCTCAGGAATGCCGTTTATGTCACCTACCGGTATGCACAGGAGGCAGGCGCCATCATCAACGACGTAAATACCAGACTGCGCGGGGTCGATTCCAAAAAGGAAAGAAAAAAATACATCAAGTCGAGGGAAGACGAGCTCAAAAAGAAATTTTCCGATCCCCTTTCCAATCTTTCCGTTTACCAGGGCAAGGTGCTTATGAAGCTGATTAACCGGGAAACGGGTAATGACTGCTACGAGATCATCAAAGAGTACCGCGGAGGTCTTAATGCCCGCATGTACCAGACCGTGGCTTTTTTCTTTGGCAGCGATCTGAAACAGCCTTACGATGCGCAAAACAATGCAGTAGACCGGCAGATAGAAGTTTTTGTGCAGGAGATCCACAACGGCTGGTATGGAAGAAGGTAGTGCGGTTGAATTTCCGGCACTGCCTGCCTCTTTCTTCATCTTATCTGCATCCCTTGGCTATGTTTCGTTGAGTACCAGGGCATCGAGGCTGGTTAAGCCGATGTTCTTTTTAGACAGGAAACCCTCTCCATACTTTACACCAATGCGTTTTCCCAGCAGCCTGGCCCTTGCAGTAATGGCTTCCATAAAATCGGGCTTGGATAAATAGGTTTGCGGCTCTGTACTGCCGGGGTCGTAGAACTGTGTACGATAAGCCTTGACCGTTTCCATGCGCTGTTCCCAAACATCGGAAACGTCGATGATGATATCCGGCTCGAAAAAACGGTCCTGTATGTACTGCAGCAGCATCTTGGGCCGCCACTTCTCTTGCGGTTTCCCGTTCTCATCCAGCGTTTGAATCTGGCGGAGGCCGGAAAAAAAACAGGCATCGTAAATCAGCCATCCGCCCCTTCCATGGTCTGGGTGACGATCTTCAAGTATGTTGCCGATCACAATCTCGGGTCTGTACTTTCGAAGTATGCTGATCAGCTGCAGCTGATGCGCTTCGTCGTTTTTGAAGAACCCGTCACGCATCTTCAGATTCTCTCTTGCGCTGATGCCCATGATGCGGGCGGCTTCCGCAGCCTCGGCATACCGGGTCTCTATGGTGCCCCTGGTGCCCAGCTCTCCTTGCGTAAGGTCTACAATACCTACTTTTTTACCTCTGCGTACTTCGCTGATGAGGGTTCCGGAGCAGGCCAGCTCTACATCGTCGGGATGGGCGCCGATGGCCAGTATATCGAGTTTCATGGCCGAAAGATAAGAACAGATTGGCATGGAGAGAGGCGAGGATGCCGCCAGGGTTCAAAGCTTTTTCTCCATCCTGTGATGGCCAAGCCCTACTTCGAAGAATTGCTCGCCCTTGATCGAATAGCCGCATTTTTCATAAAAGCCGATCACCGGGTCGCGGGCATGCATCATCAGCCGGCTGTATCCCAGCTCCCTGGCCGCCTGTTCGGCAAAGGAGATGATGGCGGCACCGATATGCTGTCCCTGGCGGTCTTTTTGAACGGCCATCTGGCGCAGCTGCACCAGCTCCTTGTCCAGGCCCGTGAGTATGCAGCAGCCGATCAGCTCTTCACCATCATAAGCGCCGATCAGCACATCGTTGGCTTCTTTCTCCGGTACGATATAGGACGCCGGAACACCGATCGGTTCGAGCAAGGTCTTTACCCTGAAGGCGATCATGGCGCGGTGGTCTGCGGTATTTGGAAGAATCTTTCTAAAATGCATCTGCAAAAATATGGACCCCGTCGTTTATCCTGCAGAACTGGCTCCAACCGACATTCTGTAACTTGTTGCTTTTGATCTGCCATGTCATCATCTACCCCTTACGCAGGTGTGGACCCTGCGAGCTACGACAATGTGCTGGGACCGGTTTTATTCGAGCCCTATGCCGAAGATCTTGCAGAAAGAATTGCCCCGGATCTTATCGAAGGACCGCTGCTGGAGCTTGCCTGCGGTACAGGTATCCTCACTGCTCATCTTTGCAGTCGCCCTGGCTTTACAATCGTGGCCAGCGATGCGGATGAGGACATGCTGAACAGGGCCAGGCAAAAACTTTCAGGCAGGCCTGTTCAGTGGCAATTGGCAGATGCTATGAGCCTGCCTTTTATGGATGCCTGCTTTAGCGGAGTCATTTGCCAGTTTGGCTTTATGTTCTTTTCAGACAAAGAAAAAGCTTTTGCTGAAGCCTGGAGGGTGCTAAAGCCCGGTGGCCGCATTTTATTCAATACCTGGGACCGCGCGACAGCCAATCCCCGTTCGGCCATTGTACCGGAAGCGATGAGGAGGGTAGTAGGCACCAATGCACCCGACATGGAAAAAAAGGGGCCTTATTCATTTTTTGATGCCGCGGAGATAAGCAGGTTGTTGGATGCCGCAGGCTTCCGGCAGACCAGGATAGAAGCCGTGCGGAAAACGGGGGTGTACGGCGATGCTTCCATTTTTGCGAAGGGACTGATCGATGGTTCGCCGCTTGTTTCTTATTTAAAAAGGCTGGCAAAACCGGAGGCAAACCGGATCAGGCGGGCCATCCTGGATGCCCTGTTGGAACAGGAATCAATATATGGCCGCCAAGTGCCGATGCAGGCACTTGTCTGCGAGGGGTTGAAGTGAGGCGATACAGGCAAATTCGCAGGCTTCGCGAAAATCCGCTCATCAAAGGCCCTTGCAAGCTTCCTCCCTCCCGGTTTTCGTCGAAACAAACATGCCGGATAGCACCGAAAGCTTCGTCATTTTAGTAAAGCCAGCCTGGTCTCAAAGGCCTTGGGCCGAAAATTCGGGACCGGAGCAATCAATAGGGTATCTCAAGCCCAAACTCCCTTATTTTTGCGGCACAATTTTCTACCATGAACTTCCAACTAAGCGAAGAGCACTTGATGATACAGCAGGCCGCAAGGGATTTTGCACAGAACGAATGCCTGCCGGGTGTGATCGAAAGAGATGAAAAAATGCAGTTCCCCCGTGAGCAGATGATGAAGCTCGCCGACCTGGGTTTCCTTGGCATGATGGTAAGTCCCGAATACGGCGGTGCCGGCCTGGACACCGTCAGCTATGTACTGGCCATGGAGGAGATCAGCAAGGTCGACTCAAGCGTAAGCGTTTGCATGAGCGTAAACAACAGCCTTGTTTGTTATGGCATTGAAGGGTATGGAACGGAAGAGCAAAAGCAAAAATACCTCACGCCGCTCGCCCAGGGAAAGAAGGACGGCGAGCTCTATACCGGCGCCTTTCTGCTTAGCGAACCCGAGGCAGGGAGCGATGCCACTTCGCAGCGAACCACAGCCGAAGACAAAGGTGACTATTACCTGCTCAACGGTACAAAGAACTGGATCACCAATGGCGGTACTGCCTCCGTCTATCTGGTGATCGCACAAACCGATCCGGCAAAGGGCCACAAGGGCATCAGTGTTTTTATCGTTGAAAAGAACTGGCCCGGCGTTGTGGTGGGCGGAAAGGAAAATAAACTCGGCATCCGTGCCAGCGATACGCACACCATCCTGTTCAATGATGTGAAAGTTCCGAAAGAGAACAGGATAGGAGAGGATGGCTTTGGCTTTAAGTTCGCGATGAAAACCCTTGCCGGCGGCAGGATTGGTATTGCTTCACAAGCCCTTGGCATAGCCAGCGGAGCTTATGAGCTTTCGCTTAAGTATTCGAAAGAGCGTAAGGCCTTCGGCACCGAGATCGCCAATCACCAGGCAATTGCCTTCAAGCTTGCCGATATGGCCACAAGAATCGAAGCAGCCAGGCTGCTTTGCCTGAAAGCCGCCCGCGAAAAGGATAACAAGCAGGACTACACCCTTAGCTCCTCCATGGCCAAGGTCTATTCATCAGAAACAGCGATGTGGACGACCGTTGAAGCCGTACAGATACATGGCGGCTATGGTTTTGTAAAGGAATACCACGTAGAGCGCCTGATGCGCGATGCCAAGATCACCCAGATCTATGAAGGTACCAGCGAGGTGCAGCGGATCGTGATCAGCAGGTCTATTCTCAAATAAGGCTTCACACAAGATAAATCGAGCTATACGCGGCGCCAGGCACTGTGTATAGCTTTTTTCATTTACGACCTTCCAATGGTCTGAACCTTATCTCCCGCAGGCATTGTAGTCGTCAATGATGCGCAGCAGCACGTCTGCCCTTTTCTCGCCAAACATGGTTACCTGGGCATAGAAATAACCTTCGGCCTTGCTGCTGATCCTAGCGGCGAGTGAGGGACAGTCGGCTACCAGCTTGCTCATTTTCTCATCGAAATTGGGCACAAAGCGCGAACCGCTGAGAGACCAGACCTCATTGGACGCATCGCCAGGCATCTGCAGGAAGTATTGGGTCTCGTACCTGCTGGTGGTTACATTGCGGGAATTGGTGGAATTTACCTTCTCTATGTGTTCAAACAGATGAATGCGCGATTCCGGACGGCTGATGCGCTTCATAAAATATTGTTGCCGGCCGAGGGAAAGATTGCCCCTGACCTGCTTCAGGGCATAATAATCGCCTCTTATGCTATAGCCGCTTACGTCCGAAAGCCCGAACTGCATCGGTTTCCGGTCACCTTCGGTATAGACCTTTACAGGAGAGGAAAGCCTGTTGCTTGAATTCACAATGATTTTTCCATCTACGGTTTTGCCATTGGAAAGAAAAACGGTTCCCTGCATGTTGCGAAAGCTGTTGGGTGTATCGAACGATGTCATGGAGCGGCAGGAACATAAAATGATGGCCATTGAAAGCAGGGGCAGCATGATATTCTTCATAAAGCGGTGGTGTGGTGCAGTGAATGGGGTTAATTTTGTAATCAGAACACGAACATAATGCTGATAAACCGGACAAACTATTTAGAGATTGTTAAACAACTGGATGTTGAGCACCAGACTTTGATAGCCGTGAGCAAAACCAAGCCGGCTGCTGCCATTCTCGAGTTGTACGAAATGGGCCAGAGGGATTTTGGCGAGAATTATGTGCAGGAGCTTTGCGAAAAACAAGCGACGCTCCCGGCAGATATCCGCTGGCATTTTATTGGTCACCTGCAGCGTAATAAGGTAAAATACCTTGCGCCTTTTGTTTACCTTATTCACGGCGTGGATAGCGAAAAACTGCTCGGGGAGATCAACCGGCAGGGTAAAAATTCGGGCAGGGTGATCGATGTGCTGCTGCAGGTGTTTATCGCCAGCGAAGAAACCAAATTCGGCCTGGATGAAAAGGAGTTGGAAGACCTACTATCGGCCGGCAAGCTTTCGACGCTCGACCATGTAAGGATAAGAGGGCTCATGGGCATGGCTTCAAATACCGACAGGGAAGATAAGGTTAGAAGCGAGTTCCGCCGGCTTTCGGGCCTGTTCCGGCACTACAGCCGGCAGGTTGATGCCCGGCACCGGTTCGATACCCTCTCCATGGGCATGAGCGGCGACTACCGGTTGGCACTCGAGGAAGGCAGCAATATGATACGCATAGGCAGCCTGCTGTTCGGCCAACGCGGCTAGCCACTGGTGATACGATCTACGGCAGGGCTGGCATGTTTTTTACATTTCCTATCCAAACTGAATCAAATGAAAAAAATACACTTCCTGTTCATGTCGGCCATGCTGGCTGCCATGACAACCCTGGCCCAGGACAATGGCGGCACCAAGGACATTAATATCGACATCAATGCAAAAGGAGACTCGGCCTGGTACGCCTCTCCGTGGGTATGGGTGGTAGGTGCCGCTGTGTTTATATTGCTGCTGGTTGCCCTTACGAGGGGAAGTGGAAGAAGAGCGGACTAAGCGCTAAGGTTTGATGCCATTAGCTTGTGGCAAAAAGATGCGGATCTTCGCGTGTCAGGACAGCACCGGCTGCCCTGCACCTGAAGATCCGCATCTGCTATCTATTCAATCCAAACACCTCATTCACCCCTTCTGACAAAAAGTCTTTTCGGCAGACCCTGCATTTATTTTTCGGATGATCCTTTTATCCAGTATTGAAACTTCCTGAGCCTGTTCTTACCCATCACCATAAGATCGTCTTCGGTTGTTCTTGTAATGTATAACAGGTAGCAGATCAACATAATCAGCACTATAAAAAACCACATCGGAAACATAACATCTGATTTCCTTTAAAAATCCAAAGACCGTTCCAAACAGCACCGCTGCCCATAAACGACAAAAACAGGCTTTTAAGCGCAAAGACCCCTTATGAAGGGGCCTTTGTGTGGAAATATTGTTGAGGTAGCGCAACAGTTGCCGGAACGACTGCCGCTTGGCAGACAGGCAGTGCAATATCTGCCTCATTTATTTTTAGCGGAACGTGCTCTTCATCACTTTTACCATGCCGGGAGCGCTCCATTCAGGTGAAACGATCATGCGGCGAACGGTATACAAGGGCTGCAGGGAATCCCTGACGGTCGACAGCTGGAAGGCCATTTTATAACCCCGCTTTTCGATCTCAGGAATGCCGCTTTTGCTCCAGATGCCAAAGGGATAGGCGAAGTATTCCACTGTTTTGCCTGTGATCTCCTCGAGCTTTGTTTTGGAGCCGGCAAGCTGCACATCCCAGTCGTTTACCGTTTTTTGTTTCTTGCCCTCGGTCACCGTGCGATCGCCAACTATGTACTTGTCTACCCGGTGGTGGTCCCATGTATGACTGGCGATCACATGGCCATCATCGGACAGCTGCTTGATCTGCTCCTTGGTCATGTATCGCGGCCTGCCGATAGAAATGGTCATGATGAAATACACGCCTTTAAACCCGTATTTCTCCATTTCGGGTTTGGCAATGGTGAAATGCTCTTCGGATGTATCGTCGAAAGTGATCATCACCGGCTTTTCGGGCAAGGCCGTACCCTTGGTGAGGTAGTTATAATATTCTTCCGGGGTGATGCTTTTATAACCGCTGTCTGCCAGTGTTTTCATCTGCTGCTTAAACTGGGCTATGGTTACCTCGTAACCTTTATTGGCCTTGCTTGCCATCTGTATCTCCCTGATGTGGTGATAACAAAGCACCGGTACCTGCTTGCGCGCCATGATGGTGGCTGCATCGGCCTTGATAGCCGGAGAAGGGGCAGGTGTTGAGGGGGCTGCTATTTTTACAGCGCTGGTATCAGCCGGGGTATTGGTTTTTTCTTTACCGGAAGATTGGCTGCAGCTGATAAGGGTTGCTGAGGCTATGATAGCCAGGAATTGGTTTTTCATATAGTGAAGATGTTGCACAAAATTGACAGCTCAAAACTTATGCTCAAAAATATTTTCGGCGAATTCCTCCATATGGCCGCCGGATCACCGGTGGCTTGTTACGCCAACCTGCCGGCAGTATTCAAGCACGGGACAGGTAGAGCAGCGAGGCATCCTGCCGGTGCAGATATGTTTCCCAAAAGGCATGAGCAGGCGGTTGATATCCGTCCATCTTTCCCTGGCTATCTTTTGCTCGAGCAGCACCATGGTTTGCTCCGGAGTTTTTGCCGATGCCAATCCCCAGCGGTTGGTTACCCGGTGTACATGTATATCTACACTAATGGCAGCATAGCCATGTGCCACACCTAATGCAAGCCCCGCGCATTTAGGTCCCACCCCCTTGATAGCCGTCAGGCTGGCGAAGTCCTGTGGCAGCTCTCCGTTATAGGACTCCACCGCTGTCTGTGCAATGCGCAGCAGGGTATGGGCTTTTTGTCCGGGGAAGGTACTTCCGTATAAAATCGTTTCGAGCTCGGTAGCCGAAAGCTTCATCAGGTCTTTGGGAGTTCGTGCCTTTGCAAAAAGCTTTTCGGATAAGGGGATGGTTGTCTCGTCCAGCGTACGTATGGAGATGATACAGGAAGCCAGCTGCTCGAAAAGGCTTGAATACCCCCTATCAAAAAGATCGAACATGGCTGCTTTTGGATAAGCCGCCGTAGCTTTTTCGATCCGCTTTAGCATGACCGGTATGTCGAAGGGGCGCTTCATGCAGAAGAAGGGCAAGAACCTTACCACGCCCATGTTATCAGGGGTATAATCTATTGCATTGACCAAGATAAAAGGGCAGTGGCTATAAATTCAATACCTCGTCTATCCATACACGCTGCGCCTCGTTGATCCTTTCCTTTGCCTCCGGGGGCCTGAACCATCCAGCCTTGTCTACCTCGGGGAAGCTAAGCCACCTGCCGGATTTATAAGGCCATTCCAGCCTGTAAGTATTTGAAACGATCGCGGCTGCATCCATGTCTCCTTCGGCGGCCCAGGCATAAACCAGCTTGCCTCCTTTTTGCTTTACAGGGTTCAGCGGAATAAAGGGGCCATGGACCTTATGTCCAGTCTCTTCCTCAAACTCCCGAACAGCTGCATGAAGCGGGTCTTCAGGGTCGGTGAACTCGCCCTTGGGTATGGTCCATGCGCCGGCTTCCCTGCCTTTCCAGTAAGGGCCTCCCGGATGCACAAGCAGGACTTCATGTCCATGAGCTTTTTTTCTGAACAGCAGGATGCCGGCGCTTTTTCTCATGGTGTGTTATTGATGAAGGGCTGGATTGAAGTCATGGCAGCCCTTCTCTTCGTAAGCAAGTAGTAAAGACTTGAGCAGATCCATCCAAGCCAGAAGAGGTAAACACCCAGGTGAAAACGCTCCTTGAGCCAGCGATGGGTGGCGGTGTTATGAAAGTCGAGCCAGGTATAATAAAATCCGCCCAGGGCTAGAAGGATCATGATGCCATGAAGCAGCCTGGCCTTTCGCATCGGCAATCTTGCCTGTGCATAGCCTTGCAGTAAGAAGAGCAGGAGCAGCACGGAGAAAACGGTGAGTCCGCCCTGCCACCAGGTCTTCAAAAAGCGGTATTCTTTGTAAAAGAGGTCCATGCCGATTCTGCCGATGAGGGAAGGCCTGGACATCAGGTACCCGGAGATCGCCGATAGAAAAGCCAGGAAAAGAATGAACGGAGCCTTGTTTTTCACGTCAAAAATTTCGCGAATCTAAGTCAAAGTTCAGGCAGGAAAACCTCATTTGCCTCAGGGCTGATCAATGGACCTGTCCGATGCTTTTGATGGATCACCATCTGCCTTGTTCTTGCCTTTCTGTGTGTCGGCCACCGTATTATCGGCATCTCCGGGGGTTTCTTCGCCCGGGGCCTTGTCCACTCCCTGCCTGCTGTGTGCCTTGCTGGTCTGATCGTCTGCCAGTGGATCGATCCTGCCTTTTTGCTCCTGCCTTTCCTGCATATGACAATTATTTAAAGAAAAGCGGTAACAATATCATGCCAGTGAGGCTGGCAGCTATCTGCTTTTTGCCCTGAGGTAGGGCTCAGGCCAGGCAATATCCTGTTCCAATTCTTCAGCTGCATGAAGCGGGAAGTAGGGATCGCGCAGGAATTGCCTTCCAAGAAAGATAAGGTCGGCTGCGCCGGTCTCGAGCAGGTACTGGGCCTCGGCCGCTGTGGTAATAAGACCCACCGCACCGGTGGGCATACCGGTTTCTTTCCTGATCCGGTCTGCAAAGCCCGCCTGGTAAAGCGGCGCTGCAGGAATGCTTACGCCCGTTACATTGCCCCCGCTTGAGCAATCGACCAGGTCCACTGCTTCTCTTTTAAGGATGCGGGCCAGCTCCAGGGATTCATCAATCGTCCAACCGCCCTCGATCCAATCGGTGGCCGAGATGCGTACAAACAGTGGATGGCTGTCAGGCCAAATCGAGCGGATCGCCCTTGTGATGTTCAGCAACAATCTTATCCTGTTATCAAAGCTGCCTCCATAAAGATCCTGCCGTTGATTGCTGAGTGGAGAGAGGAATTCATGGATCAGGTAGCCATGGGCGGCATGGATCTCCACGATCGAGAATCCTGCCTCCAGGGCCCTGGCAGCGGCGTTCCTGAACTGGTCAATAATATTGTCGATCTCGGTCGAGCTTAAAGCTTTGGGGTGAGGTTCTCCCTGTTTGAAGGCAAGAGGAGAAGGCGCATAGGTCTGCCAGGCACCTTCTTCGGCCAGAAGCGCGTGGCCGCCATCCCATGGGCGGTGATGGCTTGCCTTACGGCCGGCATGGGCGAGCTGAATGGCAGCGACTGATTTTTGCGCTCGAATAAAAGAGGTGATCCTGCTGAGAAATTCAATGTGTTCATCCTTCCAAATACCCAGGTCGTGAGGCGTGATCCTTCCTTCGGCCGAGACAGCCGCCGCTTCTGTCATAACAAGACCGGCTCCACCCACAGCCCTGGACCCAAGATGAACGAGGTGCCAGTCATTGGCAAAGCCGTCATGGCTGCTGTACTGGCACATGGGCGATACCGCCAGCCTGTTGCCAAGCATTATGGAACGAAGGTGGAAGGGAGAAAAAAGCATGGTTTTGGGTTTGAAAGGCGAAGAAAGCAAAATTTGAATTGCTGATGACAGCTTTGATCTTACCAATCTCACGCTGAACAAGAACCCGGAAGCCAGCTTATTCGTGAATCTCTTCCTCTATGAGGTCGTTCAGTCTTTTTTCATGATCGGAGATCCAGTTGGGCAGGTGCTGCTCAACTATGCGCCATTGATTGTTATCCTGCTTGTGCATCTTAAAGATGATCCTGTTACCACGGTCATCCGGCACATCAACATGGAAGAGGCTGTTAGAATTGCCAGGGAGAAGGCGAAAATTGAATTCGCGCAGGCGATCGGTGGTCTTTACCAGTTTGGTAAAATGAATATTCCTGATGAAGCTAAAATTCATGGCGTCCAGTTTGTGCCTTTGTTTTAGCAAAGATCATGCTTGATTACGAGGAGAAAAGGGGTGAGCATCTAAAAAAAATGTTATTGCTTCAATCACGGTTGGCTTGTACTTTGCAGAACATAATCGCTCTGAATCATAATTTTAACGGTGGCAAAGGCAAACATGTGTTAGATTTGCAACCCTGATTCAAAGTATAATCCTGGATCAAAGCATCGTAGATAATGGCATCACCGAAGTTTCCGACTGTTAAGCAGTCCTTTCACGCAGAGCTTAAAAAGCGCATCAGCGACTATTTCGAGACCACTGGAAAATCACTCGCTGGCAATTCACACTTATATACAAAAGCTGCAATCCTGCTGACCAGCTTTTTCTTTTTATACACCCATCTCGTATTCTTCACGCCTTCTGTGTTGTGGGCGGTACTGGAATGCGTGCTGCTGGGTGTAGTGGTGGCCGGTATCGGGTTCAACATCATGCACGACGGGGCCCATGGCAGCTTTAGCCGTTACAAATGGGTGAATACGGCGGCGGCTTTTACGCTGAATGTACTGGGCGGAAGCTCTTTTATGTGGAATGTAAAACACAACGTGATCCACCATGCCTATACCAATGTGGATGGCGTTGACGACGATATCGACATACAGCCCTGGATGCGCATGAGCACGACCCAGCCCAAGCTTGCCATGCACCGCTATCAGCACGTTTATTTCTGGTTTCTCTATGCATTGCTCTATATTCTCTGGGTGTTTGTGCTCGACTACCAGAAATATTTCAAGCGCCGTGTAGGCGATATGCCGATCAAAAGAATGAGCGTTGCCGATCATATAATCTTTTGGAGCTTCAAGCTTTTCTATATCGGGGTGTTTGTTGTGCTGCCGATCTATACCGTTGGCTTTGTAGCCTGGCTCATAGGCTTCCTCGTATTTTCGCTTGTGGCGGGCTTTGTGCTCAGCATCGTATTCCAGCTCGCGCATACGGTCGAGCATACGCACTTTCCTGTGCCGCACGAAGAAACCGGAAGGCTCGAAGATGAGTGGGCCATCCACCAGCTAAAGACAACGGCAAATTTTGCCCCGCGGAATAAGCTGATCAGCTGGCTTGTTGGCGGACTGAATTTCCAGATCGAGCATCATCTGTTTCCTAAGATATCACACGTGCATTACAAGGAGATCAGGCGCATCATCAAGCAAGCCTGCGCCGAATATGACGTGCCTTACATAGAGTATCCCAAGATGCGTCATGCGGTAGTATCGCATGTAAGCTTCCTGAAGCAAATGGGCAGGGCCTAAGTATAGAAGTGAAGGGATAAAAAGCGCGGCCATGCAGCAAAACCTGAATGCAATCGCAACCCGGCAGGCTCCGCAGTCATGCTTTTTCCGCATCTTGTTCATCCCTAATATTTTCCGGCCTGGGTTCTTAACAATAAGTTTCAGCTCATCCGGATTTTGTTTGACCAGATTCACCTATCTTCGTCCTGTTATTTTGAGCATCGCATTTGGTTAAAAGGACAATTAATCTGCTATATCTTCTGCTATTAGTTAGACCCTTAGCTTTCTTGCCTCGTCTCAGATTTCTAATTTTTTTAAAAAGAAAGTATGAACATTTACGTTTCCAATTTAAGCTTCAACGTACAGGATGAAGACTTAAGAGAATTCTTTACAGAGTATGGCGAAGTATCTTCTGCCAAAGTAATTACCGACAAATTCACTGGCAAGAGCCGTGGTTTTGGTTTTGTTGAAATGCCTGATACTGAGGCTGCCCAGAAGGCTATCGCCGAGCTGGACAATGGAACGGTTGAAGGCCGTACTATCCGCGTAATGGAAGCTAAGCCAAAAGAAGAGAAGCCCCGTAACAACGGTGGCGGCGGCGGTTACCGTGGTGGTAATGGCGGCGGCGGTTATAACAACGGCGGCGGCTACAATAAAAACAGGTATTAATATATTTGCCTTTGTGAGATAAGGTCCTGCCTCTGGCGGGACTTTTTTGTTTTGCCGGTGGATTAAGCCCTGCTGCCTAAAGCAAAAAAGACGCGGCATTTGCGGTCGCGTCTTTTTTTTGCCGAAGTAGGATAGGCTGAGGCTTG
>DASTPZ010000040.1:0-4781 GCA_035761965.1 Flavisolibacter sp. | reverse complement strand
TGCCATGTTAGCGTACCAATAATCCTCGTCAGCCCTGATGGCTTTCATGATGCTATCGGGTACCTGGCGTAGCTCAAGGGCCGGCGCTTCTGCCCGCAGGCTGTCAAAATAAGTTTGCACCTCCTCCGTTTCCTCCTCCTGTTCAGGCATGTCTTCCGTTACGATCTCCTGTGCTGCCAACTGCAGGGTAAAGAAGAGGGTGAGGAGCGGCAAGGCCATCCGGACTAAAAGCGGTCTATGAAAAAAAGAATCAGGCATGAGTGGCCACAGGGGTTTGCATAGCCGTTCTTTTTTTGAGCCGGTATGGATAAACAATAAAATACCAAAGAATAAAGCCTCCCAGCATGGCCAGCAGGAGCAGGTTGATAACGATATGCATTTTATACAGGCCCGTAATAAAGCCCTCAAAAAAAGCAGCTACGCAAAAGACCGGGATAAGTCCTACCACGATCTTGACGCCGTCTTTCACGCCATTCTTAAAGGCGGCCATCCTGCTGATGGTGCCGGGGAAAAGATAACTCGTTCCCATGACCACGCCCGCCCCGCAGGCAATAACAATGGCGGTGAGCTCGAGCATGCCGTGCAGCATCACGGCAAAGATGAACTCCACGCCGAGGCCATGTGCGGCGAACATCTGGTGAAATACTCCAACCATCATTGCATTCTCAACCAGGGCTGAGAGGGAAAAAATGCCGAACACGATGCCCTTTACAAAGGCCAGCATGGCCACTAATATATTCCAAACCATAAGGCCCAGCCAGGAAATAAAGGCATTGCCCGATTGGTATACGCCAAAAGGATTGCCGTTGGCAATATTTCGTTCGGTCATATCCACATAAGAATCACCAAGCACCTCACGGGTAAACTGCTGGTCGAACCGGGCAGATATAAAGCCGAGCATATAGAATAAAAGAAAAATAAAGGCACAGAACAGCAGTATCCTGTAATGCCTGGCAATGGTAAGCGGCAGGTCCAGTTTCCAGAAACGCACAATCAGGTTTGAATCTTCCCGCCTGTTCTGGTAAATCCTTAGGTAGATGCGTGAGGCCAGGGAGTTGACGAAGCCGGTGATCTTGCTCGTAGGGTAAAAAGTTTTTGCGTAGGCCAGGTCATCTACCAGCTGCACAAAATCCTTAGCCATCTCGTCGGCATCCGGGGCCTCGCCCTGCTGCACTTTTTCCCAGCGGTCCTTGTTTTTCTTTATAAATAATCCTTCTCTCAGGGTAGGTCCATTTTGGATTGTAAAATAGTATTTTTCGGCGTGCAAACGTTAAGCCGATAGTTTTTATACATTTAGAGCTGTTTAAACTGCCGGGTATGAGCATGGTAAGGATCGCTACGAACTTCAACATCGACATCGAATTCGAGTCGCCCCCGTTTTACAAGCGGCTGCTGGCCTGGGTGATCGACCTGCTGGTACAGGTATTTTACCTCATCCTTGCCAGTCGCCTGTACAGTGCCTATTTTGACGGTGCCAGCATGAGCGAGGATGCGCAATACGACATGCATTTCCTTTCCATTATCATGCTTGTTCCGTTTTTTGTTTATCACCTGGTTTGCGAGATAACCATGTCGGGGCAAAGCATTGGAAAAAAGATCATGGGCGTCAAGGTGATCTCACAAACCGGCGGAAAGGCCAGCATCGGTCAGTATGCCATCAGGTGGCTCATCCGCACCTCCGATTTTTTCCTTTTTATCATGCTCATTCTGCTTCGCTATGCAGAATATTACGGCCCGGAATTTTACTGGGGTTTCGGCGGGGCGATTGCCTTGCTCTTTGCAGATGTCATCCTGGTTAACACCAGGAACCAGCAGCGTGTGGGCGATATCCTTGCTCATACCCTGCTCATCAATACGAAGCAAAAAGAAAGCATCCACGATACTATTTTTCTCGATATCTCCGACCGGTATGTGCCTTCCTTTCCCCAGGTGATGCAGCTGAACGACCGGGATATCAATTCCCTGAAAGGCATACTGGATACGGCCCGGAAGCGTGGCGACTACGAGCTTGCCGAAATGGCCAGCGAAAAGATCAAGAACCATCTCAAGATCGATACCAGCCTTTCCCCCTTTGATTTTCTTGAAGTTCTGCTCAAGGACTATAACTATCTCTCTGCTCATTGATCAGAGGGTCGTACCACCTGCTACGGCCCTGGAAAGCATCGAAATTCCGTAGATCGATACCATAATGACGATCATGATGGCAAGATACCTGGAATGCCTTTTTAGCTGCAAGAAGGCATCGTTTAGGTCCTGCTGCCGGTCGCTGCTGAGGGCGGACTGCATTTTTCGGGCAAAATGCAGGAGAAAAACCAAGGGGAAAACCGTGATCACCAGGATGATAAGGCTACCGATCGCTGTCCCTATCACTACAGCGTTCAATACATCTGCAGACCCTCCCACTCCGGGTAGAGCTGCGCGGTAAACCATGACGATCGAAATGAAACTGCCGATGATGGACAGAACCACCAGCACGAGTCCCGCAACTGCCAGGAACCTTGCCCATTTGGCAATGCTGCCGAGATGTTCCCTGGCAGTATTATCTATCGTAAGTGAGAACAGGGGTTGACTCTCCTGCATGAAGCTTGTTTCGCGAAAGATACGATACCGAAGCCAGACGAGGCAAGCAAGTCTTACGCAAGCAAATCAATAAGCCCTTGCAAAAAGCACGCGCTGGCCTGAGGGCCTGCCTGTAAGGATGCAGCGGCCTTCTTCGGTCTCATTACCGAGCGGTATGCAGCGGATCGTTGCCTTGGTCTTTTGCTTGATCTCCTCTTCGGTCTCAGGGGTTCCGTCCCAATGCGCGGCAATAAACCCGCCTTTCTCGTCGAGCAGCTTCTCAAATTCCTCCCAGCTATCGGCCTTTGTGGTGTGAAGATCGCGGTATTCTTTTGCCCGGTTGAAAAGGTTCTGCTGAATTTCCTGCAATAGCTCCTGAACCCTTGCAGTAATGCTCTGGAGCGGTACGGACTGTTTTTCCTTCGTATCGCGGCGGGCTATTTCTGCCATGCCATTCTCCAGGTCCCTTGCACCGAGTGCTATGCGAACAGGCACGCCCTTCATTTCGTATTCTGCAAATTTCCAACCTGGCCGGTTGTTATCGTTATCATCGTATTTGACGCGGATGCCAAGGCTTTTCAGCTCCTGTATGATCTCTTTCGCTTTTTCATCGATCTGTGCCTTCTGGTCTTCTCCCTTGTAGATAGGAACGATCACGACCTGCAGGGGCGCAATGCGGGGAGGGAGCACAAGGCCATCGTCGTCGCTGTGTGCCATAACCAGGGCACCAATCAGGCGGGTGCTTACGCCCCAGCTGGTGGCCCATACATATTCCTGCTTGTTCTCGCGGCTGAGGAACTTTACCTCGAAGGCCCTGGCAAAGTTCTGTCCGAGGAAATGGGACGTGCCTGCCTGCAGGGCCTTGCCGTCCTGCATCAGCGCTTCGATGCAATAGGTATCTTCTGCACCGGCGAAACGCTCGTTGGGCGTTTTCACTCCTTTTACAACAGGCAGCGCCATAAATTCCTCCGCGAAGCTGGCGTATACATCAAGCATCTGTTTCGTTTCGGCAACCGCTTCATCTGCGGTGGCATGAGCAGTATGTCCCTCCTGCCAAAGAAATTCGGCCGTGCGCAGGAAAAGGCGTGTACGCATTTCCCAGCGCACGACGTTCGCCCACTGGTTGATAAGTAGGGGAAGATCGCGGTAGGATTTGATCCAGTCGCGGTAAGTATTCCAGATGATAGCCTCGCTAGTTGGCCTTACAACCAGCTCTTCTTCAAGCCTTGCTTCGGGATCCACTATGAGCTTACCTTTTTTTTCGGGATCGGCCTTGAGGCGATAGTGCGTAACCACGGCGCATTCCTTGGCAAAACCTTCGGCATTCTTTTCCTCGGCCTCAAAAAGGCTCTTGGGTACGAACAAAGGAAAGTAAGCATTCTGATGACCCGTATCCTTGAACATTTTATCCAGCACATCCCTCATGTTCTCCCAAAGTGCGTATCCATAAGGCTTTATCACCATACAACCCTTTACCGCAGAATAATCTGCCAATCCGGCCTTGATTACCAAGTCGATATACCATTGTGAATAATCCTGCGCCCGGGGTGTTATCTCTTTTCCCATAGTGTAAAAAATTCTTTAACCTTTTATCTTTTAGTTAACAGCAAAATGCGGAAATTTACTTTGAGATGGCAAAAGTAACATTAACCTCTAAATCATCTGCCATGAAATCAGCTTTACCCTTTCTATCACTTGCTTTCGTTTTCGCCAGTTGCTCGACCGCTTATAAATCAGGACAAACCCCGGATGATGTTTATTACTCACCTGAACGTCCGCAGGAAGAGTATGTGAGAAGAGAAAAAAGAGACGACCGCCAGTACCGGTATGAAGATGAGGCTTACCGCGACGATCGTTATCTCAGGATGAAGATCCGCAACCGCCGCTGGTCCGGCCTGTACGACGATTACTACTCCTACAATCCATACTATTACCATTATTACAATGGCTCGCTTGCTTTTAATAGCCCCTGGAGCTCTGTAAGCTACTGGAACCATTATTACAATCCCAGCTGCCCGGTGGTCGTGCTGAATCCTTCAAGGCCCGTATACAACAAGCCAAGAACCTTCGACCTGGGTGTTTACAATCCGCAGCCGGTCTTTACAGGCAAAGGATCCAGGCAGTATGCGAACGGCGGCTATGTTCCCTACAATTCGAACTCGCGCAACAGCAGCAATTACCGCGGGAGCGGCAGCAGTGCCGGCAACTTCCTGAGGGACGCA
>DASTPZ010000039.1:0-18797 GCA_035761965.1 Flavisolibacter sp. | reverse complement strand
AACATAAGGCTCATAGGAACATAATGCCATTCGCTGGTACCATCTTTAAACGTGATCTTTACATCCACCGGCATAGGCATGAGTCCATTGTTCTTCAACCTTACGTTGGTAAGACCACTCCCTTCATACAGGCTGTCGATGCTATAGTCGATCGTTTTCGTAGTATTTACCCAGTACTGCCTGTACCAGTCCAGCTGTATCCCGCTTACCTTTTCCGCCACCCGCATAAAATCGTTCACGTTCGGATGCTTGAAGCGCCACTGCCGGTAATACTCCAGCATGATGCGATCCCTCACCCCGGCGCCAACGATATAACCCAGCTGCTCTACAAAAACGCCGCCCTTGGAATAGGCTGCGGTGCTGTAAGCATAGTTGGTGTTGAAATGATCAGCATGCGTGGTCATAGGTTCTTCCCTCGTGCTCCTCGCCAGGGCCAGGTAACCTGCATATATACCCTGGTGATAGGCAGGCGGCGCCATGGCAGCCGAATCCGAGGCACGCAGGGCTGCGGGATCGTTGAGGATGGTCTTGCGGCTTACCTGTTGCCGGTAGTACTCTTCGACCAGGTCGGTGGCCCACTCGGTAAAGCCCTCATCCATCCATGCGTAAAGCGATTCGTTCGTACCCATCAGCATCTGGTACCAGGTATGCATCCATTCGTGAAAGGCCGTGCCCATGCTGGGTCCGGAAAGCATGGTGCAATTGGGATATTCCATACCGCCATCGCCGCCATGTATGAAAGAATATTGCTTGTAGGGATATTCGCCAAAATTCTTTTTGATAAAAGGATAAACTGTAACGGCCGCATCGGCAATATCGCTCCACTGCGCATCCCAGCTCTTTGCGTAGTTATTGAAGTCGTTGCCGTAACGGGCCTTTGCCTGCGGCGACATCAGGTCGAAGGATAACCTCGAGGGCTGTGCATTGTACAGCACATGAATGGCCGGTCCGCCCGGTATCTGGCGCACGATATGCTTGTACTCGGGATCGGCTGCCCAGGCGAAATCGTGCACATTCGCAGCCACGAAGCGCCAGGTGCGCTTGCTGCCCCCGGCAGGAACTTTTGTTCCCTTTGCCTCATAACCAAACCCAATGGTATTGGGATTCTGGAGATCGCCTGTGCCACCGAGCACATAATTCCTGTCGATGGAAATGCTTACGTCATAATCGCCCCACACACCATAGAACTCCCTGCCTACATAGGGCGTGGGATGCCATCCTTCATAATCGTACTCACAAAGCTTGGGATACCACTGCGTCATGGTATAGCGAACCTCGGTGGAAGGATTGTCCCTTCCGCTCCTGCGTACCTGGATGGGCACCTGTGCCTCCCATTCCAGATCGAATACCGCCTTCGATTTTGGCAGGATGGGCCTGTCGAGTATCACCTCCAGTATGGTCTCGTGAAGCTTCATCTTTTGCGGACGGCCATTCATGCTGATCGAGCTCACCTTTTCGTAGCCGATCTCGTCGGGCTTGAGGTTGAGTATCCTGTCTTCCACACGCGGATCCCAATCGGGGATCTCGTTGCCCTGCCTGTCGCGGCGGGATGCAATGGTGCCCTGCCTGCGGCTTCGAACATCCATCATGCTGTTAGGCTGAAAGGCATTCCAGTAAAGATGATAGAAGACCCTGTAAAGCGTGTCGGGTGAATTATTGCTGTATTCCAGCTTCTGCTTGCCCGTAAAGCGATTGGTGTTCACATCCATGTCGATGGTCATGGTATACTTCGCCCGCTGCTGCCAGCGGTCCGGCTGAGCCGATGCGCCAAGGGCCACTGCAAAAAGGAAAGAGAGAAGCAAAAAAGGTCTGTTCATATTCATATTTCTTTAGTAGTAGTCAACCGGACAAAGATGGGAAAGACCGGCCTGTATAGCCAAGCCATTCATCACAGGGGCCCTTCTTTATCCGGGCCCTTGCAAGTTAATTCCCTGCTTCCAGTAAATGCAGGCCTGGAGAAAATTTATGAAAAGCGCAGGTTAAATCGTTACAGCATCGCGCAGCAGCCTGCCCGTCTTATCGAAGTAAAGGCATTTTTTCTGCAGCTCGTTCTTCTCTACCTTGAGGCGGTATTTTTCTTCGCTGCCGGGTACATATATGATGGCGGTTTCAGTCACCTTCCATTCCGCAGCATATTTGCTTTTGATAAAGCCATCCCGGATCTCCGGTGAAAGGCGCTCGTAGCTCCATGCCTTCTCCGACTCTTTCCAGAGGCCCTTGGGATTATACCTGGCTATCCACCTCGCGGAGTCCTGTAAAAACTGCACATTGATGCCCGTGAGCACGTCTTTGTATTCCACCTCCTTTGCAGTGGGGTACTGCTTGTCGAAGGCTTCTGTTACTTCCGAAGGTATTTTTCTGACCTGTGCGAGGGCAGTGCCCGACAGTGTCAAAGCAAGAACGGTCAGGCTGATCCATTTTTTCATCTTGAAGGTTTTTTTCCGAATCTCAAATTTGATGCGAAAAACGCGGAGTTCGCTCAATCTTTGCCTTCAATCACGATAACGATCTCACCTTTAACAGTTTTTTGCCTGAAATGCTCGAGCACTTCGGCAATGGTGCCTCTTGCATTTTCCTCGAACATTTTTGTAATCTCGCGGCTGACGCTGCACTGCCGCTCTGCACCAAAATAACCGGCCAGGTCTTCGAGCGTTTTTACCAGCCTTAAGGGCGACTCGTAAAAAATCATGGTGCGCTCTTCTTCTGCCAATGCGGTCAGCAGGCTGTGGCGGCCTTTCTTGAGAGGAAGGAATCCTTCAAATACGAAACGGTTGGTGGTAAGCCCGCTGTTGACCAGCGCGGGCACAAAGGCGGTAGCGCCAGGGAGGGTCTCCACCTTTACCTTGCTCCGGATGCATTCTCTTACCAGGAGAAAGGCCGGATCGGATATGCCGGGCGTACCAGCATCTGTAACAAGGGCCATTTTTTTTCCTGCTACCAACTGGTCTACCAGGTGTTGCAGGATCTTGTGCTCGTTATGCTGGTGGTAAGGGGATAGTGGCTTTTGTATCCCGTAATGGTTGAGCAGCTTCGATGTGTTCCTTGTATCCTCGGCCAGGATGAGGTCAACCTCCTTTAATACTTCAAGCGCACGCAGGGTTATATCCTTCAGGTTGCCTATGGGTGTGGGAACAAGATAAAGCATAGCTAAGCCGTCGACCCCGGCCGGGTCTGTCCTTTTAGTTGACCGTTATTTCATAATACTCCATAACGGGATTGGCCAGGAGCTTTTTGCTGGCTTCCTCGGCTATGGAGCGCGCTTCCGCTTCAGTAGCTGCTTCTATCTGCAGGCTGATGTTCTTGCCAACCCTCACGTCTTCCACATTACTGAAACCAAGATTGCCAAGCCCGGATATCACCGCCTTGCCCTGGGGATCGAGCAGCTCTTTCAATGGCATTACCTTAACCTGAATATTGAACTTCATCTATTTTTAATTTATGCGCAAACCTAAGGAAATGATTGAATATCGTACACTCAAGAACAGAAAGCGCATTGTTGCGCGGCATTCGCAAATGCCTGGTCTCGCGCAATACCTGCATGCATCACAGGCTTTTTGACCAATGCCTCTCCGGACAACTCAATGCGGGCGGCACTTTATGCCCTCATGCCTGTATCGGACGCAACCTTTTGCGGCGCTTCTTTTGCAAAGGCTGACAGCAAAAGGTAAAGAATGAAGATGACCGGCACTGCGAGCCATTTCAGGAAAACAATAGCGGCCACTGATAAGGCCAGCAGGATATAGACCAGCGAATTGCCGGCAAAAGAGAAATTCTTGAACTTCATGGCCATAAAAGTCCGGTTGCTAAGCATCAGCCATGCAAGAAAGAGGATCAGTCCATACAGCACCCATTCATTGATAAGATAGGGGCTGAGCAGCAGGCTGCCGGCACTGAGTTCGGTCATCATCACCAGCGGCAGCGAGGCTACCACCAGGCCTGCAGCAGGTGAGGGAACGCCTTTAAAACTGCTTGTTTGATTGGTGCTGATATTGAATTTTGCCAGTCTCCAGGCAACAGCAGCCGTAAACAGGAAGGCGGGCATTAGCGTGACGGCGCTTACATCGAGGCCATTGGTCTGCTGCGCATAGGCCATGCGCAAAAGCTGGTAGAGAATTACGCCCGGGGCCACGCCGAAGCTTACCACATCGCTCAGGGAATCGAGCTGCTTGCCCATTTCCGACTGCGCCTTCATCAACCTTGCCAGAAACCCATCGAGGAAATCGATCACCGCCGCCGCGAAAATAAACAGCGCCCCCTGCCAGATGCGTTCGGGCAGTATCACGTCCGTGGTGCCGCCGTCTTCAAGCACCAAAATGCTTTGGCCCGGCATAAGCACATACACAATGGCCATACAGCCGAAGATCAGGTTAAGGATCGTGAACAGATTGGGGATTTGTTTCATATTCGTGGACTTTCGGCAGTATTACCGCCAGTGTTTTTTGTTCATCGAATGGACCGTACTCACAGGAACGCGTTGCAAGATAAGCGACACCGGCCAGACCCGCACCTCCCGGCGCCTGCAGGCTCCTGTCATTTTTTCATAAAGCGCTCGATCTCTTCGGCTGTAATGGGAATGCCGTCAAAAAGATCTGTATTGCCCTTTTTGGTGATCCATATATTATTTTCTATGCGAACACCCATTTGCTCCTCTTCGATATAAATACCCGGCTCCACGGTAAAGAGCATGCCTGCCTGGATGGGTTCCATCCTGGTACCCAGGTCATGAACATCGAGGCCCAGGTGATGGGAGATGCCATGATAAAGGTATTTCCGGTAGGCCCTGTTATCGCGATCCTCGTTCTTTACATCTGATTTTGAGAGCAGTCCGATCTTGAGAAATTGCTGTGTCGCCTCTTCTCCCACCTTATCGGTATAGTCCATAAGCGTGATGCCTGGCTTCAGCAGGCTTTTGGCATAATCGTGCAGGTGCAGGCAGCTGTTGTAAACGGTCCTTTGCCTTTTGGTGAACCGGCCATTGACCGGTATGGTGCGGGTAAGGTCGGCATTATAGCCCCCGTAGGAAGCACCGAAATCCATAAGGATCAATTCTCCGTCAAGGCATTGCCCGTTATTGCTCACATAATGCAGGGTTCTCGCCCGGTCGCCGCTGGCGATGATGCTGCCATAGGCCGGCCCCTCGGCGCGCTGGCTGATGAAGGAATGCAGGATCTCAGCTTCCACCTCATACTCCATCACACCAGGCCTTATATACTTCATTACCCGTAAAAAAGCGTTGTGTGTGATCTCTATTGCTTTACGGGTTACCTCTACCTCGGCAGCTGTTTTGATACCCCTGAGATCCCTCATGATCCGGGCGGCCCTGTCGTACTGGTGAAGGGGATAACGCGTTTTGATCTCATCCACGAAACGGTAGTCCCTGGTGCGAAGCAGGCTGGCCTTTCGGTCGTTCTCGTTGGTATCGAGGTAAATGGTTTCCGCAAGGTGTATCCAGGTTTGCAGAGCCGCATCGATGGTGTCGAGCCAAACGATGCTCTCGATACCGCTTATGGCAGTTGCCTCGGACTTCCTCAGGCGTTTCCCATCCCATTTTTCCTTCAGCTCATTAGGCCTTACCAGGACCAGCACCTCCCTGAAACGGGGGTCCGGGTTGTCGGGGAAAAGGATCACCATCGAATCTTCCTGCGCTATGCCGCTGAGCCAGTAAAGATCGCTGTTCTGCTTAAAGGGATGGTAGGCATCACCGTTACTTGGAACCTCATCATTACTGACGAAAATAGCGATGGCATTGGGTTTCATCCGCGCAATGAACCGGCTGCGGTTCTCCGAGAAAAGTTTTGGTGGCAGGGGAAGATGCTTCATTAGAGGGTGTTAACCAGGGCAAATTAACCGAAATGGTGAAAATTCTCATCAATTATTATTTGAGGGCCAATGATTTAACTTTGTGTACGATCTACACGGGGGTATAGGCATGAATTTATTATCACTTACCTTTGCAGTCTAACAAAAAACGATTGCTATTTATGTCAGTACCTACCATTGCTATTTCTAAGCAAAGCTTGGTAAAGCTCGGCTTACGCTATTCGGAAAGCATTCACTATCAATCAACACCAGAGGAATTGGTCCAGGACACCCTTAGAATGGGAGAAGGAAGCCTGACCGATACAGGAGCCCTGTCGATCAGGACTGGAGAGTTTACCGGAAGATCTCCCAAAGACAAGTTCACCGTGAAGGATGAGACAACAGCAGACAGCGTTCATTGGAACGAATTCAACATTCCTATCGATGAAACATACTTCCATGCCGTGCACAAAAAGATCACCGACTACCTGAACCAGCAGCCGGAGATCTGGGTTCGCGACTGCTATGCCTGTGCCGACCCGCGTTACAGGGTGAACATCAGGGTGGTGACCGAAAAGCCCTGGACCAACCTGTTTGCCTACAACATGTTCCTCCGTCCCGAAGAAGAGGAGCTTGAAGACTTTACACCCGACTGGCATGTGATCTCTGCCCCCGGCCTGCTGCTTGATGCAGCTGCTTGCGGTACAAGACAACACAATGGAGCAATCGTTTCTTTTAAGCACAAGACCATTCTTATCGCCGGATCCGGTTATACCGGTGAAACCAAAAAAGGCATATTCACCGTTCTCAATTACATCCTCCCCCATGAGAAGAACGTGTTGAGCATGCATTGCTCCGCCAACATGGGCGAGGCGGGCGATACAGCCATCTTCTTTGGCCTCAGCGGCACCGGTAAAACAACCCTTAGCGCCGATCCCAAGCGCAAGCTGATCGGCGACGACGAGCACGGCTGGACCGACGATGGCATCTTCAATTTTGAAGGCGGTTGCTACGCTAAGCTGATCAACCTTTCAGAAGAAAAGGAACCCGATATCTTCCACGCCATCCGTCCGGGTGCCATCGTGGAAAATGTGCAGTTCTTCCCAGGTACCAACAAGATCAATTTTGATGATGGAAGCATCACGGAGAACACCCGTGTGTCTTATCCCCTGCATTTTATCAGCAATGCCCAGGAGCCATCCATAGGAAACATTCCGAAAAACATATTTTTCCTTACCTGTGACGCTTACGGCGTATTGCCGCCTATTTCCAGGCTAACGAAAGGACAGGCCATGTACCAGTTCATCTCCGGTTATACCGCGAAAGTGGCCGGTACCGAAGCCGGGGTCACAGAGCCAAAGCCTACCTTCAGTGCCTGCTTTGGCGCGCCCTTCCTGCCGCTGCACCCAGGCAAGTATGCCGATATGCTGGGCAAGAAAATGGAAAAGCACAAGGTCAATGTATGGCTGATCAACACCGGCTGGACAGGCGGGCCTTACGGCGAGGGACAGCGGATGAAGCTCTCCTATACGAGGGCCATGATCACCGCGGTGCTCGAAGGCAAGCTGGATAAGGTAGAAACGATCGAAGATCCCGTTTTTGGCGTGGCCATACCCAAAGAGGTACCTGGCGTTCCTTCCGACCTGCTCACGCCCAGGAATACCTGGAGCAATAAGGAGGCCTATGATGCCAAGGCAAAATACCTTGCCGGGCTTTTCGTGAAAAATTTTGAGAAATATGCCTCCGGCGTTTCCGAAGAAATACTGGCTGCTGCACCCCGTGTGTAAAAGCTTCATATAAAAATGAAGGCCCCCGCTTTTGCGGGGGCTTTTTTATGTCCGTAGGCCGCCATTTATCCAGGCAGCCCAATTCCCTTTTGCCTTACGGTGGCCATTTTTACCGCCGGTCATCAATCCGGGAACCCCAAAAGAAAAAAAATCAATAATTTTTATCCACATTAGAAAAAAGACGCTGTTAAAGAGTGAAGCCATTTTACCGGGCATTGGCAGGAATTCGTCCCTGGAAATAAGGCATTGACCTAAGGACGGCCGCACCGGCACCTTCCGGGAATGCGGAACGGACAAGCCTTTTAAGAAATACCTAACGAAAAAATCAAATAGGTTTTTTTATTTTTAGTGAGCACTGGTTGAAAGCTGTATAATTTTTTCACGCCAACATTCGTTTGATAGTTACTATGAAATTCTTCCACCTCTTTCCAATTGCCTGGCTGGCCCTCAATTTTTCAGGCATATCTGCTCCTGCCAGCGAGCCGCTGCCAGTAAGTCCTGTAAGAACAGTGGTTACCTCTAATATCGAAACGAACGAGGTCATTCCCTGGTCTATAAGCAACCGGCTTACCTGGGAAGATTTTCAATGTGAACCAAAGAGAGGCACCGATGCCGTGGCATCCACCAGCACAAGCCTTGGTATTGCCTACCAGCTCGAAAGAGGCAAGCTGGTTTACGATATCACCTGTAATTTTTCCAAGCTCAAATCCTGGGGCCTGATGAAGACGGATTACATTCTTGCCCATGAGCAGGGCCATTTCGATATAACGGAGATCTTTGCACGAAAGCTCAACGAAGCGCTGCAGAATTATGATTTCAACCGCAAGACCTTTAAAAAAGATATCGGTGATATTTACCAATCCATCGTAAGGCAAAAAGAAGAATTCCAGAAAATGTACGATGGCGAGTCGGACCATAGCCGTAACCGTAAGAAGCAATACGAATGGCTGGAGCAGATCCAGCTGCTGCTCGAGGAAACGGAGCTTTATGCGACTTATCCCTGATTGGTATAGCGGCGGTACTCCCACCGAAATGTAACCAGACAATACTTGGGCTGCGTCTTTATCAGAACAATCCAAACAGCTGTGCATCGACCTTGCCGATGATCTCACCCAGGTCTTCCTCTTTTTGTGGAAAGCGGTTGTCGTCCACATTAATGATAAGCAAGGGACCTTCCTTGTAATTTTCGATCCATTTATTGTAATAATCGTTCAGGCGCTTGAGATAGTCGAGCCGTATGTTCTCTTCGTATTCCCTTCCGCGCATCTGGATCTGCCCTACCAGGGTAGGCACGGAAGCCTGCAGGTAAATGAGCAGGTCGGGCGGCTGAACCATGGATTTGAGCGTTTGAAAGAATTTGAAATAGTTCTCGAAATCGCGTTTGCTCATCAGGCCCATCTCGTGCAGGTTGGGTGCGAAAATATGAGCATCCTCATAAATGGTGCGGTCCTGTATCACCGTCTCCGTGCCGTTATGTATCTCCAGCAGCTGGTTGATCCGGCTGTTCAGGAAATAGATCTGGAGTTGAAAGCTCCACCGCGGCATATCCTCGTAAAAATCGTTCAGGTAAGGATTATGATCTACATCCTCGAAATGAGGTATCCATTTATAGTGTTTGCTGAGCAGCTCCGTCAGGGTTGTTTTACCTGCCCCGATGTTACCGGCAACAGCAATATGCTTTGGTTTTTTAGTTTTCGCCATAATAACCCTGTCCGCCAGGCGGACGATTGATTAAAGAGTTTTAAAAATAGGGATTCGTTTTCATTGCACCAATCCGGCGCTTATACATAATTGAGGCTGGCAGCCTTACGCACCGCCTCGATGGTGCGAACGGCGCTTTCCCTTGACTGTTCGGCGCCGCGGCTGATCAACTTTTTGAGATAGGCTTCGTCAGACCGGATAGCGCTGGCCTTTTCGCGAATGGGTGCGATAAACCTTACCATGTCTTCCGCCAGCTGCTTTTTCATATCGCCATAGCGGATCGAAGCCTTGTTGAAATCTTCCCTGAACTTGTCTACTGTGGACGCATCGCTCACCAGCTCCATGATCATGAACAGGTTGCTGATATAGTCGGGCATGGTGGAACCAGGCTCAGATGGGCCGCTGTCTGTTTTGGCCTTCATCACCTTTTTGCGGATAAGCTCATCGTCGTCGGCCAGGTAAAGTGTTGCCAGCTGGTTTTCGCTTTTGCTCATTTTACCGCTGCCATCCAGGCTCGGCACCTTTATCAGCTCATTGCCGAAGTTGAAGGCCTGTGGCTCTGGAAAAAGCTAGCCATAGCGGTGGTTGAAGCGCTGGGCAAAATTTCTTGCCATCTCGAGGTGCTGCTCCTGGTCCTTGCCTACCGGCACATATTGTGCACGATGGATAAGGATATCAGCCGTTTGCAGCACCGGGTAGGTAAGCAGGCCCACATTTACATTGTCGGGCTGCAGCCTTACCTTATCCTTGAAGGTTGTTGTCTTTTCCAGCTCGCCCTTATAGGCCAGCATGTTCAGCAGGAGATAGAGTTCAGCTATCTCCGGAATGGTGCTTTGCACATAGAGACAGACCTTTTCAGGATCCAGGCCGGCGGCTATGTTTTCCGCCAGCACGCGCAGCACGCTCTCCTTCAGCTGCGCCGTATCGGGATGGGTGGTGAGTGAATGCCAGTCGGCCACGAAAAAATAGCAATCATACGATTCCTGCATACGCACATAATTGCGCATGGCGCCGAAATAATTTCCCAGGTGCAGAAAGCCGGTAGGCCTGATCCCGCTGACAACGATATCTTTTGCTGGCATAAGGCCGCGAAGATAAAAAGAGTTTGCGTTTGGCCGCAGTTTATCGGCCTGCGGGCTCCGCTTTGCAGTCGACAGTAAAGCAGGCCCTCCCGTCCTGCTTAATGATTTCCCTACCGCTCCCTTTGGCCAAAAACTTACTGTTCAAAGCCGGGAATAATTGCGTAAGGTCAAACCACAAACCGTCACGTTCTCAGACCATCATTCCAAAATGCTTGTCAGTATGGCATCCTGGCTTATGCGGGGAACATGCTGTCCTGCAACCAGGTGGCTCCAGGCCGAAACCCTTAATTTTGTTTTATGCAGGTAGATGATACGTTGATCGACAAACTGTCCAAACTGGCCATGCTCAACTTTACGGAAGAAGAGCGCGAGGAGATCAAGGCCGATCTGGGCAAAATGATCGGTTTTGTAGACAAGCTTAAAGAGCTGGATACAACCGGCATAGCGCCTTTGCTTCATATGAGCGCAGGACCCGCTGTTCTAAGAGAGGATACTCCTGCCAATATGCTTAGCCGCGAAGAAGCGCTGCTGAATGCACCGGCCCATAACGGAGTATATTTTACCGTTCCCAAGGTCATTAAAAAACCAGGTCAATAGCCCATGCAAGGCATTATTCATTTAGCGCAGCTGAAAAAGAACTACTACCTGGGTAAACAGGTGATCGAGGTGTTGAAAGGCGTGTCGCTTGACATTTTCCGCAACGAATATGTTGCCCTCATGGGCCCCTCGGGCTCGGGCAAGAGCACCCTGATGAATATCCTCGGCTGCCTCGATACGCCTACCTCCGGCAGCTATGTACTGAATGGAAAGGATGTAAGCCGCACCAACGACAATGACCTGGCTGCGGTCCGCAACAAGGAGATAGGCTTTGTGTTCCAGCAGTTCAACCTGCTTCCGAGACTGACCGCAGCCGAAAACGTTGCCCTGCCCCTCGTTTACGCAGGCGTGCCCAAAAAGCTGCGCATGGAAAAGGCCCTGCAGGTCCTGGCAAAAGTGCACCTCGAGGACAGGAGCCATCACAAGCCCAATGAGCTCAGCGGCGGCCAGAACCAGCGCGTGGCCATAGCCAGGGCCCTGGTAAATGATCCCTCCATCATCCTGGCCGACGAGCCTACGGGCAACCTCGACTCCAAGACCTCGCATGAGATCATGGATATATTCAGCGAGATACACGGCACCGGCAATACGGTTATCCTTGTCACCCACGAGGAAGACATCGCTAATTTTGCCCACCGCATCGTACGCCTGCGCGATGGAGTGATCGAAAGCGATAAACGCAGGTCAACCGCAAATTCCAATTAAATTCATATGTCATTCAAGATCTATACAAAAACAGGCGACAAAGGAAGCACATCCCTTATTGGGGGAACCAAAGTGCCGAAGAGTCATATCCGCATCGAAACCTACGGCACCGTGGACGAGCTGAACTCGTGGATCGGTATGGTGAACGACCAGCTGAACGATGCCGGCCTGAGGAGCGACCTCAGAGAGATCCAGGACCGTCTTTTTACCATTGGCTCCTCGCTGGCCACCGATCCGGAAAAAGGAACAAAAATGGAGCTGCCCGACCTGCTCGATTCCGACATCAGCTTTCTCGAGCAACGCATCGATGCGATGACCGAGGTGCTTCCGGTGATGAAGTCCTTTGTTCTTCCGGGCGGACATAGTGCCGTATCCTCCATACACATAACAAGGTGCGTATGCAGGAGGGCCGAAAGGCTGGCAGTAGGCATGCTGGAGCAGGAGCTCTTTGTGGAAGAAAGAGTGATCCGTTACCTCAACCGCCTGAGCGATTATCTTTTTACGCTGGCGCGGTATGCAGGACACAAGCTGGGCGCTGCGGAGATACCCTGGCAGCCGAGAAAAACGGCTCATTAAATGCTCTTTGGCAAAGAGCATTTGTGTTGAACTCCTGAAATTTTGCCGGAAAGGCAAGGCGCTTATCCCTCCATTTTCCCGTCTTTCATCGTGAGCATACGATCGCTGAGCTGCGCCAGCTCTTCGTTGTGGGTAACAATGAGGAAGGTTTGCCCGATCTGCTTGCGAAGGTCGAAGAACAGCTGATGAAGCTCCCTGGCATTGGCGGTATCGAGGTTGCCGGTGGGTTCGTCAGCAAAAACGATATCGGGCTGGTTGATCAGCGCCCGGGCTACTGCCACTCTTTGCTGCTCGCCGCCGGAAAGCTGCGAAGGCTTGTTCTCAAGCCGGTGGCTCAGACCAAGCAGGCCAAGAAGCTCGACGCCTTTTTGCCTTACCTCGTTGCGGCTGCGGGAAGTGAGCCAGCCTGGAATACAAACATTTTCCAGCGCCGAAAACTCCGGCAGCAGATGATGGAACTGAAAAACAAAGCCAATATGCCGGTTCCGAAAATTGGCCAGCTTATCTCCCTGCAGCCCGGTGATCTGTTCTTTATGCAACAAAACCCTCCCCTGATCGGGCTTATCGAGGGTACCGAGAATATGCAGCAGGGTAGACTTTCCCGAGCCGGAGGGGCCCACGATGCTCACTATTTCGCCGCGATCGACCAGGATGTCTACGCCTTTCAGTACTTCCACGGCTCCGTATCTTTTGTGTATGTTCTTGGCTTCTAGCATTTCCGGTGAGTTCGTTCAAATATCCTGAAACAAAGCGGCACAGCAAAGTCCGCCCCCTGTTTTTAAACAACATTTGGAAAATTGACTAATAAAATTACATTTGCGAAAAATTTGGAGGCTTGTGCCCTGGCGAATTGGCACAAAAATTATACTTCAAATTTCACTGTAACCTAAAAATCAAGCACGATGTTTTGGACGTTAGAACTGGCTTCCTACCTTGAAGAGGCGCCCTGGCCGGCTACAAAAGATGAGTTGATCGACTACTCCATCCGTTCCGGTGCTCCCATCGAAGTAATCGAAAACCTCCAGGAGCTGGAGGACGAGGGCGAAGTCTATGAAAGCATTGAAGACATCTGGCCCGATTATCCCTCGCAGGAAGACTTCCTTTTTAACGAGGATGAATATTAAAGAAACGCATTAAAAAAACCGTCTGCCAGGCAGACGGTTTTTTATTTATTTGACCGGCTTTTCGCGAAACTTCTTGCAAGCATCCAGGCCGCATTTCAGCCAATCGGCAAATTCGGAAGCTGAGGGTGTATAGGTTTTGGTGCGGGTAAGCGCCGTTTCCTCAGGGCTGATGATGGCATATTGAGGCTGAGACACCGCATAAAAGTTCTCCGATTGAAAAGTAGCCCATTTATCGCCCACGGTAATGATCGATTTTTTTACTCCATCCTTTGTTGTGTACTCCAGTCTTTCCGATACGGGGAGCTTTCTTCTTTCATCCACATAGAGCGATACGACCACAAATTCATTGTTCATCAATGAGCGAACCTCATCGTCTACCCATACATTTTCTTCCATACGCCTGCAGTTCACACAGGCCCAGCCGGTGAAATCGATCAATAAAGGTTTGTTCTGTGCTCTGGCCATTGCCAAGGCTTTATCATACTCGTTCTCGAGCGGTTTCACCCCCGATTCGTAGTTAACGGGGTGCTCATATACACTATAGCCGAACGGTGGAGGAAAACCGCTGATCAGCCCCAGCTTAGCCCACCTGGTATTGGTTACACCGGGAACCAGGTAAAGGGTTGCCGCTGCAAATAAGGCAATAAAGAATACCCTTGTACGCGTGAATACCGGCTTGCTGTCATGCGAGAACCGGATAAACCCGCATAAATAAAGAACGATCGCGATCCCGATCAGGATCCAGATCGCAATAAATACCTCGCGTTTCAATATTCCCCACTGTTGCACCAGGTCTGCATTGGAAAGGAACTTAACCGCCAGAGCCAGCTCCAGGAAACCCAAAACAACTTTAACGGTGTTGAGCCAGCCGCCTGACTTAGGCAACGATTGCAGCCAGTTCGGGAACAGCGCAAAGAGGGCAAATGGCAGGGCAAGACCAAGGCCAAATCCCGACATGCCGAAGCTAAGCTGAGTGGCGCCATTGTCGTTTGTTAGCACGCCGGCCAGCAATGAGCCAAGAATAGGGCCTGTGCAGGAAAAGGACACGATGGCAAGGGTGAGTGCCATAAAGAACACTCCCCAAAAATCACCAATGCCTGACCTGGAATCGATCTTGCTTGCAAACCCGCTTGGCAACCCAATTTCGTAAAGACCAAAAAACGAAAGAGCAAAGAATATAAACACGACAAAAAATGCCAGGTTGAGCCATACATTGGTCGATATATTGTTGAGCACTTCCGGGTTCACACTGCTTACCAGGTGAAAAGGAAGGCTAAGCAAGGCGTAAATGAGAAAAATACTCATTCCATAAAGAAGGGCATTGCGGATCCCTTTCTTGCGGGACCCGGACTTCTTGGTAAAAAAGGAAACCGTAAGAGGAATAAGCGGAAAAACACAGGGGGTGATCAGCGCAATCAGGCCGCCCACGAACCCAAGAAAAAAGATGCTGAGAAGGCTTTCGTCCGCTGCATCCTCATCGCCGCAGCTATTCAAAGGATTTTTTATATCTATGGATGCGATCTTGATTTTGGAGCCGCCGGAGATGCCGCCTTCCAGGGGAACCGAAAAAACAAACCCTTCCTGGTAAAATTCTTCCCCTTTACCATAAGAATAACGCAATTCGCCGGGCAGCGCAGCTGGTATGGGTCCTGCTATTTCAACCACGATCTTCCATACGGCAGAAGATTCCAACAGCTTCACCTGCTTTTCAAAAATAGGGCTGTTGAGCAACCTGGATGTTCCCGAATCGGCGAAAGGCCCAACAACCTTGGTGGCAGAATCCTGAAATTGCAATTCAGCCGCCTGCACGCCCGAAAGATCCTGGCCAGGGGCATAAAGTTGCCAGGCCTGGCTTCCAGCCGTTGCAAAGCTCAATTCGTAGCGGTTCCCCCCTAATTTCCTGCTGCTGGCAGTCCATTTATACACCCGGGCCGAATCCTGCGCAAAAGCCGCTGTGCTTGTTATAACAAACAGCAGGAACAGAAAAAAACGCGATAGCTTGGTCATTGATGGCTTATTTAAAACAAAACGAGCCCCATACGGAACCCGTTAAAAAAACATGCATTGATCCCGTAATTGCAGAAGGGATCATCAACCTATTTTAAAGCAATATTGAAATTGATTGTCTTGGGAGGAAGGCATTTACTATCGTCACAGGTCTGAAACTCCACGTTACCTACCACATTGGTCTTGGCCTTTCCTTTCAGCTTGACCCTTTGGGTGAATACCACGCGATCGCTGTACTGGTTGGCCGATACACCCAGCTGGGCATCCTTGAACTTTTCCATCTTGCCTACTTCCTTCACCTTGCCATCGAGGTCAAGCAGGGGGTTCTTGGTGAAGCGGAAAGAGGTGGGCTGGGCGATGGCGTCCTCGGGCTGGGATTGCGAATACAGGTGCCAGCCCGATTCTATGGTGGCCGTCATCTGGAGCTCGTATACATTATCGCTGATCTTTTTACTGGTAAAGGTCCAGCTTACCGGGTTAGCGCTGTTGCCCTGGGCAAATGTCAAACCGGCCACTAGGACTGCAAACAGCAGGAAAGAAAGTTTCTTCATGGTCTTTTCTTTTGAAGCCTTTAAGATATATACGTACAAAGTTCGAGTCTAAAACTATTGGAAGATGTTAAACCGCGATCAGGCCGGCTCCAGCACTGTTGAAAACAGCAGCTTGAAAACCTTTCTGCCATCGGTATTGCCCAGCAGGGGCGAACAGGCCCGCTCCGGGTGCGGCATCATGCCGAACACATTCCGCTGTTCGTTGCAGATACCGGCGATATTTCTTAACGATCCGTTAGGATTGGAAGCCGCATCAACCTCGCCCTCCTTATTGCAATAACGCAGGATCACCTGGCCATTCTGCTCCAGCCGGTTGAGGGTGGCTTCATCGGCATAATAACGACCCTCGCCATGTGCAATGGGTATCTGGTATACATGATCTTCTGCATCCTTTACGAAAATATTTTTACAGATATACTGCTGGTTGTTGTTCCGGAGCAGGGCGCCAGGCAATAGCTGCGATTCGCAGAGGATCTGGAAGCCATTGCAAACCCCCAGCACCTTGCCCCCACGGCCGGCAAAAGCAATAATGCTCTGCATGATCGGGCTGAAACGGGCAATGGCCCCAGTACGCAGGTAGTCGCCATAGGAGAAGCCGCCCGGTAGAACGATACAGTCATCGGTAGTGAACCCTGAAAGATCGCTATCCTTGTGCCAAAGCATCTTGCACTCCTGCCTGAGATCATAGACCAGCGCATCATGGATATCCCTGTCGCAATTCGAACCGGGGAAAACAACCACACCAAATTTCATGAGTAAAAAACTTTGACGCAAAGATAGAAAGTAAAGGCGACTGATGGGGTGCGGCAAATGACAGAAGGCTGATGGCAGTGTTAAATTTCACCGGTCCTCCGGTCCTATTGCCAGGCGGGCGTGCCATATTGCTGAAAAAGTATATAACCCGTGGTGATGAAGAATAGCGCCAGTGAGAGCCATCGTTTGGGCGGATAAAAATAAGCGCAGGCATGGAAGGCGGCAAATGAGGCCGTTATGAGCACCCAGGTATGGAAAGACAGGTCGGTATTGATAAAAGGCACAAAAAAGGCCAGGAGCAGGTAAAGCAGCAGTATGCTCCAGTTCTTTCTTACCTGGATCAGCATTTTCCGCAGATGGGTCTGTACATAATAGCCTCCCACCAAAAACGGAAGGGCCAGCAGCAGCGTGCTGGCAGCCAGCCAGATCGAGCTTTTTATATTGGGCACCTTCACGGATATATGCGGGAAAAAATTGGCTACGCTGAGCTCATCGGTCAGAAAAAGATAGATCACATGGAAATAATAGGGCGTAAGGCAGCCTACCAGGAAGAGCACCACTTCATTAAGCCTGAAGGGCCGTAGTATCATCAAGCCCAGGATGATACAGATGGCGAACGCCGCCGATGGAAAAAAGATATAGGAGTTGATGCCCGCCAGAACGCCTATATTGAATACCTGGCCCTTTGCATTGGGCGTGTTGTACAGGCTGAACAGGTAGATGAACATCCATATGATGAATGTATTGGACAGCAGCGGAGAGGAGAAATGGTTCCACTCCGGCATGAGAGAGGTTATGAGCAGGTACGACATGGCAGGCAGGTAGGTTTGCCTGGTAATGAGCCTGTACTCGTTCACCATATAATTGAGCATGAGCGCCTGCAGGTAGAGCAGCACGAAGGACAGCAGGGGGTAAAGGGTGCTGCTGTTCCGTGGCAGGGCCTCAATAAGCCAGCGGTAAAGGTGCCCATCGTTGCGGGTAGCTATGATGGGCTTTGGATAAAGAAAGAGCGGCAGCTTAAGCAGCAGGCCAAAAACCAGCAGCACCGCCACATTGCCGGGCGATTTTTGTTTAAAGACTCCAATCACGCAGCAATGCTATTGATTAAATTCGATTTTAGCAAAGCAAATATAGTTGCGATAAAAGCAGGGAATGATCACCTGGTAGCTGCTTACCTGCTTGCCATACTTGGGCAGGAACTCGTAGCCTTTGTCCAGGTTCTTGAGCGTAGGGTTGCGGTTGATCTTGCCATCCGGCGAAAGAGCAAAATCATTCAGCAGGAGACTGCGCTTTTCATCCAGGTTGAGAATATAATGGATCTGCCCGCCCGTATTGGCCAGTTGGTAAGAAATGCGGTCATCGCCCTCGTCGTCGTACTGCTCCTTATGGATCACATTGCTCCACTGCAGCGTACCGTTCTTATCAAAGCTGAGGATGGTCACATTGTCTGCATGGTGCCTGACGGCCCCGTTATTGTCCCAGCGGTTGCGCCACCACCAGGTGCTGTAAAAAGGCGAATAGGTAGTGTAATAATCAAACGAGTTATAGGGCATACCATATAGGTAGTTCCAGCGGTTCCAGCTGCGCATGCGGGAGGTGGTATAATACGCCTCGGTATTGATGAGAAAGCCCCCATCCCTTTTCACGATCACGTTGCGGATGAAATAGTCGTTAAAGGCCATCTTTATATTGGCATCACCTTTTGCTTCCTTTCTCAGCTCTTCTCCCAGCAAAACGGTATTGTGCAGCACCGGCTTACGGGAATTCTTGTCCCATACATAAAAATACAGCCCCTCCACATTGCCTCTCTTCTGCTTATAGTAGAATGAAGAAAGGAAATAGCGCTTATTGGCGTTGTCGACCTTTACATGGATCTCATCGAGAAAAAGTTCATTGTTGGGCACGGCAATGCTATGAAGACTGTCTGACTGTGCCTGTTTCCACAATAGATTGGCTGCAGAGATCGTCTCGTTATTGGTGCGGTTGAACTTTACAAAGACCAGGTCGCCTTCATTGTCGAGGTTGAAGCCGTCGATATAATCGTTGTTCTCCTCCATGGGAAATACGAACCTCGAATGCTTCTGGAGCTCCAGCCCATTGTTGAATAGCAGGGTC
>DASTPZ010000038.1:0-2576 GCA_035761965.1 Flavisolibacter sp. | reverse complement strand
AGGATGCCCATTTTACGCATTTCCAGCACCCAAAAAATGTAAATGCAATAAAAAGCAAGGGTCAGTATCTCTATTATGAAAGTGGCGCGGCTGTTTCCGGTACCTGTAACTGCATTGAGCCAAATAGTGCCTGCCGACAGCAGGATCATGGCGGAGGCGATCACCCGAAGCACGGGTATGCCGGTTTCAATAAAGATCGGGTCTTTTCTGAAAAGCGAAAGATAGGCAGCCGGAAAAAGATTCAGCAGTGCGAAAACAATGACTGCTATGCCAAGGCTGAGCCAGGTGATCTTGGTAACGAGCTCGATCACCTGGTCTTTTTTTCCCTGGCCAATGATATTGCTCACCATGCTGTTGGTAGTTGCTGCAAGGGCCCAGAAGCAGGTGCCGAAAAAGCCAAAGACGGTCCGCATGGCGGTAGATATGGCCAGCCCGGTCTGTGAAGCATTTCTTGCTACCAGCATATAAAAAAAGAACCAGGCGAGAATGCTGGCCCCGTGCTGAAAGATCAGCGGACCCGACATCCTCAATATCGCGCGGGCATTGTTACGCTCAAACCTGAAGCTGCTGAACAGCGAGTATTGATTTGAAATGCCTTTTTGTTTGATTACGATAAAGATCACGAACATACCCGTGAACTCCGCAATGATTGAAGCGACGGCAGCTCCGTTAAAGCCCAGGGCCGGTAAACCCCAGTTCCCAAAGATGAGGGTATAATCAAAGAATATATTGGCCAGGGTTTCGGCCAGTGTGCCTGCTATGAGGTACCTGCTTTGGTTGATGCTTACCAGCAGTGCATTCCGGAGCTGGTAAACAAAAAGAAAAGGCAGCCCCAGTATCCTGATGCGCAGAAAGCTGATAGAGGTCTCGGCCTGGTCCGGCGTAAGAAAGCTTCTTAGCAGGTAAGGCGTAACGAATACGGTGAGCAGGATGCCGGCTGCAGCGATCACCAAGCCTATAAGCACGCCCTGGGTAAACAGCCTGCCAATCTCTTCAGGCCGGTTTTCGCCCGCTCTTCTCGAAAGAAGGGTTTGCAGGCCATTGTTAAGTCCGAATCCGATGCCGGCGAATACCAGGTAATAAACCCCGGTAATGGCGGCAACAGCAAGCGACTGCTCGCTATGGTGACCCAAAAAAATATTATTGATGATCAGGTTGAGCTGCGGCACCATCATGGCAAGCGCTATGGGCAACGCAATTTTTCCTACCTGCCTGTATGATACCTCTACCTGTAAACCTGTTGCCATACCGAAAAAAATCCGTAAGCTATATCAATTTGCCGATTTACGTACTTTGCAAGAAATACAGCCTTTTTTGAAAACGATATTTACCATAGGCAAAAGCGCAACCGCAGCCGAAACCCTGCTGCTCGAGATCGGTCCTGATTACTGTGCCTATGCCTTGCTGAACCGGGAGCAAAAAGCTTTTGAGCAGATCAATTTCGTTTCTTTTGAAGAGCTGGAGGCGGAGCGGCAGCTCGGGCTTCTGTTCAAAACGATCGATCGCAGTGCTGTTACGCGCACCGTAGTATGCGCAGCTTATGCTCATGCATTGCTGGTTCCGCAAAAGCAATTCAACGAGGACGGTAGCTTGCTTCATCTTGTATACGATACGGCCCTTGGCCAGCAGCTGCACGATAGGGTGGGGGAATGGCAGCTGGTGAACAGCTACGCATTTCCTGCCGGCATAGACCGCCTTGTGCGGTCCTGGTTCCCCGATGCGCAATACCTGCATGCATACACGCCCGGCCTGAGGATATACAATGGATTTGTTGCGCCCGACCAAGTTGATATTCATTTCACCATACAGCATTTCAGGGTAATGGTAAAAAAGGAAGGGCAGGTGCAGCTGGCACAGACCTATGGCTATAAGACGCCGCTCGATGTAGTCTATTTCCTGCTTAAGATATGCTATGAATTTGGCCTCGGGCAGTCTTCTGCCTTCCTTATTGTTTCGGGACTGGTTGATAAGGATTCTGCCTTATACCAGGAGCTGCATCATTATTTCCTGAACATTCATTTTGCCCAGGCGCCCAACTATGCGCTGCCGGAAAATGAGCATCCGCATTATTTCTTCACTTCATTGTATAATCTTGCCGCATGCGTATCATAAGCGGCTTTCTTGGCGGCCGCCGCATCCACCCGCCGGCCAAAATGCCCTATACCCGGCCCACGACCGATATAGCAAAAGAGGGTCTTTTCAATGTGTTGCAGAACGGGCTTGACTTTGAAGCGCTTAAAACGCTGGACCTTTTTGGCGGTACAGGCAGCATCAGCTATGAACTTGCTTCGAGAGGGGCACCAGACCTCACCATTGTTGAAAAGGATGTGCAGATGCATGCTTTCATACAAAAGACAGCGCTGGCACTGGGATTGGAAAATTTCAAGGTAGTAAGGTCCGAAGTGTTCCGCTTTATCGATCAGTGTGCAGAGCAGTTCGATTTTATTTTCGCCGGTCCGCCCTACGCGCTCCAAACGATAGATGAACTGCCGAGAAAGATATTTGAGAAGGGATTGCTCAAGGAAGGAGGCTGGTTTGTGCTTGAGCATACTCCAAGAAATAATTATGAGCAGTTT
>DASTPZ010000037.1:0-12858 GCA_035761965.1 Flavisolibacter sp. | reverse complement strand
TTACGATAGAAGAAGCACACAAAAGAGGTTTTGAATACCATGCCTGGTGTAATCCTTACCGGGCCAATTTCTCGATAGGAAAAGCCTCCATCGCAGAAAACCACGTTAGCAGGATCCATCCCGAGTGGTTCCTCGAGTATGGCGGAAAGCTTTATTTCGATCCGGGCAATAAGGAAGGACAGGCCTGGGTGGTGGAAGTTATCAGGGATATGGTAAGCCGCTATGATGTAGATGCCATCCATATGGATGATTATTTCTATCCCTATCGCATTGCCGGCAAGGAGTTTCCCGACTCGGCCTCGTATGCAAGGCATGGTAACGGGCTCACCAGGGACGACTGGCGCCGCAGCAATGTAGACTCCATCATTCTCAAGCTTTCGAATGTGATCAAGCAAACAAAGCCCTGGGTGAAGTTTGGGATATCGCCTTTTGGCGTATGGCGCAATAAGGACAAAGACCCGGAGGGAAGCGATACAAAGGCCGGCCAAACCAATTACGATGATCTTTATGCCGACATCCTGCTATGGCTGCGCATGCAATGGATAGACTATGTTGCGCCGCAGATCTATTGGGAGTTCGGCCATCCTGCCGCACCTTTTCAGCCCATACTCGACTGGTGGAACGAACACTCCTATGGCCGCCATTGTTACGTGGGCCTTGGTATTTACAGGGCGGGAAGCAATGCAGCCTGGAAAGACAAAACCATCCTGCCGCGTATGATCGACTCGCTCCGCGGGAAGAACAATGTGCAGGGCGCCATCTACTTCAGCAGCGTATCCTTCGACAAAAATCCTAATGGATGGAACGACTCGCTGCGTAATAATTATTACCGAACACCGGTACCGGTGCCTGCGATGGACTGGCTGCCCGCCAATCCTAACCGGAAGACCGCAAACAATTCAACAGGCTTGATCACGCCTGCGCTTCCGGTGCCAGCTGCAAAAAAAGAGGGAGAATAAAGAACAGGCATCGAGCGTTCTTACAGTATACGCAGCGTGGCATGCCTTCATCATGTTGGATAATGAAACCTGTGTCGTGCAAAGCCATCATGGTCATAAAACGGCCTTCTTTTTTAGAAGCGCTTAATGGCATTGGGCTTTTTTTCCAGGTAATCGACGTGCTCTTTTGAGCCCAGCCGGATGAAGAGCGGAAGACCGGTAATGCGCTGGAGCTGGAGCTCCTTTTTGCAGAAATATCCCAGTTGCTGACTGTAGAATTTTTGCGGCAATACTTTGGCTGAGATGTGTTTTGCCGATGTGTCTGTATGCGGCTTCAAACGCAGTTGTGCAGCCACTTTGCCTGAATTTAACACCCCGGTCATCAAGAAAAGAAAGACCAATCTGCCCATGGATTAGGATTTGCAGTAAATTTACGGCTTGATTTTTGTGAACCCGGCAATTTTTTTTGCCACAGACGAAACCTGATAATGAGCCTAAGCCAGAGTCTACAACAAAAACTATTACAAAAGTTATCACCCCAGCAGATTCAATTAATGAAGCTGCTCCAGGTTCCTACGGCCAACCTGGAGGAGCGTATTAAGGAAGAGCTGGAGGAAAATCCCGCCCTCGAGGTTACCGACGAGAGCCATGATGATTATGAGGAGGGAAAGGATGAATTTGCCGATGCACCTGCCGAAGAATACGAGGAGAATGAACTGAGCAGCGAAGATCAATACGAGAATATCGATATATCGGATTATGTAAGGGATGGGGATGATGATATAGCCGATTATAAATTAAGAGACGACAACTACGGCGACCAGGAAGAAAAAACCACCATGCCGTACAAGGTGGAAACCAGCTTTTATGAAGTGCTGGAAGCGCAACTGGGCATGCTCAAGCTGGATGAACGCGAGTTCAGGATCGCAGAACAGATCATTGGCAGCATCGATGAAGACGGTTATTTAAGAAGGGAGACCTCGGCCATTGTCGACGATCTTGCCTTCCGGCAGAATATCGATAGCAACGAGGAAGAGATAGAAGGCATTATCCGGCGCATACAGCAGTTCGATCCGCCCGGCGTGGCGGCCAGGACCCTCCAGGAGTGCCTGCTGCTGCAGCTGCTCAGGCACAGGGAAGAAGGCAAGGAGGTTGAAACAGCCATTCAGGCCCTTACACGTTATTTCGACGAGTTCACCAAAAAGCATTACGAAAAAATACAGCGCGGTCTCAACCTGAGCGATGATGAGCTCAAGGATGTGATGCACCAGATAACCAAGCTCAATCCGAAACCCGGAGGCAATGTGGGCGAAGTGAACAAGGCGGAGAGCTATGTAGTGCCCGATTTCTTTATCCTGAACAACGGCGGTAAGCTGGAGCTCACGCTTAACTCAAAGAATGCACCCGAGCTCAGGATCAGCGAGGGTTACCGCGAAATGCTCAAGGAATATGACCGTGGCTCAAAGAAAGACCGAAGGCAGAAAGAAGCGGTTCTCTTCATCAAGCAAAAGATCGATGCCGCCAAATGGTTCATCGATGCCATCAAGCAGCGCCAGCATACCCTGCTCAGCACCATGACGGCCATCATGAACCACCAGCACGATTTTTTCCTGACCGGCGATGAAACTACCCTCAGGCCTATGATCCTGAAGGACATCGCTGAAAAAACGGGCCTTGATATTTCCACCGTGAGCAGGGTGGCCAACAGCAAATTCGTGCAAACCGAATTCGGCACTTACCGGCTTAAGTTCTTTTTCAGCGAATCGCTCACAACCGATACGGGCGAAGAAGTATCCACCCGCGAGGTAAAAAAGATATTAAGCGACCTCATTGAGAATGAGAATAAGAAAAAGCCCCTGAGCGATGAGCGTCTTACCGAGCTGCTCCAGGAGAGAGGTTATAATATAGCCCGCCGCACCGTGGCCAAATACCGCGAACAGCTGAATATACCAGTGGCCAGACTGCGCAAGGAGCTTTAGGCATTTTAACCAGAAAGGCATTTGCCGGGACCGGGCCCTGTATGGCATAGATTGCTGCACAGGGCCCGGATCTTGAATACCAAATTCCGGAACCGGAAACTCTTCGTTAATTTCAATGCCCATTAGCCCTGTATGAATAATAACACCATCGACAGCAATCTGCTAAGGCAGGTATTCTTTATTGCCGGCATTGTTTTTCTCGGTATCGTACTTTTCAGGGAGCTTTGGTTCTTTACATCCGCCTTTCTTGGTGCCGTTACATTTTACGTGATCATGCGCGACCGCATGTTCTACCTTACCGAGAAAAAACGCTGGAAGCCAGCCACTGCTGCATGGGTGCTTATGCTGCTTTCGTTTTTTGTGATACTGGTACCCATTGGCGTGCTGGGTAATATACTGTATTCAAAGGTCAGCTATATCGTTACCCATTCTTCCGAATACATCAATGCACTGAAGGTTACGGTAGCAAGGATCAAGGACCAGATCGGCTACGAGATCGTTACCCCTGCAACCATTAATCAGCTTGGGCCTTATATAGCCCAACTGCTCCCGAAAGTGCTTGGTGTGACCCTGAACACCATTACGCTTATCGGTACCATGTATTTTATGATGTACTTCATGCTGGTGAATGGGCGGTCGATGGAAGAAGCACTGTATGAATATATCCCGCTGAAAGACGGTAATGTAGAGCTGATCGGAAAAGAGGTAAAAACCATGGTTATCTCAAATACGATCGGTATTCCGCTCATTGCCCTCATACAGGGCGTGGTAGGATTGATCGGTTACCTCATCATTGGCATATCAGAGCCCTGGCTCTGGTTTGTAGCAACCAGCATTGCGGCCCTCATGCCTGTGGTGGGTGCAGCGCTCATCTATGTGCCGCTTACTATTATGCTTTTTGCACAGGGGCACGAAGGCAAGGGTGTTGCTATGGCCATTTGGGGTTTTGGACTGATCGGGCTGGTAGATAATCTTTTTCGTTTCATGCTCAATAAAAAGCTGGGCGATATTCACCCGCTTATCACCATATTCGGAGTTATTGTAGGCATTCAGCTGTTTGGCTTTATCGGGCTCGTCTTTGGACCCCTGCTCATCTCTATGTTCCTGTTGTTATTACGTATTTATTCCTCTGAGTTCATTGTAAAGAAACGCGAGTTCAACCGGGTGAAGTAACAGGGTCTGCAGTAAAAACACTTAGTATAAGTATGAGATAGAGACTAATTCCAGTTTTTTCTTAAAATTTTCCTTCTTATTGCTTGTAAATTAATTATCGGCATAATATTTTCACATCGGTGGCGTTCCAATAACCACGAAAAACCTAGAATAGTGCGAAAAGTATATTTGCCATTATCCATCGTATGCCTGCTTGCCAGTTTTTTGCTTTTACCCGTCGTAAAAGCGGGCAGCAGCGCTTCAAGCAACGTTGATATTACTACTGGTAATAACGCCCCCGTTTCTGTTGCTTCCTCCAGTTCAGTTGAGCTCGCTGCCAATCTTCTTTATGATAGTCTTGAGCTTTCAGACATTGGTTTGTCGAGAGAAGCCATGCTCTATGCCTATAAGGGTCAGCAGGAACTGGCACGGAAGGGGATGCTTTCAAGGCCCGATATTCTTACGGTAGTTGATTTCAGCCAGTCCTCAAGTAAAAAGCGCATGTACATCATCGACACAAGAAATTTTGAAGTGCTGATGAATACTTATGTAGCCCATGGTAAAAATTCAGGTCTTACCTATGCAGAGCGTTTTTCCAATAAGCTGGAATCACTGCAAAGCAGCCTGGGCTTTTATGTAACAAAGGGAACTTATTTTGGTAAGCATGGACTGTCTCTTAAGCTATCCGGTAAAGAGAGAGGATTTAATGACAATGCTGAAACAAGAGCAGTTGTTGTTCATGGTGCCGAATATATCGGAGAGCAAAGGGCCGGGGCCGCTTATATGGGCCGCAGCTTTGGATGCCCTGCTGTTCCGCAGCACCAGGCTTCCAAGGTCATCAATATCATTAAAAATGGAACTTGTTTGTTTGTCTACCATCCGTCTAAGTCGTATCTGCACGGATCTAAAATACTAAACGGCTGATTTGGACGCAAACAAGGATGGATGAACAAAAAGCCCCAACCGTACCCTATGGTTGGGCTTTTGTTTTTTTAGCCGGTTATATTCCGGGCAATACACTAAAACGGTTTATTCGGATGCCGGCAAACGAGAGTACCCTTCGGCCTTCGTTATACAAACATCCAGGCCGCAGCAATGGCTATAAATCCTGTAAGCAGGCCGGCATATATTTCTTTTGATGTATGATCGGAATCGATGAGCCGGGCAGTGCAGGTAAGACCGGCGATCAGCAGGCCGATGGAAAGATAAAGTCCATAGTTCATATCGGTACGCAGGCTGCAGAATGCCAGCACACCGATCGTTACACCTACAGAAATGGCATGCATGCTGATCTTCATATAGGCATTCAGTATAAGCGCCAGGCTTGTGGCAATAAAAACCGCCAGGCCAAACACAATGAATTCTTTTGGGTAGAAAAGGTTTTTAGAAACATACCAGGCCCAGAAATAAAAGATCTCACATACTACATAAGGCAGTATTCTGTCCTTCCGGGTCCTGAGGTGTATCGACTCTATAAAGCCGAGCTTTCTCATGATCAGGATAGTGGCGAGCGGAAGAAAAGTATAGCTTACAAAATACTGGATGATGATGAACAGCCTTGCGCCTCCTGTTCTTTCGGGCATCAGCATAGCTTCGTAGAGAAAGAATATTACTACGTAAATGGGTACAAAAAGCGGGTGAAAAACATAGGATAGTATCCTGGCCCCTACGCGTACGGCAGTATGATAGGGATGCTGCCCTGCGTCTTTTTGTAACAATCCGTTGTCGATGGCCATGCGGCAAAAATAGAGAAACGGCACCGACGAACAAGAAAACAGGTGGATGGGAGGGCAGAAGCCGGCATATCAGCCGGCCCTTGCTAAAGCTGTCAATAGCTGAACAATGGCATGCTTTGCTGCAGGCCCCTGCACTTCCCGATCATCTTAAACCTTCATGGTCTTCCACCTGCCTTTTTTAAAGAGAACGTAAGCTGCAATTGCTATGGCTGTTTCAGCTGCGGGTATTGCAATGAAAGATCCTGTGATGCCCATGTTCATCCATTCGGTCAACACAAAGGCCAGCGGGATCTGGAAAAGCCAGAAGCCAACAAAATTGATCAGCGTTGGTGTTTTTGTATCACCGGCTCCGTTCAGGGCCTGGATCATAACCATACCGATGCCGTAAAAGATATAGCCCGTGCCTATGATCCTCAGTGCCTCGGTACCTGCCTGCCTCACATCGGCATCCGAAGTAAAGATGCCAATGATGGGCCCTGCAAAAAATACGAAAAGCAGCATAACCCCTGCCATGAAGATCGCGTTGTACCTGGCGGTCAGAAGCACGCTCCGCTCCGCACGCTCTGGAAGGCCGGCGCCGAGGTTTTGTCCTACAAGGGTGGCAGCTGCATTGCTCAGTCCCCATGCGGGCAGGATAAAGAATACCACATTGCGGATGGCCAGCTGGTACCCGGCCGAAGCATGTGTACCACCTGCATTGGCAACGAGCATGGTGAGCACGATCCAGCTTCCCGATGCAATGAACATTTGCAGGGTAGCCGGTGCAGCGAGGCCGATCATGCTCCTGATCACAGGCATATCAAGCCTGAAGTGCCTGGGCTTTAAATATATATTGCTGCTACCCCTGAACAGGTGATAACACTGGTAGGCTACGCCAAGCCCCCTGCCTATCACTGTGGCAATAGCTGCGCCCTTTAACCCCCATATCTCGATAAAGATGGGGCAGAGAATGATATTGGCGATGCTGGCCAGCCATAGGCTGCGCATGGCCATGGCGGCATTGCCGGCTCCGCGGAAGATACCATTGATGAGAAAGAGCAGGATGATGACCAGGCTGCCGCCCAGCATGATGCGCGTAAAGACTGCACCATTTGCCACTACGTCGGGTTTGGCTCCCATGATCCTAAGAATATCCGGTGCAAAGATGACCCCGGGCACGCTCACGATAACCGTAACGAACAGGGAGATAATAAGCGCCTGCATGCCTGCATTGGCTGCCTGTTCCTCATTCTTCTCGCCTATGCGGCGGGCTACCGTGGCAGTTGCGGCAATGCTCAAACCCATGGCAATTGAATAAATGAGCGTGATCACGGATTCGGTCAGTCCGACCGTTGCGATGGCCTCCTCGCCCAGCTTGCCGACAAAGAAAATATCTACAAGGGCAAATACCGACTCAAGGCTAAGCTCCAGTATCATGGGGACGGCAAGCAAAACAATAGCATGTTTAATGCTGCCTTTGGTATAATCGTAATCCTCTCCTTTGAACGACTGTTTGATCAGGGACAGGAGTGTATGAAACTTGTTCGAAGATGTAATGATCTGCGACATGATGAATTCTTAAAGGTCAATAAATAGAAATAACGGCGGCAAGTGCTGCCGCAACAGAAAAATCAGGAAGGATAGCCTCAGTGCCTTAGTCGTACCATGAGGCTGAATGGGAACTTCATATGCCTTAGTTAAGAACAGCGAAAGTAAAATGAATCTGCTTAAAGCACAAAATAAATATCAGTTGTCTTTGATATATTGCAGGTATTGCTGTATGAATTGCTCTTTTTGCTTGCGGCGATATTGCATGATGAAGCGTGGGTGAGGAAGGCCAACGATCTTTTTGAACCAGCCGAAACGCTGATTGAGCCCGGACAAATAGCGGTAATTCTTTTCGCCGCCGATGCAATAGCAAACAGACCTGTCTACCTCGCCTTCGAGCAAGGCTTTCATACTTTTGATAATGAACGGCTCAACCAGGGCCAGCAAATCTTTATCGTCGTAATAGTTGAGGTTCTTGCCTTCTTTTACAAATCCAAGCGGACAAACAGACCCTATAAAGAAGTGTTGGTAGAAAGGGGCAGGTCCGCCGTATGCATTGATCATATCATAAATGAATTCGGCAGAAAGCTCCGATCTTTTTTTAAAAGGGTGAGATATGCCGCACCATTTGGACAGCTCATCGGGGCCGGTGAAGTTTACGCCTGTAATGCCGGCGCCAAAGCGTCCCGGGTTGATCCCCAGCAACAGCTTTCTTGCATCGCCATCCGGAAAGAATTTGTTGAGAAAACGCTCGACTACCTCCATCACTTGCGGATCCTTTTGAGGATAAAGCCAGCCGATGCCATTAGGAAGCCTGGCAGGCGGACGAAGCGATTTATAATAGCTGATCAGGTGTTGGGCCCAGGTGGTTTGCATAAGGGACCAAAGCTAGGCAGGAATGACAAATGGCCAAGCCGATGCTGGCAAGGATATTGACTACATGCATGCAGGCATGCCAAAGGCATGTTCCCGTTCTGTTTTCCAAAAGATCTATAATGAATACGACCGTATATCCTGGTTATCCATATCCGTTGGGTGCCACCTGGGATGGCGAGGGCGTCAACTTTGCGCTCTATGCCGAAAATGCCTTTGGTGTTGACCTATGCCTGTTCAATACCGCGACAGACGATGTAGAATCGGTCAAGATACGCATATCGGAGGTATCGCATCACGTATGGCATGTGTATGTGCCCGGACTCAAGCCCGGTCAGCTGTACGGCTATCGCGTCTATGGCCCCTATGAGCCTGAGAATGGCCTTCGCTTCAACCCGCACAAGCTGCTGATCGACCCCTATGCAAAAGCCATAGCCGGAACGGTTCAATGGCACGATGCGCTTTTTGGCTACGAGGTGGGCCATCCTGATGAAGACCTGAGCTTCAGCGATATAGACAGTGCTCCATATATACCGAAATCGGTGGTCATAGACCATCATTTCGACTGGGGAAACGACAGGCCGCCTAAGATACCTTACCATCAATCGATCATTTATGAAATGCATGTGAAAGGTTTTACCCAGTTGCATCCCGGTATACCCGAAAACATCAGGGGAACCTACGCCGCTATTGCACACCCGGAATCGATCAGGTACCTCAAAGAGCTGGGTGTGACTGCGGTTGAGCTCATGCCCGTACACCATTTTGTATCCGACCGCCATCTCCGGGAGCAAGGCCTTTCCAACTATTGGGGATATAATACCATCGGCTTTTTTGCCCCTGATGCCCGGTATTCGAGCAGCGGTGTTCAGGGCCAGCAGGTTGCAGAGTTCAAGCATATGGTGCGAGAGCTTCACAAAGCCGGTATGGAAGTGATCCTCGACGTTGTATACAACCATACGGGAGAGGGCAACCAAATGGGTCCCACCATTTCCTTCAAGGGAGTTGACAATGCCTGTTATTACCGGCTGGCAGAAGACAAGCGATATTATATGGATTATACGGGTACGGGAAATACCCTTAACGCACAGCTGCCAGGCGTATTGAGGCTGATCATGGACAGCTTACGGTACTGGATACTCGAAATGCATGTGGATGGCTTCCGCTTCGACCTGGCCTCCACCCTGGCACGCGAGCTGCATGAGGTCGACCGCCTGGGCTCCTTCTTCGATATCATTCACCAGGACCCGGTCATATCGCAGGTCAAGCTCATCGCCGAGCCATGGGATATAGGAGAGGGCGGCTACCAGGTGGGTAAGTTTCCACCCGGCTGGGCGGAATGGAACGGAAAGTACCGCGATTGCGTTCGCGATTTCTGGAGAGGAGCAGATAGCATGCTGGGCGAGTTCGCCCTGCGGATCACCGGAAGCCCCGATCTTTATAAGGATGACTACCGCCGCCCCACAGCCAGCATCAATTTCGTTACCGCCCACGATGGCTTCACCCTCCATGATCTTGTTTCCTACAACGAAAAGCACAATGAAGCCAATGGAGAGAACAATAACGACGGAGAAAGCCATAACCGCTCGTGGAACTGTGGCGTAGAAGGCCCTACCGACGATCCCGGCATACTGGCATTAAGGCAAAAACAGAAAAGGAATTTCCTGACCACGCTCTTTCTTTCGCAAGGCGTGCCCATGCTGGTAGCAGGAGATGAATTGAGCCGTACCCAAAGGGGAAACAACAATGCCTATTGCCAGGACAATGAGCTTTCCTGGATCAATTGGGACAAGGCCGACAATGACCTGCTTCAGTTCACCCAAAAGCTAATCAACCTTTATAAAAGCCACCCGGTCTTCTCGAGGAGGCGCTGGTTCCAGGGCCGGCCCGTCAAAGGCATTGGGCTGGAAGATATAGCCTGGTTCCTTCCCGACGGATCTGAAATGAGCGAGGAGAACTGGACCAATGATTTTGCCAAATCGATGGCGGTCTTCCTCAACGGCCACGGGCTGCGCTCGGTGGATCTGAAAGGACGCAAGATCATTGATAAAAGCTTTTATGTGATTTTCAATGCTTATCACGAAGCGCTGGATTATAAGCTTCCATCAGACAAATACGGCGAAGAGTGGGTGAAGGTGCTGGATACGGATGAGGGAAACATAGATCCCGAAGGAACCCTGCACAATGCCGGTGAGGTGGTGCGCGTGGAAGGCCGTTCTGTGGTGCTCTTAAGACAACCCTGATGAACTATGAAACCGATCGACATTAGTAAAAGAGGTGTGGGCGTATATTTTACCGGTGATGGCAAGGCTGGGATCACGCTGTGGTCGCCTGATGCAACCAGTATCGAGCTTTGCTGCAATGGCGAGCGGCAGCTGCTTGAAAAGGCTGGAATGGGTTATTGGACCGGCAGCTCAGACAAGCTGAAGGCCGGGGACAGGTATACTTTCAGGATCGATGGTGATAAAGAGCTGCCAGATCCTGCCTCGCTTTCACAGCCCGATGGCGTACACGGACCCTCACAGGCCGTTGATGCGGGTATTTACAGATGGACCGATGAAGGCTGGAACAACCCAGCTTTGCAGGATTATATTCTCTACGAGCTTCACACCGGCTGCTTCAGCGACAGTGGAGATTTCGGAGGCATTGAAGCGAGGCTGCCCTATTTGAAAAGCCTGGGCATCAACGCGATCGAGATCATGCCTGTAGCACAGTTCCCGGGCAGCAGGAACTGGGGCTACGACGGTGTTTATCCTTTTGCCGTTCAGGATTCCTATGGTGGTGCGAAAGGCCTTCAGCAGTTGGTGGATGCCTGTCACCGGCAGGGTATAGCCGTTGTGCTGGACGTGGTATATAACCACCTCGGTCCGGAGGGCAATTACCTCGGAGCCTATGGACCTTATACCACAGACAAGTATAAAACTCCCTGGGGTGGTGCCATCAATTTCGACGATGCCTGGTGCGACGGCGTACGCAGGTATTTTATCGAGAATGCCCTCATGTGGTTCCGCGATTTTCATATCGATGCGCTCCGGCTCGACGCAGTACATGCTATAAAGGATTTCAGTCCTCGGCATATACTTGAAGAAATAAGGTTGCATACCGATGCACTGATGGCACTTACCGGCCGAAGGTATTACCTCATCGCAGAGCTGGATCTCAACGATGACCGATACATCAATCCTGTGGAAAAAGGCGGCTATGGAATGGATGGGCAATGGGTAGATGAATTTCATCATGCCCTTCGTACCGCTGCCGGTGGCGAGCGTACAGGCTATTATTCCGATTTCAACGGTATCGGTCACCTGGCAAAAGCTTATGCCGATGCCTATGTATACGACGGACAGTTTTCGGAACACCGCAAAAAGAACTTCGGTGTAAAAACATCCAATCCCGGTCACCAGTTCGTGGTGTTTTCGCAGAACCACGACCAGGTCGGAAACCGCATGTTAGGCGAAAGAACCAGCACCCTCGCCAGCTTTGAAATGCAAAAGCTGCTCGCTGCCGCCGTCTTCATGAGCCCTTATCTCCCAATGCTTTTTATGGGCGAAGAGTGGGGCGAGCCCAATCCCTTCCTCTATTTTGTGAGCCATACCGATCCTGACCTCGCCAAGGCGGTAAGAGAAGGAAGAAAGGCAGAATTTGCCGCCTTTCATGCCCGGGGCGAAGCGCCCGATCCCATGGAAGAGGATACCTTTCTGCGCTCCAAGCTTCAATGGGAGCTCACTGAGCAAGCTCCGCACCGGTATATGCTCGAATACTATAAGCAGCTCATTACCTTACGCAAAACCCAGCCCGTACTGCGCAGCCCAGATCGTAAAGCCCTGCATGCCGAGGCACGGGAAGACAAAGGCTCTCTTATCCTTCACCGCTGGACAGAGGGCCAGGACCTTATCTGCTGGATGAATTTTTCGAACAAGGAGCAATGCTTCATGCCACCTTCCAGCATTCAAAACTGGCAGCTGCTGCTTGATTCGGCCAGCCCTGACTGGAGGGGACCGGCCGCCGCCCCGGAACGGATATCGGGCGCAAAGCCGGGTGCCGCCGCCATCATCTTGCAGCCGGAATCGGTGCTGGTGTATACCGACAGAATTCATGCGCCCTGAACAGGCTCCCCAGGGCAGACGATAACCAAAGACCTCATCCTTTTTCATTCATTGACCATGCACAATCTTATATCGACATACAGGATACAGTTTCACCAGGGTTTTAATTTTCAAGACCTGGAGCACATCATACCCTACCTGCAGAGGCTGGGCATTAAATGCATTTATGCTTCGCCGGTATTTGCGGCAACACCCGGCAGCACGCATGGCTACGATGGCATCGATCCGACCGTCATCAATCCAGAAATAGGAACAGAGGAGCAGCTGCTGGAGATCAGCCAACGCCTCAGGGCGGAAAACCTATACTGGCTTCAAGACATCGTTCCCAATCATATGGCATTCGACCATCGCAATCCATGGCTGATGGATGTGCTCGAGAAAGGCCAGGCTTCTTCCTATGCCGGCTTTTTCGACATCAGCTGGAATGGATCCGAACGGCTTATGGTACCCTTTCTTGGCGCAAGCCTGGCAGATGAGATGCAGGCCGGCAACCTGAAGCTCTCTCTAAAAGAGGGCGCGCTCTTCTTTACCTACTTCGATGCGGCGT
>DASTPZ010000036.1:0-18487 GCA_035761965.1 Flavisolibacter sp. | reverse complement strand
CTTTTCTTCCGTTTCACTTCTTAAGCCTGCCGTTCCACTGTATAAATTAACCCGTATACTGAAGCTGGACGGACTGGTAAAGGCCCTGCTTTTACCTCATGCATATAAAAAGCAGATCAGCGAACTCGATATTGTATAGTGCTTATTGTGCTGCTACAGGGTAACAACCTCGGTTCTGCGGTTCTTTTGCCTGCCTTCCGCCGTGCTGTTGTCGGCAACTGGCTGGCTGGCCCCATAACCCTTTGCCTTGAGCCGTGAAGCATCGATTCCTTTTTTAACCAGGTAGGCTTTCACCGATTCGGCCCTTTGCTGGGAGAGTTTGAGGTTATCTTCCTCCTTTCCTACGTTGTCGGTATGGCCTGCTATCTCATAACTTTCTTCTTCTTTGATCTTCATATACCCGGCGATCTCGTCGAGCTCTTTATATGAAGCAGGCCTCAATGTGGGCTTGCCGGTATCGAAATGCACATTGTTGAGGGTAAAGGTCCTGGGCGCCTCGTATTGTATGTTCACTGTAAAAGGCCCCTGGAAAAACTCGCCCGGAGCCAGCGCAGGGATGTTCATGGTACTGTAGCTGGTTGTATCGGTCATTGTCTTGAGCTTGATCGTATACACATCGCCCGCCGGAAGTTTGAAGGAAAACTTGCCTGCTGCATCGGTGCGACCCCTCAGCTGCTTGTTTTTATCGGAACTGATAAAAATGACTTCTTCTCCTTTCAGGGGCTTGTTCTCATAATTGGTGACTACCACCTGAACCGTGGCCGACTGATCGGCTTTTTCTTTTGCATTGTTTTGCGCGAGGCAGCCAAAGGACAGGAACAATAGGCCCGCAAGAAAGCCAGGCCTGGCTAAGCAGTTTGTAATCATACATGAATATAATAAATCCGGGTCTAGCTATTCAAAGGCTTCGGCAGGGTAAAGGAAAAAATGCTTCCCTTCCCCGGCTCGCTTTCAATATGCAGCTGGCCGCCATTCCTGGCAAGAAACTCTTTGCAAAGCATCAGGCCCAAACCGGTTCCCGACTCACTGGCCGTTCCTTTTGTGGTGTAAAAAATATTCTCATTGATTTTATCCAGCGCATCCCTGCTGATACCTGTTCCGGAATCCTGCACATAGACCTCCACAAAGCCAGGCATATCATTGATGCCTACTTCAATATGGCCCTGCTGGGGCGTAAACTTGATGGCGTTGGAAAGTATGTTCCTCAGCACGAGGTTGACCATGTCCCTGTCGCCCAATGCATAAACCGCCTGGCTGCTTTTCGCTTCGACATCGATTTGCTTGGCCTCGGCCTGGAGACGGAGAAGGGAAAGCACATCAAATATCATCCTGGACATATCGAGCGTTTCGGGCTTTACATTGTTGGCCTGCATCTGGGTTTTGGACCAGGTGAGCAGGTTTTCCATAAGACCTATGGTATAGTTGAGATCCATTAGCACATCGGGGACAAGCACTTTGATCTCCTCTGCAGGAAGGTTCTGCTGGTGCATATTGCGAAAGAGGTTCCTGAGCGCGTACATGGGCGTCTTGAGATCGTGTGCTATGACTGAGAAAAGCTTGGTCTTGAGCAGATTGAGCTCGGTGAGCTCGGATTTCTGAATTTCGAGCAGCCTTGCTTTTTCAGTAATAAGATTTTTTTGCTTTTTGATCTCCAGGTTCTTTTTGTGAAGCGCTCTTTGCTTGGAAAGTATCCTGAACTGGTAGCCTGTATTTTCTTTTTTGATCAGGAAAAGTCCATAATAGATAAAGCCCAGTGCCAACAGGTGATTGAAAAGATAAAGAAAGCGGTTCTCATGCTTTACTTCATAGATATAGTTCTGAAGCACTACGGAAAGAATGAAATAATTGACCATGGAAAGAGCGATCGTGAACAGCATATAGCCCATGTCCTGGAGGAAGAATACAGCCAGTACGCCATACAGGATGAAATGAAGCTCTACGCCCGCATTCATCCCCTTCAGGTAAACGAAACCTGTGAAAAAAGGATAAAGAATGAAATAGGTGAGCTGGGCCGTTTCATATTTGCGGTAGTGGTTAAACACCAGCACTGCAACGGAGATACAGGATGGCACGCATGCCAGCAGCCAGGCTGAGAGTGGAAGATTGTCGCTATGAAGAAGACCGATGAGTGGGATCAGTACACCGGTTACGAGCTGGAAAAAATTGAGCTGGTTGAATATGCTGAGCTTACGTCTTTCATAATCATCCATTTTTTCGGCTATGCCGATGCTCTTTACCTGCTGTAGAAAAATCGCTGGTCTTTGCTTAAGCGATTGCAGCGCTTCGGAAAGCTCGAAAGAGCGCAGCTTTTCCTGCAGGGACAGTATTTTAGCCTGTAGTATTTCCATAGTGTGCGTCAGTTTTGGGGATCCGGGCACTCCCAATATAGGTATTAAAATCCGTTTGCTCAAGAGGCTGGTACGCTTGTGGAAAAGAAAAAGCCCCGCTATTGCAGGGCTTTGATAATGAGCTGTTAATATAGATTATGAATCTTATATTGACTGTCTGTCATCGATCTGTCAGGCCTCCTGGGCATACATTTCTGTAGGCAGGCACACGCAAACGAGGTTGCGGTCGCCATAAGTATTGTTCACCCTCGACACGCTGGGCCAGAACTTATTCTGCTTTACATAGTCCAGCGGGAAGGCAGCCATCTCGCGGCTGTAAGGTCTCTTCCAATCATCGCTGCAAACAACGAACTGGGTATGCGGCGCATTCTTGAGCGGGTTATCCTTTTTATCCAGCGCCTGTTCTTCCACCAGGGCAATTTCACGCCTGATGCTGAGCAGCGCATCGCAAAAGCGGTCCAGCTCGTCCTTGTCCTCGCTCTCCGTAGGCTCAACCATGATGGTGCCTGGTACGGGGAAGGACAGGGTAGGGGCATGAAAGCCATAATCCATCAGGCGTTTGGCCACGTCCTCCGCTTCGATCTCAGCCGATTTCTTGAATGGCCTGAGGTCTACGATAAATTCATGAGCGCAGGCACCGTGATGGTTGGTATAAAGAATATCAAACTTTCCTTTGAGCCTCGACAGCATGTAGTTGGCATTCAGGATCGCGTATTCGGTTGCTTTTTTCACACCATCCTTGCCGAGCATCCTGATGTAGGCATAAGAGATCAGCAGGATGGAGGCAGACCCGTAAGGCGAAGCACTGACCGCACCCTCGCTTCCTGAGAAAATATGTCCGGGCAGGAAGGCTGCGAGATGCGCTTTTACACAGATGGGTCCCATGCCGGGGCCACCACCGCCATGCGGTATGGCAAAGGTCTTATGCAGGTTGAGGTGGCAAACATCGGCGCCGATCAGCCCGGGTGCTGTAAGTCCTACCTGCGCATTCATATTGGCGCCATCCATGTATACCTGTCCGCCATGCTGGTGAACGATATCGGTGATCTGTATCACGGTTTCTTCATAAACACCATAGGTAGAGGGATAGGTGATCATGATGCCCGCAAGCTTGTCGGAATACTGTGCGGCTTTTGCCTTGAGGTCGTCTACATCGATATATCCATTATCCAGGGCCTTTACAACCACAACGTGCATTCCGCACATAACTGCTGATGCAGGGTTTGTGCCATGGGCGGAAATGGGTATCAGCATTACATTCCGGTGAGCTTCGCCACGGCTTTCGTGGTAAGCCTTTATAGTTAGCAGGCCTGCGTACTCTCCCTGGGCGCCGCTATTGGGCTGAAGGCTGCAGGCGTCGAAAGCCGTTATTTCGCAGAGGTAATTGCTAAGCTCTCTCACGATAAAGCTGTATCCTTCGGCTTGTGAAATGGGAGCAAAAGGATGGATCTTGCTCCAGTGCGCCCAGCTCAGGGGTATCATTTCCGAAGCGGCATTGAGCTTCATGGTGCAGCTTCCCAGGGGTATCATTCCATGCACCAGCGAGAAGTCCTTGCTTTCCAGCGAGCGTATATAACGCATCATCATCGTTTCGCTGTGGTGCTTATTGAAAACCGGGTGGGTCAGAAAATCAGAGGTCCTGGTGAGGGCCGTCGGGATTCTTTCAAGGCTGCCTTCGTGGTTGATGGCATAATCCACGGGGTCAACATCATTCACAAAAGAGTTGATGACGTCGAACAGGTCGGAAGGTGTGGTGGTCTCATCGAGAGAGATGCCTATATGCTGGTTGTCGAAATACCGGAAATTGATCTGCTGACGCTCGGCTTTTTCACGGAAGGGGGCAACATCCTTCACCTTTACCACGACCGTGTCGAAGAAGGCGCTGTTTGCCAGCTCATAGCCGCGGTCTTCGAGTGCGCCGGCCAGGGTTTGTGTAAGCAGGGCAACGCGCTTGGCAATATTGCGCAAGCCATTGGGCCCGTGGAAAACAGCGTACATGGCCGCCATATTGGCCAGCAGGGCCTGGGCGGTACAGATGTTTGAGGTTGCTTTTTCTCTTTTGATATGCTGCTCCCTGGTCTGGAGGGCCATGCGAAGTGCCCGGTTGCCCTGGGCATCAACGCTCACACCAATAATACGGCCGGGCAGGTTGCGCTTGAACTCGTCCTTGGACGCAAAGAAGGCAGCATGCGGTCCGCCATAGCCGAGCGGTACACCAAAGCGCTGGGCGGAGCCAAGGGCCACGTCTGCATCCAGCTCACCGGGAGGTGTTATAAGCGTCAACGCGAGCAGGTCTGTGGCCATTGCCACGTAACCACCGGCCGTATGCACCTGTTGAACAAACTGCCGGTAATCTTCCACCGAGCCTTTGTTGTTGGGATACTGAACCAGGGCGCCGAAATAGGTTTGGTCTATCTGTGCAGTGCGGTAATCGCCTGTGATCACCTCGATGCCCACGGGAATTGCCCTTGTTCTCACCACATCGATGGTCTGGGGAAAGGTTTCTGTATCCACGAAGAATTTAGGGCGGCTAATATGGTTGGTGTCCTTGTTCAGCATATTGAAGAACATGGTCATGGCCTCAGCTGCCGCCGTACCCTCGTCGAGCAGGGAGGCATTGGCGATGGGAAGTGCGGTAAGGTCGCTCACCACGGTCTGGAAATTCAGGAGGCTTTCCAGTCTTCCCTGCGATATCTCTGCCTGGTAAGGCGTATACTGGGTGTACCAGGCGGGGTTCTCAAAAATATTGCGCAGGATCACGCTGGGCGTGATGGTATCATAATAACCCTGGCCAATATAATTCTTGAAAACCTTGTTCTTAAGCGATACTTCCTTGATGTGGTTGAGGTATTCGTACTCGCTCATGGCAGCCGGGAGGTTCAACTCCTTTTGCATCCGGATGGAGGGAGGAACGGTCCTGTTGACCAGTTCGTCGAGGCTGGCCGCACCGGCGGCTTTCAGCATTTCCTTTTCCTGGTTTTCATCGGGACCAATGTGGCGGCGGTGAAATTCTTTGGATTGGGCTTCAAAAAGGCTCATAATAGGTACTCCTTTAATCCCGGTACTTCGGGTCCGCAAAGGTAAGGATTTCAAGGCAGTTGCTTTGCGACGGGATTCTTAAAACCTGGTTGGCCGGGCTTCCATCCCGCCAGGCGCGGGCAATGGCGCTGCCTCAATGGAAATAGCCGCTTTTATGGCCCGGTTAACGTTTGATTTCGGTTCTTTGCACCATGCCGGGCGATATGCTACACAATTGGGAAAAAAAGAGCCGGGAAAGACAAAAGCTTTACAAGGGCTTTCTGTCACGGGCCGACAAGAACAAAGTGCTCAGGCAGCTGCCCCAGCTGCACGAAGAAGCTTTCGAAAAAGTGGATTGCCTGTCCTGCGCCGCCTGCTGCCGTAATTATTCGCCCCGCTTCAAAACGCCGGATATCAAAAGGCTCAGCAAACACCTGTCGATGAAGGAAAGTGACTTCATCGAAACTTACCTGCGGGTTGACGAGGACGGCGATTTTGTTGTTAAAGCATCACCTTGTCCCTTTCTTGGTGCAGATAACCGTTGTGCGGTTTATGATGTTCGCCCATCCGATTGCGCCCGGTTCCCCTATACTGATGAAGACGTGATCGTAAAGAGGCAGCCGCTTACTCTTAAGAATTCAAGTTTTTGTCCTATCACGTATTATGTACTCGAAGGCCTGATGCAAAAAGCCGGCAAATAGCATCGTCTCATTTACCTTTTTATTCCTGTTTGAAAGCGCTCATACCGGTTTCATCAATATTCAAATTTCCTGAGCCTGGGCGCTTTCAGCCAGGAGATGATGACAACGACCAGGGTCATGATGCCTCCGAAGATGATAGCTGGCCGGGCGCCTCCGAAGAGCCGGGAGGTAAAGCCGCTTTCAAACTGGCCAAGTTCATTTGAGGAGTTGATGAACATGGAATTCACCGAGCTCACGCGCCCTCTCATTTCATCGGGCGTGGTAAGCTGGAGCACCGTACCCCGGATGACCACGCTGATGCCGTCGAGCATACCGGCCAGGAGCAGACAGCCAAAAGATATCCAGTAAACGTTTGAAAGCCCAAAGCCGATGATACAAAGTCCAAAGCCGCCTACGGCAAAAAGAAGGATGGTTCCCTGCTTTTTGCGAAGCGGGTTGAGGGTGATGAGTATGATCATGAGCACCGATCCTATGTCCACGGCGGCATTGAGCCAGCCGAATCCGATGGGCCCCACGTCAAGGATTGAATCGGCTACCTCGGGTATAAGGGCCACCGCTCCGCCGAAGAGCACGGCAAAGAGATCCAGCGAGATGGCAGCCAGCAAGATCTTGTGCCGGAAGACATAGGTAATGCCTTCCTTTACACTCTCCCAGGTCTTTACACCGGTACGGGTCTGCACCACCGGTTTCCTGCCGATCTTTGAAAGCGCGAAGGCCGCAAGAAGCACGTATACAAGGATTACATAGAATGTCGCGTGCACGCCGCCAAGGGCGATCAGGAAACCGGCGGTGGCATGCCCTGTAATGGAGGCAGCCAGCCAGGAGGTGGAGCTGATATTGGCGGCATAATGAAGGATGTCTTTAGGCACCAGCTGAGCCAGTATGGCATTAAAGCCAGGACCTGCAAAAGCCCTGATGGCGCCGGTAAGAAAAATGATCATATAAAAAAGCAGGGAAAGCGTCTGCACGCTTAGCTGCTTTTGCAGGGACGGTATGGTAATGATGATAAGACCCACCACGCAGAGCGAATAGGAGAGCACGCCCCGCAGGAGCAAGGTCCTCTTATCGGAGCGGTCGATCACATGGCCCGCATAAAGGGCAAGAAAAAAAACGGGGATGAATTCGGAAAGGCCGACAATGCCGATCGAGAAAGAGTCTTTCGTGAGGTGGTAAAGCTCATAAGCTACCACGGTTGAAACCATTCTCAGGGCCATGATATAGAAGAAGCGCACAAATACATAAATCCTGAACTCCCTATAGTTGAGCGGCGCCAGGCTAAGCCTTTTGAACTGCATGTTTCAAAGATAGCGGGAGTTCGATGTTCGGGATAAAGCAGCTTCTTATTTATTGGCGAAAGGCAGCGACCGGGCTAGTCGGGTAGGCTGATATAATGCTGTCCCTCCGGATAATCTTTTTCAAGCGCGGCGAGGATGGTTTGAAGATGGAGCTCGTTGCCAAGGAAATCGGCCCTGGAGGCATCTACAAACAGGGTCTTCATATTGTGCTGCCTGATATAATGAGTATAGGTTTCCTGTATGCTGAACAGGTAGTCGTCAGGAATACGCTGCTCGTAAGGCCGGTTGCGCTTTTTGATGTTCTGCTGGAGCTTGTTCACCGGCGCATGCAGGTAGATAAGTATTTCAGGCTGTGCCACCTGCTGGTGGATGATATCGAACAGGCGCTGGTAAAGCCTGAACTCATCCTCGGGCAGGTTGACCTTTGCAAACAGCAGGCATTTTGTAAAAAGATAGTCTGAGATGGTCAGGTTCTGAAAAAGGTCTTTTTGCTGGATGAGCTCTTTGAGTTGCTTGAAGCGCTCGGCCATAAAGAAAAGCTCCAGTGGAAAGGCATACTGCCGGGGATTCTCATAAAACTTGGGCAGGAAGGGATTGTCGGCAAACTGCTCCAGGATGAGCCGGGCATTGAAATGCTTGGCCAGCAGGTGGGCAAGCGTTGTTTTTCCTGCCCCGATATTTCCCTCTATCGTAATGAATGTATATTTCATGCACCGGATACGGTTGATTCAAGGTTCGACAGGCACTGTTGCCTGCTGCTGCATGCTAAGACCCTGGAACAAAACCGGGCGGCAAAATAAGGATTGTTGCTGCAAGTGATCAACTAATTTTATTCACTTCCAGCGGGTCCTCGCAGGCTTTCAGCAAGGCAGCCAACGTTTTTTGCAGAACAGGGTGAATCTTTCCGGGAGCCAGCTCATTGAGCGGCACCAGCACAAACCTCCGGTCCTGGATACGGGGGTGGGGGATGTGCAATCCTTCCAGCTGGAGGATGGTATCGTTGTAAAAGAGGATGTCGATATCGATCGTCCTAGGGCCATACTTCAACGTTCGCTTCCTGCCCAGCGCCTCTTCAATGGAGAGGATCGTTTGCAGCAGCCTTAAGGGCTCCAGGGCTGTTTTAATAAGCAACACCTGGTTGAGAAAGGGAGGCTGTTCCTCCATCCCCCATGCCGCCGTTTCGTAAAGCGAAGACCGCCTCAGTACGGGCCCGCACCGTTCTGCTACCTGGTGCGCAGCTTTTGAAAGATATGCTTCACGGTCCCCTGTATTTCCGCCTGTTAATAAATAAGCCTCGGCCATAAGTCTGGATTCAAAGAGCGTCAAATATCTTTTATTTTTGAAGACATTTAAGAACCATAGATATGAGTAGTTTTTTTAAGGTATTCTTCGCCTCCCTGCTTTCCATCATTGTGTTTTCTCTTCTCGCCATATTTATGCTCGTTGCCCTTGTAGGCAGCCTGGCGAACAAGGACAAGCCCAAGATCGAAAACAAATCTGTGCTGGTCATTGACCTCGAGCAGCTTTATCGCGATCACAGGCTTAGTGATCCGCTGGCGGCATTGTCGGATGAAGGTGAAGCCCCTGGCCTGTTCGATCTGGTCAGGCTCATCGGCCATGCAAAAACTGATGATGATGTTTCAGGTATCCTAATAAAGGCAAACGGCAATGCAAATGGATTTGCCAGCAGCAATGAGCTCAGGAATGCCTTGCTCGATTTCAGGTCTTCGAAGAAGTTTGTCCTTGCCCATGGCGACGTAATGAGCCAGGGAGCTTATTTCGTGGCCAATGCTGCTGATAAGGTTTATGTAAATCCAAGCGGCACACTCGAATGGAAGGGTTTTGCAGTAAGCCTTGTGTTTGTCAAGGAAATGCTCGACCGGCTGCAAATACAGCCGCAGATCTTTTATGCCGGCAAGTTCAAGAGCGCCACGGAGATCTTCCGCACAAGCGAGATGACGCCCGAGAACGAATTGCAGACCACTGCCTGGCTCGGTGATCTTTACCGCTACTTCCTTCTGCAATCGTCAAAAGCAAGAGGGGTCGATACGGCAACGCTTCACCGCCTGGCCAGCACTGCGGCCATTCAAACCCCGCAGGATGCGGTAGCCGCAAAGCTTATCGATGGTGTAAAATATGACGATGAGGTAAAGTCAGAGCTCAAGCAGCTGCTTAAGATAGGCAAGGCCGACAAGCTGAATATGCTCACTGCCAATAAATATTATGAGGCTGTCAACTTAAGAAAAACAGGCAGCAGCCGCGTGGCAGTAATTTTTGCGGAGGGCGATATCGTAGACGGGCCGGGATCTAATGAAAATATCGGGGGCGACAATTTCAGGGCTATCATCCGGAAGGCCAGGCTCGATAATTCTGTAAAGGCGATCGTGCTTAGGGTCAATTCCGGCGGCGGCAGTGCCCTTGCCAGTGAGAACATGTGGAGAGAGCTGCAGCAGGCGAAGCAGGATGGCAAGCCTGTAGTCGTGAGCTTTGGTGATGTGGCAGCTTCGGGCGGGTACTACATTGCCTGCGGCGCCGACAGCATTTTCGCAAGTCCCAATACCATCACCGGCTCCATAGGCGTATTTGGCATCATTCCCAACATGGAAGGATTTTTCAAGAATAAGCTGGGTATCACGTTCGATGGGGTAAAAACCGCACCTTTTGCCGATGCTCCGAATCTTGTTCGCCCGATGAACGAAGCCGAAAAAGCGCTTGTGCAGAGCAGCATTGAAAGGATCTATCTCCAGTTCAAGCAAAGGGTGGCACAGGGCCGCAAGAAAGACATTGCCTATGTCGACAGCATAGCCCAGGGACGCGTATGGAGCGGCCAGGATGCGGTTGAGCTGGGACTCGTCGATCGCATAGGCAATCTGCAGGACGCTATTACCGCGGCCGCGAGGCTGGCCAAGCTCGATGGCTACGGCATCAGGGAATACCCCGAAGCAGAGAGCTGGTTCGACGACTTCCTCAACCGGGGAAAGTCGGAACCCGCAGCCATGCTGAAAGAGCAGCTGGGCACAGAACAGTACCGGATATTCAAGGAACTGGTGAGGATAAAGGAAATGACCGGCAGCATGCAGGCCCGCCTGCCGTATGAATTTCTCGTTTATTAAAGTTGAATATAATAACGGTCGCCTGCCCTGATACGGATAACAGGGGCCGCTCGCAACTTGAGCTATTAACCGCTATTTTTGCGGCCAGTTAGAAGGAATGGCTGATGCCGGCAAAAGACCGGGCTTCGTGGCTTATGATTGTCAGGCAAGCGCCTGCCCGCATCAGCCGGTTCCTTCAAAATACCTCCGGGATGCCACAAAAATACAACCAGCTCAGGGCCATGACGGCCGTGATCAAAGCCAGCCTGATCGCGACCTTCAGGAGTCCGCAATCCGTTTTTTTCAGTTTGTTCTTCCCGATCGTGCTGATCTGGATATTTGGCTCCCTTGGCGGAAACGGAAGGGCCTCTTTCCAGGTGGCCTTTGAGAAAAATACCGATTCGCTCAACCAGATCTACCAGGTGCTGCGAATGACCGATGTGCTCAATTTTGTTGATGACCCTAAGAAAGATATCAACGACGAGCTGGAAAGAGGGCGTATCGTAGCGGTGATCGGCATCACACCATCGGGCACCCTTGATTCAGGCGCCTACAATGTAAACCTTCGCACATCTTCCGCCAGCCAGCGCGATTTTCCGCTGCTCAAATCGATCGTGAAAAATATCGTTGCCGACATCGACAGCCGCAAGTATCCCGACCGGCCTACCGTGGCCACCATTACCGAGTCGATGGTCGAAGGAAGAAAGTACAGGATGATCGACTTTTTTCTCCCGGGCATGATCGGCTTCTCACTTATCGGCTCTGCCGTGTTCGGCATAGCCTTTACGCTCTATTCCTTGAAGGAGACCCTCGTTCTGAAGCGAATGTATTCTACGCCCATCCGGCGCCAGTACATTATCCTGGGAGAAAGCATCGCCAAGGTCGTTTTCAATATGATGACCGTGATCGTGCTGATCGCCTTTGGCCACTATGTTTACGATTTCACCCTGTCTGAGGGGTGGATTACTTTTGCAAACATGCTCATACTGAGCTTTGTGGCGCTTCTTGTTTTTATGGGTTTTGGCTTTTTTGTGAGCTCCATTTCCAAGAACCAGAATGTGATCCCCATCTATGCCAACCTGTTTATGTTTCCGCAATATTTTTTGTCGGGAACCTTTTTCCCGAAAACGGCACTCCCGGCCTTTGTACAGCCAATCATCAAGTTCCTTCCGTTGACCGCGGTGAACGATGCCATGCGGAATGTGGCCTTTGAAGGCGCTTCACTGGCAAGCTGCTGGGAGCAGTTGCTCATACTCGCAGTATGGGGTGTGCTTATCTATATCATAACAGCCCGCGTATTTCGCTGGGATTAAAACAATCAATGTGCGACTGATCAAACTTGCCCTTATAAGCGCGGCTTTTCTTTTCCTGATCGCCCTTGCCATGTCCCTGCTCATACCTTCGCACATCCGCATATCCAGGGCAGCCAATTTTTATGGGCCGGCAACCTCTGTGCTGGGTCCCATCAGGGATACTGCGCGTTGGAAGCAATGGCATCCCGCTTATATGCCCGATTCGGGGCGGGTCTACCCACAGGCCGAGATAAAGTTGCTGCGCCAGACCGATTCCCTGCTTGTAATGAGGATCAGCCAGGCCAGCCGCTCAATAGATAATGGCTGGCAGGTTTATTCTTTCCAGGGCGCCGATTCAGTAACCCTTCAATGGTATATGGATTTTGAGCTCAAATGGTATCCCTGGGAAAAATTCAGCAGCCTTTTTTTCGAGGGGAGCTTTGGAAAGATGATGGAGGAAGGGCTTCATAACCTGAAAAAACAACAATCGGCACAGACCGGTCAGTGAAAAGCTCCCTGGTCTCCTGAGCCGGCATGCCGGCCTCATCCCAAAATAAATAAGCCCTGCTGCAACGAAACCGGCATTTGTGGTGTCAAACCGCAGCGGACTATAAGCAATTAATGGATTATTACGTACTGGTAAAAGACTGTTTAAAGGGCAAGCAGGCTGCACAAAAGCAGCTGTATCAACATTTTGCAAGCCCTATGCTGAGCGTGTGCTACCGGTACACCAAGTCTATGTCCGATGCCGAGGACGTGCTGCAGGAAGGGTTTGTAAAGGTGTTCCTGAACCTGCACCAGTTCAAATTCCAGGGCGAGCTGGGTGGTTGGATCAGGCGGATCATGGTCACCACGGCCATCAACTACCTCAAGCGGAACGCCCGTTACCAAAGCGAGCTCCTGTTTCCTGATGATCACCTGCATGTGGTATCAAACGACCAGGACCCCGAGGTTCGCCTGCAGGCAAAGGAGCTGGCAGACCTTATCAGGCAGCTGCCGCCAGGATACCAGACGATCTTCAACCTTTATGCCGTAGAGGGGTTCAACCATGTGGAGATAGGTAAGATACTGGGTATCAAGGAAAGTACCTCACGTTCGCAGTACGCAAGGGCAAGAGCCCTGCTGGTACAATGGATTGAGCAGAAAAATAACGATATTAAAAAATCGGTGTATGCGAAATGAATTTGAAAAACAGGTGAAACAAAAGATGGAGGAGCTGGATTTTGTTCCTTCTGAGCCTGTGTGGGATAAAGTGGCATCGCAGATCAAGCAGAAGCGTGAACGCAGGAGATTGATCTTCTGGCTGCCGGTTTCCGCCCTGCTTCTCGCCGGAGGGCTTTGGCTGGCCTATACTGCGGGCGAGTCGAAAGGCAGGTCGGCCCGGATAAAGGAGACCGGGGTAAACGAAACACTGCTTCGCAAACAGCCGGCAGCCGATGTGCAGCCTGCCCAGGCTCATGCCCAGGCTTCACAGGGACAGCCTTCTTTGTCCACTGCATTTCCCGAAGCTTCAATGGCAGGAAGCTCGGCTGACGCAGAAAACATCAACTCATATAGTTCCATCACAAACACCAAACAACAATCCGCTGCTGCAGGCCTCTATAATCCGCGAGTGCAACCAGCCGGTACCAGGGCCAGGATAAGTTTCGAAGTGCAGGAAGCAGCCATAGGTCGCAAAACCGAAGATCCCGCAGTCGGCCGCTCTTTGGAAAATTCCACCGGGTCAGTGCCGGTCCTAGGTAAGGATCCCGCAGCGGACAAGAAAGGCAAGGCAATCGCGGATTCTGTCGCAAAAGCGAATACACAAACCGGCCCTGATCCAAAACCAGACAGCGCCGTAGTAAAGACCGATCAGCCGCTGAATAAGAAGAAAAGCCAAAAACCATCCTGGCAGTTCGGTGTATATACGTCTGCAGGGATCTCCGGTTATGCAAACAGGTTGAGCCTCTTTGGCGGTTCTCAGGAAAAGGCCATGCTTGCATCGCCCTCCAATGCTGCTCTTTCTCCCATTTTTGCCGGCGTTTACGGCAGAGAGCCGTCGGAGGAAAAGAATGACTGGGGTTTTACTGCCGGTTTCACCGCAAGGAGAACGTTAGGCAAACGTTTTGGGCTTTCTGCCGGACTTCAATACAGCTATTACAGCCATATTATTGAAGTAGGCCGCAAGGTGAGTCAGAATGTGGTGTTGGCAAACAGCATATCCGTTGATCGCTTCTATACTAATTTCGGTAACGAGTACTACGATTTCCAGAACCGCTTTCATTTCGTGTCCATACCGATGGGTGCAGATTTCCAGGTGCTGAGCAAGCTGCCATTGAGGGTGCATGCGGGGCTGGCGGTGCAAAAGCTTGTGAAGACCAATGCCCTGGAGTACAATGCACAGTCAAACGTCTATTATCATAATGACGGTGCATTCAACAAGCTGCAAACAATGACTGATCTTGGGCTGAGCTATACCATCCCGGTGAAGCGCTTCTCACTATCGGCAGGCCCGCAGATGCAGTATGGACTTTCTTCCCTCAAAAAGGGCGATGCAGCCTCACACCTGTTTTATCTTGGAATGAAAGCACAGCTGCTTTTTCAAAAAAGAAAATAAGGTTTTGATGTGTTATGGAATAAAGGTGTAAACCGCCTGTTAACTTCCTGTGCGCATATTTGCGCGGGCTTCTGTAAAAAAAATATCCAAATGCAACGGCATGGTCAGATAGCTTGTCAGGCCTTTGTATAAACCACTGCAAATGAAAAAAATTTTGCGCTCCCTCACCGCAAGCCTGGTGCTTGCCTTTGCAATCCTGCTGCTTCAGGGATGCCTGAAAGATTCTTACACCAGAACTTACAGCTATTCTTATTATGTGCCGGTGTATAAAACAACCGCAGAAGTTAGGGCCAATATTAAGAGCAATGGTCCCAAGCCGGTGGAAAAGCCCGGTAAGATCTATATCAGGGGACAGTATATATTTCTTAACGAGATCGACAAGGGTATCCATATCATTGACAATGCCAATCCATCGTCGCCAAGGAACATTGCCTTCATCGACATACCAGGCAATATGGACCTCGCTGTGAAAGGTGATGTGCTTTACGCAGACCTTTACACCGACCTTGTGGCGATAGATATCAGCAATCCCCTGCAGGTGGCGGTAAAAAAGCTGGTTGAAGGCATTTTCCCTCATCGCTATTATTCTACTGGCTTTGCACCGGATACATCCAGGATTATTGCGAGCTGGGAAAAAAGGGATACAACCGTTTCTGAAAGCTTCGACCAGGTAAGGTGGGCACAGGAAAAAAATATATTCATCAATTTTTCAGCGGCTTCCAGTGCAGGTGGCAATGGGCAGTCGTTCGCTTCGGTCTCGCCATACGGCGTTGGCGGATCTATGGCGAGGTTCGCCATCATGGGCAATCGTTTGTATACAGTTGGCGACAATTACCTGGATGCCTTTAATATTTCAGACCCGGTAAATCCTTTCAACACAGCCAGGAAAAATGTGGGCCGCAATATTGAAACCATCTATCCTTTCCAGAACCATCTCTTCATAGGCTCCACCTCCGGTATGTACATCTATAACGTGAGCAATCCCGATAACCTGGTAGAGACCGGCAAGTTCGGACATGTGGAAAGCTGCGATCCTGTGATCGCCGACCAGCAGCATGCCTATGTAACGCTAAGATCGGGTACCGTATGCCAGGGATTTTCGAACCAGCTGGAGATCCTCAACCTGAATGATCTTGCCAATCCCACACTGGTTAAGGTATACCAGCTTACCAATCCCCGGGGACTTTCGAAAGACGGCAATACGCTTTTTATCTGCGACGGCCGGGACGGACTCAAGGTCTTTGATGCCTCGAACGTAAGCAACCTGCGCTTGTTGAAAACCATAGGAGGTATGGAAACCTATGATGTGATCACCCTTAACGGCAATGCTATTGTTGTAGCCAATGACGGTCTTTATCAATACGACTACAGCAACCTGTCGGATATAAGGCTAAGGAGCCGGATCACCTTGTCAAATTAAGCACATGCGGAGAATGGTTTTCTTTTTAATGGCCTGCTGTATTCTGCTGGCATTAGAGTCCGGGGCACAAGGAGCCGTTCGCTTTCATTCCATCACCCAGATCGGATTTCTTTATGGCGATACCGAAAAGCTGCCCTTGCTGCAGTCTGTAAATGGGATTCGCTACAAAAGGTCCTCAGCTGGCATCGGCCTGGGACTGGACTATTATTTTACCCGCTCATCCACGCTTTTTGTTCACCTGCAGCAGGATGTGTTAAGTGGGAGTTCAAGCCCCTTCTTTTATGCCGCCATTGGTTCAGCCATGCCGGTAGAGAAAAAAGTCGAAAACGAATTGAGCCGGAGCGAGTATGAAAGAGGGCTTTATTATGACCTGGGGATCGGCTACAGGTGCGCTGTAGGTGAAAAGCTGTCGCTTCATTTCAACCTGGGCTATACAAGGAAGGAGGTGCACGAAACGAGATGGAGCAGGTTTAACTTTCCGCAGGACGAAGCACAGTATTTTGACTATAGCTTCAGGAGGATATCTTTTAAGCTGGGTCTTGGCTGGAATGATTAAGGACTTTTTGAGTCACACACAGGCGAGATTGTGCTTGCTGCTTCGGTATTGCCTGGGGCAACAGGTATGACTTCCAGGAAACGAAGGTTGCGCTGGATGCCTTTGAACTTGGATCGTTTGAGCGGTGAATGCCTGAATATCTTTTTAAAGCCCTCCTCTGTAAGCCGGGCCCAGCCGCCGTTGGCAAGATCGATAAGCTCAGGCAGGGGTTGGAACTCTGGCTCCCTGTGCGGTGTGCTGAAGCGGTTCCATGGGCAAACATCCTGGCAGGTGTCGCAGCCAAACATCCAGTTCTGGAATTTTCCCTTCATCTCATCCGGGATGATGGCTTCTTTAAGCTCTATGGTAAAATAAGAAATGCAGCGGCTGCCGTTGACCGTTTTGTCGGGCAGGATGGCTTCTGTGGGACAAGCTTCAATGCAACGCCGGCAGGTGCCGCAGAAATCGCCGGCGAAGGGGTCATCGTACATCAGGTCCAGGTCGATAATGAGCGTGGCAATAAAAAAAAACGAGCCGCTTTGCCTGTTGATGAGGTTACCGTTCTTGCCAATCCAACCCAGACCGCTTTTAAGCGCCCAGCTTCTCTCCAGCACAGGCGCAGAGTCTACAAAGCCACGCCCGTTGAACTGGCCGATCTCGCCCTGAAGCTCCGCCAGCATTTGCTGCAAATGTGCCCTGATCACCTCGTGATAATCCTTTCCATAAGCATATTTCGAGATCATGGCCTCGCTATGTATCACCTCTTCGGGATAGTAGTTTTTCAGAAACGTAACCACAGATCTTGCTCCCGGCACCAGCTTCGAGGGGTCGATGCGCAGCTCAAAATGATGCTCCATGTACTTCATCGTTCCATGCATGCCCTGTTTAAGCCAGCGCTCAAGCCGCCTGGCGTCTTCGTCGAGCGGCAATGCCCTGGCAATTCCGCAATGGTCAAATCCATGGCGGAATGCTGCTTCCTTGAAAAGTTTTGTATTGAGCTCGGCAGACATGATCTTAGGCTGAAGATTCCTTCAGCAAGTTGCATTATTTTTCAACGCCGCAAGGTAAAAAGAGCCACTGGTGCAGGTAAAGCCCATATAAGTGATCAATCTTATTAATTCTTTAACAGGCAGCCACACTTTCATATCTGGGAAAAAAAGATGATATTGTCGGCCAGAATTAACTGCAATGAGAACCCTAGCTACCCTTCTCCTTTGTTTGCTTGCTTACGGAGCATTCAGCCAGGAGACCAGCCGTTTCGCCAAATTCGGCAAGATCACAGCCGATGACCTTCGTAAAAAAGTTTATTCCATCGACAGCGGGGCCAATGCTGTTGTGCTCAGCGATATCGGGGCTGCTGCGATCGAAGGCAATTCCAAGAACTGGTTTTCCATTGTCTTTACCCGTCACCGCGTCGTTCATATCCTCAATAAGAACGGCTATAATAAGGCCGATGTTGAAATCATACTTTATTTCGATGGAAATGCGGAGGAAAGGCTTGAATCCATCAAGGCGGTAACCTATAATCTAGAGGGCGATAAAGTGATCGAGACCAAGCTTGAAAAGGAAAATATTTTCAAGGAGAAAATAGATAAGAACAGATTGGTGAAAAAGTTCACCATGCCCGCAGTAAAGGAAGGGAGCATCATAGAGTTCGAATACAAAGTAACCTCCGATTTCATTACTAACCTCGATGCATGGGCCTTCCAGGGAAGCGCTCCCGTGCTGTGGAGCGAATACACGCTCTCCGTGCCTGAGTTCTTCAGCTATGCGTTTCTGGCCCATGGTTACCACCCGGTCCATATTGCCGACAAAAAGAACACGATGAACAGCTTTACCGTGATCGATGCAAACAGCACAGGTGCTTCTGACCGCACACGCTTTACCGCCGGTGTTACCGACTACCGCTGGGTGATGAAGGATGTTCCCGAGATCAAACCCGAAAGCTTCAGCTCCGCGCTGAAAAATCATATATCTGCCCTGGAGTTCCAGCTCTCTTCCATGAACCCGCCATTGCGGTCCCAGTCTTTCCGTAACAGCTGGCCCGGACTCATTAGCTCGCTGATAGAATCGGAATACTTTGGCAAGAACCTGAACTCTGTCAACACGTGGATGTCGGATGAGATAAAGCCCCTTACTGCCAAAGCATCCTCTGACCTGGAGAAGGCAAAGAATATCTATGAATATGTT
>DASTPZ010000035.1:0-12589 GCA_035761965.1 Flavisolibacter sp. | reverse complement strand
AACCCAAACGCTGAAGGACAGGAGCCCGCGGCTGCACAGGCAGAAACGGCTACAGCGATATCAAATGTACCTGTTCAGGAGCCTGTGGCAGAAGTGCCAGCAGCGCACGACGACTTCGACTGGAGCATCGACAAACGCAATGTTGCCAGCTATACCAGGGAAGAAAAAGAAAAGTACGATAAAGTGTATGAAGGCACTTTCGTACAGCTGAACGATGGCGAGATGATCAAAGGCCTTGTAGTGGGTATCACCAAAACAGATGTGGTGCTGAACATTGGCTTTAAATCAGACGGCCTTGTTTCGCTCAACGAATTCCGCGACATCCAGGGCCTGAAAGTAGGCGATGAAGTGGAAGTAATGGTTGTGGAAAAAGAAGACAGGGACGGCAACCTTAACCTCAGCCGCAAGCAGGCCCGTATTACCCGTGCCTGGGAGCGTATCGTTGAGGTTCACAAAACTGGTGAGATCGTTACCGGAACCGTTACCAGCAAGACCAAGGGCGGTCTTATCGTGGACGTATTTGGCATGGAGACCTTCCTGCCTGGTTCACAGATTGATGTTAAGCCTGTAACCGATTACGATCAGTTTGTAGGAAAGACGATGGAATTCAAAGTGGTTAAGATCAACGAAGCCATCAAGAACGCCGTTGTTTCACACAAAGCTCTGATCGAAAGCGATATTGAAGCACAGCGTGCCCTGATCATAGGCAAGCTGGAGAAAGGCCAGGTTCTCGAAGGAACCGTGAAGAACATTACCGACTTCGGTGCCTTCATGGACCTCGGCGGACTCGACGGCCTGCTCTACATCACCGATATTTCATGGGGCCGCATCAACCACCCAAGCGAGGTGCTGAAGCTCGACCAGAAAGTAAACGTGGTGGTACTGGATTTCGACGACGAGAAAAAACGTATCTCCCTTGGCCTGAAGCAGCTGACTCCCCATCCATGGGACGTGCTGCCTGAGGCGATCTCGGAAGGTTCTGTGGTTAAAGGCCGCGTAGTGAATATCGAAGACTACGGCGCTTTCCTGGAAATCCTGCCGGGTGTGGAAGGACTGGTTCACGTATCGGAGATCACATGGGCAAATACCCCCATCAATGCAAAAGAGTTCTTCAAGCTTGGCGACGAGCATGAAGCAAAAGTGGTAACACTTGACAAGGACAACAGGAAGATGAGCCTTTCCATCAAGCAGCTTTCCGTTGATCCATGGAGCGATATCGAGACCAAATTCCCGGAAGGAAGCCGTCATACAGGCTCTGTGAAGAACATCACACCTTATGGCGTATTTGTGGAGCTCACTACCGGCATCGGTGGCATGATCCATATTTCCGACCTGAGCTGGCTCAAGCGCTTCAACCACCCAAGCGAGTACACCAAGGTTGGCGAAAAGATCGAGGTAATGATCCTTGGCATCGACAAGGACAACCGCAAGCTTCAGCTGGGCCACAAACAGCTCGAAGAAGATCCCTGGAACAGCCTGCAGGATACTTTTGCGATCGGAACCATCCACGATGGTACTGTGCTGCGTAAGGACGACAAGGGCGCTATCGTATCCCTGCCTTACGGTCTTGAAGGCTTTGCACCTAACCGTCATCTCGCAAAAGAAGATGGAAAGAGCGTGAACGCAGAAGAAACCGCTCAGTTCATGGTGATCGAATTCGACCGCAATGAGAAGCGCATCGTTGTTTCTCATGCCAGGATATGGGAGCAGGTGAAGATCGAAGAGAAAGATGCAGCCCGCAAGGAAGCGAGAGCGGAAGCCGACGTTACCAAGAAGGCTGTGAAGAACCTGCAGAGCAAGGTAGAGAAGCCCACACTGGGCGACCTCGGAGCCCTTGCCCAAATCAAGGAGAAACTCCAGCAGGAAGAGAAGAAAGATCAGCAGCAGCAGTAAGACTGAACAGGAAAGAGACAGTCTCGATCCGGTTCTTGAAATAACGAAGGTCCCCTCAAGGGGACCTTTTTTTATGAAATAGAGTTGAAGGTTTTGCTGCGTTTATTTAAGGGCAAAAACAACCGTTACATCATATTTGAACTTGATCTTGGTAAAATCGGTTTCAGGGCCTTCCATTACATCGGCGGCTTCATTGTTTTGTCTCACCATCATATTGCTGTAAGCGCTCTTATTATAATAGGGCATATAGTGTTCTACCGGCTCATTGATGGTTACCGCTTCGCCTAATTTTTCGTCGATGGCGGCAGAGAGGTAAGCCGCTTTTTCCCTGGCAGCCTTTACCGCTTCGATCTTGAGTTGCTTGCGGATCTCGGCTATGCGGCTGTGCGAGGTGCGTACGATAGCAAAATTGTTGGTAGCCTGGTCGTCAAGTACGTTTACCAACTCGTCCATCTGCCGGCTCGACTTGAGCTTTACCTGGTAGGTGATGGAGGCCAGCAGCTCTTCGTTCTTCTTCTTTTTGCGCAGCCAGGGGTTGCCATGCGAGCCATCATAAGAAGCAATGGTGATGGCCGAGTCTGGTATGCCGACTGATTTTGCGTTTTTGAGAAAATCGGCCTTGATCTTATCGATGCCCACTTTCGGCTGGCCTTTTTTCTCATATTCTTTCAGGTCGATATTTACATAGATCTCATCTGGTACGATCTCGAGTTCAGCACTGCCGTTTACTGTAATGGTCTTGGGGAAGGCAGGCTTTTCTGATTGGGCATAGCTGCTTACGGAAACCAGGATCAACAGGATCGGGATAAAAATTTTATTCATGGCATTAATTTTTTAGCAAGATGACTGGAAGGGGAGGATTACATAAGCGGTTGGAAATGACCGGTATCACTTAACAATTTCTAAACACTTAACTTTAACGCATCAATTCATTGTCCATGAGTTTTTGGAAAAAACTGGCTGAATATAAACTCGTCCGCAAAATTGTATATGCCCTGGTGGGCTTCATGTCATACCCGGGTCTTGCCCTGGTTAATAAGTTAAAGATCCGGGGTACCGAGAACATTGCCAAACTTCCAAAAAAGAACGTACTGTTCGTGAGCAATCACCAAACCTATTTTGCCGACGTGATTACCTTCCTGCATATTTTCTGTGCGGTGAAATGGCGGAAGCAGAACCGGCTCGGTATACCTTATTATCTTTTGAACCCTTTTACGCGCGTATATTACGTGGCCGCTGAAGAAACGATGAAGAGCAGCTTCATCAGCCGGCTCTTTACCCTCGCCGGTGCGCTCACGGTAAAACGCACCTGGAAAAAGGATGGCAGCGAGGTACGCCGCGGACTCGACCCGTCGGATACACGCAAGATCGAAAGAGCGCTGGGCAGGGCCTGGGTCATCACTTTTCCACAGGGCACTACCAAACCATTTGCACCCGGAAGAAAAGGCACGGCCTATATCATCAAGCATTGCAAACCCACAGTGGTGCCGGTCGTGATACAGGGATTCTGGAGGGCTTTCAACAAAAAAGGATTAAAGTTCAAGAAACGCGGTACGCTTTTGTCGGTAACCTTCAAGCCCCCGATGAACATCAACTACGATGCGCCGGCCGAAGAGATACTGGCCCAGGTAATGGATGCCATTGAGCAGAGCAAGGAGCATATGATGATGGGGCCTCATCATTGGAAAACACGTGAAGAAGCAGTTGCCTGAGCTTCATGAACAATCTCCCGCAAAACCCTCAACAAAATATACTCCCATGGCTGTACAAAACAGGATCGGACTTGACCAGGCCAAATCAAAAGAGCTGGCCGAAAAACTCAATGTTCTTTTATCGAACTACCAGGTTTTTTATATCAATGCCAGAGGCTTTCACTGGAATATTAAAGGAGAAAAATTCTTTGAGCTGCACGCAAAATTCGAGGAGCTGTATAATGACCTGCTGGTAAAGGTGGATGAGGTGGCCGAGCGCATACTTACCCTTGGCCATACGCCCCTGCATAGCTTTACCGATTATACCGGCATTGCCACCATCAAAGAGGCAAGAAATGTTTCGGAAGGCAAGAACGCCATACAGAACATACTTGAAGCCTTGCAAAACCTGTTGGGTGTGGAAAGGGACATCCTCTCGCTTTCGCAGGAAACCGGCGATGAGGGTACCAGTGCGCTCATGAGCGATTACATCAGGGAGCAGGAAAAGCAGGTATGGATGTACTCCGCTTACCTGGCCTGAGTCAAAAAAAAGCCCGGGCTGCTTGAGTGGCACCGGGCAATGAATTATTCTTTGATGAACAAGGCCTTGAGCTCGATGGCATCATCGGGCTTCATTTTTCCACCCAGGATGAGACGCACCTGTCTCCTGCGCAGGGCGCCTTCATAAAGCTTCTGGTCTTCTTCTGTTTCGGGCACCAGTTGGGGAACCGCACGGGGCCTGCGATTGGGGTCGAGGGCTACAAACGTATAATATGCCTCGTTGCTCTTGTATTTATATTGCTGGGTGAAATCCTCCCCCCAAACCTTCAGGTGCACTTCCATGGAGGTGTTGAAGGCCCTGCTCACCTTTGCTTCAATGTGAACGGTATTGCCAAGCTTGATAGGATTTTCAAAAGAGATATTATCGACAGATGCGGTTACCACGGGTGCATTGCAGTGCCTTTGCGCGGCAATGGCTGCCGCAATGTCCATCCAGTACATGAGGCGGCCACCCATGAGGTTGCCAAATACATTGGTATCGTTGGGAAGCACGATCTCCGTCATCATGGTGTAGCTGTCGGCTGGTTTTTTGACTTGCATGGATCAAATTTCCGCAAAGTTAACCCCGGAATGGTTTCGCCACAGGTTTCTCCCACAATCCATGCAAAACAACTCGCTCTTCTTTACTTTTGCTGCTCCATGAATACCAATATTTCTTTTGACAATACCGAGATTGCTTTTGCTCACCGTACAGACAAGGAGCTCAAACAGGCCCACTGGCTGTTTTCGATGATGGCCAGGCCCTGGCTGGTCAGGATCGGCACCCGGTTGGCACCTTGGAGCATCAAGGTCGGACTGCCCGTAAAAGGCCTCATTCGTCAGACCATATTCCGCCAGTTCGTAGGCGGTGAAAGCCTCGAGCAAACAATACCGGTAGCGAACAAGCTCGCCCTGCACGGAGTGCAGGCGATCCTGGACTATGGGGTTGAGGGAAAGGAAGGCGAGGAGAGCTATGACCACGGCCGCGACGAGTTCATACGGGTAATCAATTTCGCTGCCACGCAATCGAACATTCCTTTTATGAGCATCAAGGTTACGGGCATGGGCCGTTTTGCGCTACTCGAAAAGATCGATGCGCTGATGCAGGAAGCAGGGAAGGCCACACTGGCTGAGCGGTACAAGGCTGCAACCGGCCGCCTGGAAGCCGGGGAGCTTAGAGAATGGGAAAGGGTCTGTAGCCGTATAAGGGCGATCTGCGAGGCCGCGCATAAGGCCGGCATCGGTGTGCTGGTCGATGCCGAAGAGACCTGGATCCAGGATCCCGTAGATGCGCTTACCATGCAGATGATGGATGAGTTCAACAGGAATAAGCTCACTGTTTACAATACGATCCAGCTCTACCGCCACGACCGGCTGGCCTTCCTTGTCCAGTCGTTCGAAGTGGCGCGGCAAAGCGGCTTTCTGCTGGGTGCCAAGCTGGTAAGGGGAGCCTATATGGAAAAGGAAAGGGCCCGTGCCGCGGAGAAGGGATATGCTTCACCCATACAAGCTTCCAAGGAAGCTTCGGATAAGGATTATAACGAGGCTGTAAGGTTTTGCGTGGACAGGCTGGAAGGTATCGGCCTGATCGTGGCTTCGCACAACGAGCAAAGCAACCTGCTTACCGTTCGCCTTTTACAGGAGAAGGGCCTCGAGCTCAAACATCCGCATGTTCATTTCAGCCAGCTCTATGGCATGAGCGATAACATTACCTACAACCTTGCCAGGGCCGGATGCAGCGTAAGCAAATACCTTCCCTTCGGGCCGATCGGTGATGTGGTGCCCTACCTGATGCGAAGGGCACAGGAGAATACATCTGTAGGCGGACAAACCAGCAGGGAATTAACCCTGATAAAAAAAGAATTGGATCGCCGGGAACATTAAATTTGCAGAACAGGGTTGTTAGCTCAGTTGGTTTAGAGCATTACTTTGACAGAGTAGGGGTCACTGGTTCGAATCCAGTACAACCCACGGAAAAGGTCTTGAGTTATCAAGACCTTTTGCTTTTTGCGAACGCTGGTGCGCTGCATTACTGTCCAGCCGCTGCTTTTTCGGTTTTTATCGGTGCGGGCGCATCACGGAATTTTTTATAACGGCCCGTAAGCTTGCCAAGCCTGTACGTGGCAGGAATGATCACTGATTTTACAAAGCGCGGTAGCTCGGGCACATCGTATTCGTTCTTATACCGGTAAAGAAGAAAGGCTGTATCGAACTGTTCCGGCTTTTCTGTATCGCTTTCGTTCAGCGCATTAAACAGTGCGGTCAGGTAAAACACCGCGTTATTGGCAGGCTTTATACAGCCATAACAATTGAGCTCTTCTTCACCGGCATTCCAGAAGCGGTGGGGTGTGCCTTTTTCAAAAACGACCACTTCGCCGATGCCTGCAAACTTTGGCGCTTCATTGCCGATCTGGTAACCCAGCTTGCCATGAAGAACAGTGAGCGATTCGTCCTGCAAATGATTGATGTGCCTGATGGGAGCGGCATGCGGTGCCACATAGTTTTCGATGATGAGCTTTTCCTCGCCACCCTCATTTTCCATCCTGTGAAATATAAGGGTTTCGCCGAGGCGGTTCTCGATGGTGTGGGGGAACTTATAGTTCATACAGCAAGTTTTAGTGTCCCCTTAAGTTACGAAAAATTATCGGAACCGGCCCCGGGTATGCAGGGTGCAAAAAATCCGTTCCCGGCCCGGCCTTTACCACTATTTTCCTGTTTCATCTGTTATCCGGGCTTCGCTTAATTCACAGCTTGCCCACAACCACAAACCGGAAACCGGGATTGTATTTGTTTTGCTTAATTTGCACCGATGCAACAGTATAAGCAATTCCTGCAATATATATTGGATAATGGCCGCCCTAAAAGCGACAGGACCGGTACGGGAACGCTGAGTGAGTTTGGGTACCAGATGCGTTTCAGGCTCAGGGACGGTTTTCCGCTGGTAACGACGAAAAAGCTGCATGTCAAAAGCATCATCCATGAGCTTCTTTGGTTTCTAAAAGGTGATACTAACATCGCCTATCTTAAAGAGAATGGCGTAAGCATCTGGGACGAATGGGCCGATGAGCAGGGTGAGCTGGGACCTGTTTATGGCAAGCAATGGCGCAGCTGGGAGGGAGCCAATGGCGAAACGATAGACCAGATCAGCCAGGTGATCAGGGAGATCAAGACTAACCCCGATAGCAGGCGGCTGATCGTAAGCGCGTGGAATGTAGCTGATCTGCCCAGGATGGCGCTTATGCCTTGTCATACGCTCTTCCAGTTTTATGTGATTGAAGGCAGGCTCAGCTGCCAGCTTTACCAACGCAGCGCGGATGTTTTTTTAGGCGTGCCTTTTAATATCGCCTCCTATGCCTTGCTCACGCTCATGATTGCACAGGTATGCGAACTGGAGCCTGGGGATTTCATACACAGCTTCGGCGATGTGCACATCTACAATAACCATCTTGAGCAGGTTCACCTCCTGCTTCAGCGTGAGCCCTATCCCTTGCCGCAGATGAAGCTTAACCCGGCTGTAAAGAATATCTTCGATTTCAGGTATGAAGATTTCACACTCGAGAATTACCAGCACCACCCGGCTATCAAGGCCCCTGTGGCGGTCTAGTTCGGGTAAATGATTACGCTGTTTTTATATTTTAATTATCGCCAATTTGATACTGAGCTTACTTCTTGCAGCAGACGAAGGCAATGTGATAGGAAAGGATAACCAGCTTCCCTGGCATCTTCCCAATGATCTGCGCTATTTTAAGAACCAGACCTGGGGAATGCCCATATTGATGGGAAGAAAAACCTTTGATTCCATCGGCAAACCCCTGCAAGGCAGAAAAAGCATTGTAATTACCCGGAACAGCAGCTGGCAGCATGAAGGTGTGGATACCGTTCATTCGGTGGAAGAGGCCATTCAAAAAGCCCGTACCTATGGCGCGAAGGAGATCTTTGTGATCGGCGGAGCCGAGATATTCAACACCGCTTTTCCCATGGCGGGCCGTATCTACCTCACGCGCATCCATCACCGCTTCGAAGGAGATGCTTTTTTCCCCTCCATTCCTGCTGCGGAGTGGCAGTTGGTACGCAGCCGCTATTGCGAGGTGGATGAAAAGAACCCCTATGCTCACACCTTCGAGACCTGGGAGAGAATTTAATATGAACGACCGGCTCACAGCTCACTATCCGAAGCACTGCTTCATCTTGCTTCACCAGTTAACGAAACCTGTATTGCAGCTTCACAAAAGCAGGAGGCCTCGTGTATTCTAGCTTACAGCTTGCGGCAAAATATGCCGGCTACTATTTTTCTGCCTCCAATGGCAGGGGGCATGGCATGCATTCGCCCTTCGTGTTTGATTTCATCCTGCATGTGCTGAACAATGGCAGGGGCTATGAGCCCCCTGGGAATATCGAAGCACTCCGCAAACAATTGCTTACCGACAGCACTGAACTTTTTATAGAGGACCTGGGAGCCGGCTCGCGTACGGGTCTTTCCAAAAAAAGAACAGTTGCGGCACTGGCTGCTTCGGCGCTCAAACCGCCCCGGCTGGCAAAAGTTCTTTACCGGCTGGTGAAGCATTATAAGCCAGCGGGGATAATTGAGCTGGGAACCTCGCTGGGAATTACCACGGCTTACCTGTCCAGCGCCAATCCTGATGCGGTTATCAAAAGCATCGAAGGCAGTGCGGCTGTTGCAGCCGTCGCAAAAGAAAACCTCTGTAAGCTTGGTTGCGGCAATGTGGAGCTCATCACCGGCAATTTTGATGATCGCCTCGCGCCAGCCATTCAAAGTTTATCCGCTGCTCCCGGACTCGCTTATATTGACGGTAATCATCGCTATGAGCCTACCATGCGCTATTTCAGGCAATTGCTGGCCGTGTCCGATGAATATACCATCCTTGTTTTTGACGACATTCATTGGAGCAAAGAAATGGAGCAGGCCTGGAACGAGATCAGGCAGCATCCCGAAGTGGTGTATACAGTCGATATCTTCTTTCTTGGCTTTGTTTTTTTCAAAAGAGAATTCAAGGTGAAGCAGGACTTTACCGTGCGGTTCCGTTAGCTATGGAATGGCCTGCAAACAGCAGGTTTGGTTAGTTTTCATTTTGCCGGCTGTCGACGGAGCCGGAAGCAGGGCATTTGTACAGGCTCCTTAAAAAAACTCTTCCCTTCCTAGATTTGCAGTGAATTTTGCTATAAATTGTCCGCATGATCGTTGGTATTCTTAAAGAACCTTCAACTGAAACCAGAGTCTCCTTATTGCCTGAAGCAGTATCTCAACTGACAAAAAAGGGTATCACGGTGCTGGTAGAAACAGATGCCGGACAGCGTGCATCAGCTTCCAATGGGGATTATGAAAAAGCCGGTGCCAGGATCATGCCGGGGCAGCAGGTTATTAATGAGGCGAATGTGCTGCTTGCCATTCACCAGCCAAGGCTGGATGCCGCCGCATCGAAGGTTCTCATTGGCGTATACCAGCCGCTCTACCAGCTCGGTCTCATGCAGGATTGGGCTTCGAAGGGTCTTACCGTATTCAGCCTGGATATGCTGCCCCGGACCACCAGGGCCCAAAGCATGGATGTGCTGAGTTCCCAGGCCAACATAGCCGGTTACAAAGCAGTATTGCTGGCTGCCAATCTTTATCCGCGCTATTTCCCGATGTTCATGACAGCGGCGGGCAGCATTGCTCCTGCAAAGCTGCTGATCCTTGGAGCCGGCGTGGCGGGCCTGCAGGCCATCGCAACAGCAAGGAGGCTGGGCGCGGTGGTGGAGGTTTTCGATACCCGCCCGGCAGTGAAGGAAGAAGTGATGAGCCTCGGCGCCAAGTTCGTGGAGGTAGAAGGCGCAGCAGACGCTTCCAAGGCAGGAGGTTATGCTGTTGAACAAACGGAGGAGTATAAACAAAAGCAGCAGCAGCGCATCGCAGAAAGCATAGCCAAGGCAGATATCGTCATCACCACGGCGCAAATCCCCGGGAAAAAAGCACCCGTGCTCATCACCGAAGATATGATCAGGCGAATGAGACAGGGATCGGTCATCATAGACATAGCAGCCGCCACAGGGGGCAATACACCGTTTACAAAGAACAATGAAACCGTAGACTTCGGGGGTGTGTCTATCGTGGGCAACAGCAACCTGCCTTCCACCATGCCTTCGGATGCCAGCAAGCTGTATGGCAAGAATATCCTCAATTTTTTACAGCTGATCACATCAAAGGAGGGCACGCTTCATCTCAACTGGGACGATGACCTGGTCAAGGGCAGCTGCATCGCGCACGACGGCGCCCTTACAAATGAGAGAGTAAGACAAGCCGCTTCTTCACAATTATAAAATTTTGCAATGGACAGTGTATTCACATGGATCTCCGGAAATGAGCAAACCATTTACATCGTCATCCTGATGATTTTTGTAGGCATCGAAGTGATCGGCCGTGTGCCCAGCGTATTGCATACGCCGCTGATGAGCGGGGCCAATGCCATCCACGGAGTGGTGATCATAGGCGCCATCATTGTTATGGGAAAGGCGGAGAGCGACAATTATTTTGCGCTTGTCCTTGGCTTTCTGGCCGTGGTGCTGGGTACCCTCAACGTGGTGGGTGGTTTCGTAGTTACAGACCGGATGTTGGAAATGTTTAAATCAAAAAAGAAAAAACACTAAATGGAATTCAGCATACTGACGGTTATCTACCTGATCGCTTCAATTACATTTATACTTGGGCTTAAAATGCTTTCTCATCCCGAGTCGGCAAGAAAGGGCAACCTCATTGCGGCTTTTGGGATGGCGCTGGCGATCTTCGGTACGATCTTCCTCTACGAAGATCTCAAAACAGGGGAGAAGCTGCGCAACTATGGCTGGATATTCGCCGGGCTTATGGTAGGCGGTGTGATAGGGACCCTTATTGCCAAGCGGGTCAAGATGACGGCGATGCCGGAGATGGTGAGCCTGTTCAATGGCATGGGAGGTGCCTGTGCTGCCCTGATCTCCATTGCAGAATTCAATCACTTTGCCTCCTCGGATTTTTCTTTTGAGATCATACAGGCTTTTGGCAGCGAGGACCTCGTAGACATGCAGGGCCTTGAACTGCCGCTGCAAACCGGCACGCTGCTCACTATATTTTTAGGGCTCATCATCGGCTCGGTATCCTTTGCCGGCAGCATCATTGCCTGGGGCAAGCTCAATGGCTCCATACGCGACTGGTCTTTCAAAGGTCAGCATATCGTTAACCTGGTTATACTGGCCCTTATACTCGGTCTCAGTATTTTTCTTCTTTCAACCATCAGCTCTTCACTCGAAGTGCATAGCAGCGACATTGCCAATACTGCACGGCGCATCTCGATAGACGGACTGAACATCAGGCTCACCACCTCCGTATATGTGATCTTCTACCTGATCTTTGCGCTTTCTCTCATCTATGGTGTTTTGTTTGTACTTCCCATCGGCGGGGCCGATATGCCCGTGGTGATCTCGCTGCTCAATTCCTTTACCGGTGTGGCGGCAGCGTGCGGCGGCTTTCTTTACGAGAACAAGGTAATGCTCACCGGCGGTATCCTAGTGGGTGCTGCAGGCACTTTGCTCACCATACTGATGTGCAAGGCCATGAACCGATCGCTGGCCAATGTGCTCATAGGGTCTTTTGGCGGTGGCGCCAAAGCGGCTGCGGGAGGAGGGTCCAAGGAACAGGGCCAATTTAAGGAGATCAGCCTGAGCGATGCGGCGGTGGTAATGGCCTATGCCAACAAAGTAATGATCGTGCCGGGTTACGGGCTGGCAGTAGCACAGGCCCAGCATGCCTGTCATGAGCTGGAAAAGCTGTTGCAGGAGAGGGGGGTAGATGTTCGCTACGCCATACACCCGGTGGCAGGCCGCATGCCCGGTCATATGAACGTGCTACTGGCGGAAGCCGATGTAAGCTATGAACGCTTGCTCGAAATGGAGCAGGCGAACGACGAATTTGGCACAACAGATGTTGTGCTGGTGCTCGGCGCAAACGACGTGGTGAACCCTGCTGCCAAAACCGATACAGCATCTCCCATTTATGGCATGCCGATATTGGATGTTGAGCTGGCGAAAACTGTGATCGTCAACAAACGCAGCATGAAGCCGGGTTATGCAGGCATAGAGAACGACCTCTTTTTCCAGCCAAAAACATCGATGTTGTTTGGAGACGCCAAAAAAGTTCTGCAGGACCTGATCGGTGAGATCAAGAACCTTTAAAACGAGCTTCAGTCTTTCTTGCACCGGTTTTGTTCGAGCTGCAAACGGCTACCTTTGTCCCTTAACCCAGACTCATGTCCAGAGCATTGCCGGAAAACTTTCTGAAATCGCTGGATGGCCTTCCAGGTTTTGACCTGCCTGCCTTTGTTGCGGCGCATGAAGCTCGCGGCCAGCTGACATCCATTAGGCTGAACCCGGCAAAAAAGGGCGGGGCCGAGGCTGTTGCACCGGGGTCTGATGCTGCGAATGCAGCTTTACCTTCTCTC
>DASTPZ010000034.1:0-6628 GCA_035761965.1 Flavisolibacter sp. | reverse complement strand
CATCAAGCTGTACATAAAAATTCTTCAATAAAAACCGGGTGTATGACGCTGTTACGCCATACTCACGAACATAGCCGGGAAATTTCTCTTCGGGCTTCTTGTAGGCCTTATTTAAGAACGGATGGATACCATTTGGCCAGGCATATCTCCAGGTTTTTGGAGCTAATGTAATCACATCCTTTCCTGTAATCCGGTACCCTATATTGATCTGGACGAAGTCAGGTGGGTTTACCTTATCAAGATTACCGAATATGACAAATAAAGAACTGCCAACGAACCAACGTTTGTATATGCTGTCGGTTTCAGCATATTGTGCCTTAAGCTGAAGAGCGCTTGCCATCATTAATACTAAACCGATTCTAAAAATTATTCCTTGCATATCATTTTAATTGAACAATGACGCAAAGAAAACTTACCAATTCACTATCTGCCGTTCACTTAAGTTAAGAAATGAAGGAACCTCTGCTGCTCTACAAAATAGTTGCACTTAGCCTATCCGAAGCCTATCCAACAAGGTAGTTTCTATAAGTACTGTTTTATTTTGACAGCCTGTGCATTGACGTACAAATCCTTTACCAACATGAAGGCAAGTCCGAGCAACGAGACTTCATTTATATCTCTTTATAAACTAAGTGAAAGGATAGAGCGAACCTGGATTGGGTGAACACCATAGCTGATTCACCTAATCCATGAAACCTGTTTTAGCTCCCTTTTCAGCAAGTCTTGCTCTCAGCCTGCTTAATGACTGGGGTTTGATACCCAGGTAGCTCGCTAATTGATGCTGAGGCACCCGTTGAACCAGGTCTGGACGCGATTGCAGCAGGTTCAGGTATCTTTTTTCGGGTGAGGAAATTTTGAACTCATCAAAGTCTATTTGCTTTTTTGCCAAAAGTTCTTCTGCCAACATCCTGCAAAGGGTTTCAAACTTTGGAAATTTGCCATTTACTTCTCCTTCCATATCGGAGTTTGTAACTGTAAGCAAACTGTCTTCTACACAGCTTATATAGCACTCCGATGGAGTTCCACTCAATACACAAGGGGGTGTCAACACGTCCATTTCCGTATAAAAAGCGGTAGTCTTTTCTTCTCCATCAAAAACATAATAGGTCCGGATGCAGCCCCTCAAAATAAAATAGCTGTCTCTTGATCTTGCTCCTTCTTTGAGTATGATCGTATCCTTTTTTACCGAGCGAAATATATCCAGGGAAACAATCGTGCGCTTTTCCTCTTCGGTCAGGGAAACATATTTTGATATGAAGTCGAATAGTATGTCTTGCATTGTTTCGTTATTGTTACTTCAAGTATCAGACTCTCCATCAGGAGTTGGGAGTTTGTGTTCGCGTGGCAAAAAGGGCATTGTCAGCCTGTTTAAAGATATGGGATCGAATGGAAAAAATATATACAGCTCATATTCGTTGGCCTGAGACGCAAAACACGTTTGCCCGCTGCTTTTGGCTTGCCAGCTATTTTCTAACGCAGGTATAAAAGCTGGCCCATGCTTATTAAAGGCTGCTGTGAACGAGCAACTGCCTGGGCTAAAAGGAAACGTGGCTTTTACTCCGCGGCCTTCGCCCGCCGAAGCTTCAGCGAAGGCGGGCTGCAAGAGACAGTATTCGAACCTTTTGAATGACCTGACCCCTATAGTAACCTTTGCCAACAATTACTCCTGTTAACTACTACTTCCCAATGATCGCCTTCCGGTATGTTACGCCCCGCTCGGCCATGATCTGTATCAGGTCTTTAAACGTGGCGCCGTATTCCGTGAGGGCATGCTCTACGGCTTGTGGCAAAGACATTGGAACCCATAAGAAAAACAACAATTATAGAATGGCTACAATCGGCACTGAACATGCAGTCTCCGGTCACACCTAATACTGGATCATAGACGTTGTCTATGAAGTCATAGAAACAAATTGATACGATTTATGCCACCGCGGCGCTAAATTTGCCGCTTTAACACAACAACCCATCATTTCCATATGCAAAATTCAACGTCGAACGACATCAGCAAATGCCCCTTCCTCCATGGCAAAACACAACAAAACATTGGCGGTGGCGGCACTAAAAACCGCGACTGGTGGCCCGATGGCCTGCACCTGAATATTCTTCGCCAGCACTCAAACCTTTCCAACCCAATGGAAGAAGATTTTGATTATGCGGCCGAATTCAGAACCCTGGACCTGGAAGCCGTCAAAAAAGATTTACACGCCTTGATGACGGATTCAAAGGATTGGTGGCCAGCCGATTTTGGTCACTATGGTCCCTTCTTCATCCGTATGTCGTGGCATGCGGCCGGAACCTACCGGGTCTATGATGGCCGTGGTGGCGGCGCGGCCGGGCAGCAACGGTTTGCCCCCCTTAACAGCTGGCCCGATAACGTGAGCCTCGACAAGGCAAGACGCCTGGTTTGGCCCATCAAACAGAAATATGGCCGCAAGCTTTCCTGGGCCGACCTCCTGATCCTTGCCGGTAACGTGGCGCTGGAATCCATGGGCTTTAAAACCTTTGGCTTTGCCGGTGGCCGTGTTGATACCTGGGAAGCGCAGGAAGACATTTACTGGGGTTCGGAAACCACCTGGCTGGGCAACGACAAGCGCTATGATAAAGGCAAGCCGGGTGTGGCCGCCCATGGGGTGGTGAGCTCGGACGAAGATGCCGAAGGTAATAAGCATGATGCGTACAAGCTGGAAGCTCCGCTGGGTGCAGCGCACATGGGGTTGATCTATGTAAACCCCGAAGGCCCGGACGGTAACCCCGACCCGCTTGCAGCGGCACAGGACATCCGCGTTACGTTTGGACGCATGGCCATGAACGATGAAGAAACCGTGGCGCTCATTGCCGGTGGCCACAGCTTTGGGAAAACACACGGTGCAGCACCTTCCGATAATGTGGGCAAAGAGCCCGAAGCGGCCGACCTGCACCAGCAGGGTTTTGGCTGGGACAACAAGTTTGGTTCCGGCAAAGGTGCCGATACCATTACCAGCGGGCTGGAAGTAACCTGGACCACCACGCCAACCAAATGGAGCAATAACTACTTTGAAAACCTCTTCAACTTTGAATGGGAGCTGACCAAAAGCCCGGGTGGAGCACATCAATGGGTAGCCAAAAATGCCGATGACATTATTCCGCATGCCTTTGATAGCGGAAAGAAACTAAAGCCAACCATGCTCACCACCGACCTGGCCCTGCGCATGGACCCTGCTTACGAAAAAATCTCCCGCCGGTTCTTAGAGAACCCCGATGAGTTTGCTGACGCCTTTGCCCGTGCCTGGTTTAAGCTCACGCACAGAGACATGGGGCCGAAGTCCCGTTATTTGGGTCCGGATGTGCCGAAAGAAGACCTGATCTGGCAAGACCCCATCCCGGCGGTTGACCACAAGTTGGTAGATGAAGATGATGTAGATGACCTGAAAAAGGAGATCATGAAATCAGGTTTGAGTATTTCTGAACTCGTATCAACTGCATGGGCCTCCGCCTCTACCTTTCGTGGTTCGGATAAACGCGGCGGTGCTAATGGTGCAAGAATCCGGTTAGCGCCAATGAAAGACTGGCGGGTGAACAACCCGGTGCAGTTGGCGAAAGTGTTGGAAGTATTGGAAGGCATTCAAAAAGATTTCAATGGCAAAAAGAAAAAGGTCTCCATCGCTGATCTGATTGTGCTGGGCGGTTGTGCTGCGATTGAAAAAGCGGCAAAAGAAGCGGGTTACAAGATAAAAGTTCCGTTTACCCCCGGCCGCATGGATGCTTCGCAGGAGCAAACCGATGTGGAATCAATCGGCTACCTCGAACCCCGTGCCGACGGCTTCCGCAATTACCGCGGTATCAAAAGCAGGGTTTCTACCGAGCACCTGCTGGTAGACAAGGCACAACTGCTCACGCTCACGGCGCCGGAGATGACCGTGCTGATAGGCGGCCTGCGTGTGCTGAACGCCAATTTTGATGGTTCGTCGTACGGTGTGTTTACCAAAACCCCCGGACAGTTGACCAACGATTTTTTTGTAAACCTGCTGGATATGGGCACATCCTGGAAGCCGGCTTCCGAAGACCGCGAATACTTCCAGGGTTACGACCGGGCCACCGGAAAGCCTACCTGGACAGCCACCCGTGCCGACCTGGTGTTTGGTTCCCAGGCGGAGCTGCGGGCCATTTCGGAAGTGTATGCCTGTGACGATGCAAAGGAAAAATTTGTAAAAGATTTTGTGGCTGCGTGGACGAAGGTGATGAACCTGGATAGGTTTGATTTGAAGGCGTAAAAGTATTGTATAAATTTCCTGTATTCAAGAGGCAGCGTAGATCGCTGCCTCTTTGTTTGTGGATTGAAGGGGATATTGTAAGATGTACAATAAGTTGCATCACGACACTTCAAAACGTAAACAGTCCACATGTTACTAGTTTACATATAAGATTAGATCTTGGTACGTCACAAGAAAGAGAAAAAAAGCAGGAAATTTATAATCTTTCCCAAGGGAATTAACAATCGATGCGGACGGCGTCCGCCGAAGCCCACCTTAAATTTTTTGAGGTCTATTGAAAAAGTAAATCCCGCCTTCGCTAAAGCTTCGGCGGGCGGAGGCGGAGACTGAGGGATTCGAACCCTCGATACCCTTTAGAGGTATACACACTTTCCAGGCGTGCTCCTTCAACCACTCGGACAAGTCTCCGTTTAAGAAGGCTGCAAATTTACGGCTTGGACCTATAGGTTGAATAATTTTCTTGCGTTTTGCGTAGTTATTTCGGCTACTTCTTCAATAGAGCAATGGCAAAGTAAGGCCAGCTTTTCCGCCACCAGCTTTACATAGGCGGGCTCATTGCGCTTTCCCCTGTAAGGCACCGGCGCCAGGTAGGGCGCATCGGTTTCCAGGATCACCGAGGACAGTCCCTTGCTCTCGATCACCTTGTCCAGTCCCGCATTCTTAAAGGTTACCACGCCACCTATGCCCAGGTAAAAGCCCGCCGCCATGATCTTCTCCGCCTGCTCCGCAGTTCCTGAAAAGCAATGGAACACGCCTCTTAGTTCAGGATACTCCTGTATCACCTCGATGCACTCATCCGTAGCATTTCGGGAATGAATGGAGACGGGCAGATCATAGCGCAGTGCCAGCCCTATCTGCCGGTGAAAGGCCTCCGTCTGCTGTTGCACAAAGCTCTTGTCCCAGTAAAAGTCAAGCCCGATCTCCCCTACAGCCAGGAACTTCCTTTTTCCCAGCCAGTCCTCCACCAGTGCCAGTTCCTGCTCAAAATCTTCCTTTACCGAGCAGGGATGTAGCCCCATCATGGCACGACAAGCCTCATACTGAGCTTCCAGGGCAAGCATCTGCCCATGCGTTGCGGCATCTATGGCAGGGAGGAGCATCAGGTACACCCCGGCCGACTGTGCCCTTTTCATCATCTCATCGCGGTCCTTTTCAAACTCATTCAGGTAGATATGGGTATGGGTATCAATCAAATGCATCGATGTAAGATTATATGTAAAACTGGCAAAATTATTTCATTGATCCGGCCGTCAAGCTCAGCCTTAAGGTAGATCTTTTGGACATTACCCTGAATGCCTTCACCAGCGCGACTTTCAGGAGAAGAACCAGGTACTGGGAAACAGCAAGCCGGCGCAAACCCGCGCTGGGCAAGGGCAAACCGGGTTCGCGTCAAGCGGCAGCTTCCTGCTGCACATAAAATGTATCCTGGGAAAAATCTTAAAAGCCGCCAGCAGCAAGGGTTCTCGTAAAAGGGAAACCGCTAATGCCACCGTAAAAATTAATTTGAATTTTATATTCAGAAAAAAATTTTACCTTTAAACCAGTTTTCATAGGGTACGGATTAAAAACGGGCCAGGGTTTCTACCCAGGCCCTAATTATTTAAGAGCGCTTCTGCCTGTTTTATACCACGATCTTCTCCGCCCGGTAACCTCTTTCCTCCATAAAATTCAATGTTCCTGGCAAAGCATATTCCAGATTCCTGAATGCTTTTTCGCTATCATGAAATACAACGATCGAACCAGGCCTTGCATGACGGGTAACATTATTCAAACATTGCTGAGGCGAAAAAGACCTGTCGAAATCGGCACTCAATACATCCCACATGATGATGCCTGCTTCACCTGCACTTAAATCTTCCCCTATCTGTTTTGCCTGCGCCTTCCTGATCCGCCCGTAAGGTGGCCGGTACAGACTGCTTTTGATCAACCCACTTGCTTTCTGTACATCTTCAACATATTCCTTCACGGGTGTTTTCCATCCATTCATATGGCTATAGCTATGATTGCCCACTGCATGCCCCTCGGCCAGTATACGTTCATAGATGCCGGGATACCGCTTTACATTATTGCCAATGCAAAAGAAAGTGGCCAGTACGCCATGCTCCTTCAGCCGGTCGAGCACCCAGGGCGTGATCTCCGGGTGTGGGCCATCGTCGAAGCTGAGGTAAATTTTTTCCCCCTCCGACGGCATCTTCCAGGTATAGGAAGCAAAAGCCTTACGCACCAGCCAGGGGGTTCTGATAAAATACTTATGCATGAATGGGACAAAGTTAGCGGACCGGGCGGTGTTTAGGCCTTATCTCTTTAAACTACATCACAGTATAAGCATGTGCATTTCAACCGCATGCGGATAATGTTCTATGGAACTTCAAAAC
>DASTPZ010000033.1:0-32633 GCA_035761965.1 Flavisolibacter sp. | reverse complement strand
CCTTGTCGGGCAGTCTTGGGCGCAGCGTGCGGTGACCGGGAAAGTGACGGACGGCAGCGGCATTGCGCTTCCTAATGTGACGGTTTTGATCAAGGACACCAATATAGGCACTGTAACAAAGGAAGACGGCAGTTATCGCCTGGTGCTTACGGCAGATGCAAGGACCCTTGTGTTTCATTTTGCAGGTATGGCGCCAAAAGAGGTGGTTATCGGGAGCCAGGCGGTGATCAATATAACCCTGTCCCTGACCCACAACACGTCGGAAAAATCGGCCAATATCTGGCGGCCGGAGATTGGCATTGATGGTCGTTATATATCGTACAGGGAGAAAAGCGGCAGGGAGCCGTGGGGATTTACCGAAATGCGTGAGGTCTTAGAAGTTCTTTCAAATCAATCAGTTGAATTTTAGGAGTGGGTATGGGGGAAAAACGGATGTTTCCTGGAAGGGAAAATATTTTTTTGTTACTCGTGCTGGAAGCTGATGCTTTTAACTTTTTGATTCGCGGAAGCTACCATAGAGCTGGATAGGAGTTGCTGAAACCCTTCACCAGACTTGTTTCCGGCTATTTTACAGGTTATGGGGTTTAAATGAGGCATACAGAGTGGCCAAAGGTAAAACAGACAAATGCAGCATTCATATTATTTTAATTCTATTTGTGAGTTTACCATTTGTCATTTATTTTAGCGCGTTCTTAATATATAACTAAATGTCAACGATATTTGTGCAGCTAATAGGATGGGTTCGAGGTCTTTGGACTCGAAGACTGCTTTATCTCTAACATTTAATAAGTAAGTAAGGTGTCTGGGTTTTTCGCTGAAAGACCTGTCTATTATTTTTTTATCTAATCTAAAACAAATGAGAAGACTACTGTTCATGATGCTAGGACTGTTGTTTGTCAGTTCACAACTCCTGGCCCAAAACCGAACTGTTACGGGTACCATATCCGATAACAATGGACAACCGCTCCCGGGAGCTACCATTAGCGTAGTAGGTGGGGGAGCTTCTACCACCACGGATCCCAATGGATTTTTCAGTTTACTTGTTCCGCAATCAGCCACGAGGCTGGAGATCAGCTCTATCGGTTTTGCTACGCAAACCGTTGCGATCCCTGCCAGTGGACCTATCACGCTTAGCCTGGCGCAATCAACCAGCACCCTGGGTGAAGTAATCGTAACAGGTTACCGCAACCAGCGCAGGTCTGAATACGCGGGTGCTGCCACAAAGGTTTCCGCCAAGGAAATCCAGAACGTTCCTATCGGCTCTTTTGAGCAGATCCTCCAGGGTCGTGCTCCCGGTCTGACTGTTCTGTCAGGTAGCGGCCAGCCAGGTAATGCTGCGAACGTTGTAGTACGCGGACCTACCTCTATCCAGGGTGGAAGCAATCCTCTGTATATTGTTGACAATATTCCAGTTGAGGCAGGTGTTTTCCAAAGCATCAACCCTAACGACATCGCTTCTGTCGACGTTCTGAGAGACGCGACTGCAGCAGCCCTCTACGGTAACCGTGGTGCTGCGGGCGTGATCGTTGTTACAACAAAAAGAGGAAAGGCTGGCAAGCTGAGGATCGGCTATTCCGGTCAGTATGGTGTGAAAGCTCCACCTAAGTTCAAGTACGAGTCTATGAGCTCTTCAGAACTGCTGAATGCCCAGGAAGCACTTGGCCGCCAGGTTCCTAACACTACACTTACTGCCTGGGGAACTTTCCCTAACATCCCAGGATGGCAATATTCCCGCAACAACCCGAACAAGCTGGTTGGCGGTGTAATTGTTCCTAAGACTGCTGCTGATTTCGATTTCGGCGACCGTCAGCTCGATAGCCTCCGTGCCATCAACACTGACTGGAACGACGAGTTCTTCAGAACGGGTACTTTCAACAACCATGAGATCAGCTTCTCCGGCGGTACTGGAAAGACTACCATCTACAGCAACCTCGGTTTTTATAGTGAGCAGGGTATCAATGCTCCCAGTGATATGAAAAGGGTAACCCTGAGGAATAACATGGACTACCGCGATGAGAAGGTTTCCTTCCAGCTGTCTTCCAACCTCGGTTATACCAAGCGTAATTTCCAGGCTGGACAGACCACCCAGTTCAACACGGTGGTAAACCCCTTCTTCGCTGCTCTTACCACACCAAGGTATATCACAGCAAGGAAGCCTGATGGCACTTGGAATGCTTCACCTGGTATTGCTTTCGTTTCTCCTACTTACCTGGAAAAAGCTTCTATCGACAAATCTTACAATGACCAGTTCAAAGGCGTTCTCGGTCTGAACTTTGAATACAATTTCACCAAGAACATCTATGCTGGTGCCATCGCCGGTATCGATTTCAGGGAAACACAGAACACAGCTTACAATGATCCCAGGACTACCGATACAAGGATCAGCACCAACATACGTACCCGCAGCGGTTCGCTTACAGAAGGTCTGACCAGGTTCCTGCAGGCAAACGCCAAAGGTTATGTAGGCTATCGCAATACGTTCAACAACGTACACTCTATCGACGTTACAGGTTATGCTGAATACCTGAAGTACTGGACAAAGACTATGAGCAGCACTGGTTTCGGTGTTGATACTCTGCGTCCTAATACACCAGCTGCCCTCCAGGCAGGTAATGCTACCAACCAGCTCTTCCAGACCTTTACCGGTGGCAAGAGCCAGAGATTGCTGCAGTCCTTGCTGGGTATAGCCCGTTACACTTATAAGGACAAGTATACCATCACCGGTTCTTACCGTTATGATGGAACATCAAGCCTTCCCGAGAAAAACAGGCTCCAGGGCTTCTACAGCGTAGGTGCTGTGTGGAATGCCGGAAAAGAAAATTTCATCTCGAATATCAGCTGGATCAATACCCTCCGTGTGAAGTATAGCCGCGGTCAGTCAGCTAACGTAGACAACTTCCCTCTGGGTGATTTTGGCTACCTCGCTGCTTACACGAGAGCTACTACCGTGGCCGGCGTACTGGGTACTGCCCCTCTTGCCGCCTTCCCCGGAAACGACAATGCTGATTTCGAATACACCAACACCGACAACTTCGGTATTGAATTCGCCCTCTTCAAGAGCCGTTTCTATGGTGATATCCAGCTGTATAACAAAGTAACCAAAGATCTTTATGCTCCTCTTGGTCTTTCAGCCGCTGCCGGTTTCGGTAACGGTGCACAGCAGGACATCAACGCTGGTGAGATGTACAACAGAGGTATAGAAGTAGCGCTGAACTATGATGTGATCAGCAGCCGCGACGTTCTCTGGACAATCTTCGCCAATGGTGCTTACAATAAGAACCGTGTAACGAGCCTTGCTCCTGCTACACAGTTCGAAGACGGAACTGAGCTGATTAAGGTTGGTGAGCCTCTCGGATCACATTTCGAAGTAGGTTGGGCTGGTGTTGACGCTGCTACAGGTGCTCCTCTCTTCTATGACCTGGAAGGAAAAGTTACCAATGTATACTCTGCTGCCAACAAAACAACCAACTGGGGAACTTGGAGAGCACCTTACAATGGTGGTTTCGGATCTAACTTCCGTTACAAAGGACTTGAGATCTCTACCCTGTTCACATGGCAGGCTGAGAGCTACAGGGTGAACAACCTGGAGTTCTTCATCGAAAACCCAGGCTTCCTGCAGCAAGGTCTGAACCAGGCTACAACCCTGAACTTCTGGCAAAGGCCCGGCGATATCGCTGCGACTCAAAGCCCGCTGTATCAGAACCAGTTCTCTTCCAAGCTGATCCAGGATGCATCTTTCATCAGGTGGAGAAACCTGACTGTTTCTTACACGCTGCCAACAGCTGTACTGAGCAGGACCAGGGTATTCCAGAGTGCAAGGATTTATGTACTTGGCCAGAACCTCTACACTTTCACTAAGTGGAAAGGCCTGGATCCTGAAGATGACAACAACATTTCCTTAAATGAATACCCCAATCCCAAAGCCTTTACTGTAGGTCTTGAGATCGGTTTCTAATTAAACAATTTGACTATCATGATTAAGAACAAATTCTTTATACTATTAGCTTCAGCCGCGCTGCTCATCTCCGGTTGTAAGAAGGAATTGGATATAAGCCCTACAGATACGATAGATCCGGACAGGGCTCTTCAGAACCTGGATGCAATACGCCTCGGTCTGAACACGGCTTATGCCAGGTACGGCAGAATCAACACCATGTATATATCGTCCCTGCTGTCTGACGAGACCAAGTTTGGTCCAGACAACGGAGGATCCGGCCAGTTCGATTTCCGTTACCAGTACGGTTCCGATGGTACTACAGGTGGTAACGTTATCTCGGCTTTCGGTAACCTCTACTCCATGCTCGACATGGTCGCCAGGCTTATGGAGAAAGTAGACGAGGTTCCCGGCGAAGAAGCGCAGAGGCCCATTATGAAGGCTGAACTGCTTTCCCTTCGCGCCATTGGTCATTTTGAGCTCCTGAACTGGTACAGCAAGCCATACAATGCTGCAGATCCCCTGGGTGTGCCCATCCTGCTGCAAAGCTGTCTGACCTGCAAGCCTGCCCGTAATACGGTTGGCGAGGTAATGACACAGATCGAAGCCGACATCGCAGAGGCCAAGGCCCTGTTCCCGAATGTAACTGCAGGTTTTGATGACCTCAGGCTCAATAAGCTCAGCTTGACCGCTTTTGAAGCAAGGGTTGCTTTGTACAAGAGCGAATGGCAGCGTGCTGTTGACCTGGCTACTACCGTGATCTCTTCTGGTATCGAGCCACTGGTTTCCGGTGCTGCTTACCAGGGTATCTGGACAGACGCCAACACCAACGAGACCCTGTTCCGCCTGCGTTATGAGAACAATGCGGCTGTTGGTAACCTGTGGACTGCGGTTTCCGGTAACGTGATCTTCTCACCTTCCGATAAGCTGACTGCCAGCTACAGCGCCAACGACGTTAGGCTTAATGCCTTCATTGGTGTTGGACCTACCGGTGGCATCGGAGCCGGCAAGCGCTTTGTAAACAAGTTCTTTAATTCCAGCAGGGGTGGACGTATCGTAGACGTTAAGGCTATCAGGACTGCCGAAGTTTACCTGATCCGCGCCGAAGCTTACGCTGAGCTCAATAACCTGGTAGCTGGTGCCGCTGACCTGAATTTCCTCCGCGAGAGAAGGATCACTGGTTATGTGAACCAAACTTTCGGTGACAAGGCCGCGCTGATCAATGCAGTTCTGGACGAGCGCTTTAAGGAGCTGGCCTTTGAAGGTTTCCGCTTCTTTGACCTGAAGCGCAGGAATCTGCCCGTACAGCGTCTTGCAAGCGATGTAGACAGCCCGAACTGGCAGACCCTTTCGGCTGGTAACGACCGTTTCACATTGCCAATACCGGCTTCTGAATTCCTGGCCAACCCTAACATGGTTCAAAATCCTGGACCTTATTAGTAGGTTATTTGGGAAAAATTTGTAATCTTTAAATCAATATTTAATTGTTTATGAAAAATATAGCTTACAGCCTGGTCTTAGCTTGTGTTGTGTTCTTTGGAACCGGCTGCGAAAAGACCAATGATAACCTTAGCATTCCCCCGGAGCAGGCGACCTTCCTGGGTGCTACTGGTGATACGTATTTCGTAACCACGCCTAACTCCAGCAAGAAGATTGCAGTAGGTGTGACTACGGCTTCTGCGACTGACAGGACGCTGAACATTACCGTTACTTCGCCCACCGGTGCCGTTCAGGGTACGCATTACACGCTGACCAGCTCAACCGTTACGATTCCTGCAGGAAAAGTAGTGGACAGCATCGAAGTAAGGGGTGTGCTCGCCCAGTACCAGACTGGCAGAAAGGATACGCTGATCTTCACGTTCACAGAGCCTGGCGTTCCAGCTTCTCAGTTCAATGGTTCTTATAAGCTTCTGCTTAGAGGACCTTGCTTTGAGGGCGATGTTGATCTGAATGCCATGATCGGCAACTATAACAATACCAATGAAACATGGGGTACTTCACCTTACGGTCCTTACCAAACAAGGATCACAGCGGTTAACTCAACAAGTGCAACAACCGGTACGATCACTGTAGCCAATATATTTGACTCAGGATGGAATCCGCTGGTGTTCACACTTGACTGGACTGATCCCGCTAACAGGAGGGTTACGCTGGCAGCCCAGGTGGCTGGTGGCAACTCTGGCGATAGCTTCGGGGCTACATACAATGGTATTCCCTATGCTGTTCGCCCGGTTCCGGCTTCTGCTGGCAGCCTGGTAGGTACTTTCTCTGCTTGTAATGGTACGATCACCCTGCGTATGCAGATCGGTGTATCGGGTGTCGGCTTCTCTGGCGACATCTACACTGTGAACATGGCCAGGTAATCATTTGCAATAAGCTTTAAAAGGGCTATCCGGTTTCCGGGTAGCCCTTTTTGTTTTATGGACCAATCGCGATCTATGAACCGGATCATCATATGTTCGATAACCTGGCCCTTAGCATTGGGGAATCTAAGTACGTGTTAATCAGGTTGCACCAATCTAAAAGCTTGGTACTTCCGACTGTCGCCGACCGCTTAAATAAGGTTACAAGGGCTTGATATCAGGCTGTCAGAACTGGTGGTATGCGCGCGTGGAGCAGACTGGCCTACATATATAAAAAAGAAAAAAATATTTGGGTTTTGCCGTTCATCAAATACCCGAGTTAAAAAAAAGCCAAAATCTCCCTTATATTCGTGCAGCAATCCTGCCCCCTTTGAAGTCTTCTATTTATACCGCCCTCTGAAACGGAACTGGACGTACTTTTTTTATTTTAAACTAAACTACACATGAGAAGACTCCTATGCACCTTGCTGGGCATGCTGCTTATTAGCGCACAGCTCCTCGCCCAGAACCGGACCATCTCCGGAAAGATCGTCGATGAAAAGAACAGCCCCATTTCAGGTGTCTCGGTTATCATCAAGGGAACAAAAACCGGCACTGTCACCAACTCCGAAGGTGAATTTTCCATGAGTGTTCCGCAAAATGCAAGGGCGCTGGTGGTATCAGGCGTTGGCTTTGCCGAACAGGAAATCACCATTGGTTCGCAAACGAGCTTCAATCTTACACTGCGTTCAGAAAGCCAGAGCATGGAGAATGTTATCGTTACCGGTTATACCCGGGAGCGTAAAAGCCAGTTTGCCGGTGCTGCTTCCGTCATGAGCAGCAAGGTGGTAGAAACTGTGCCCGTAGGCTCCTTTGACCAGGCCCTGCAAGGAAGGGCGCCCGGCCTGCAGGTAACTTCCGGTTCCGGGCAGCCAGGTACTTCGGCAACAGTGACCATCCGCGGCGTTAAATCGCTTAACAATGCAGTTACCTCCGCCAATGCCCAGCCTCTCTATGTTATTGATGGAGTGCCTTTTCCTGCCCTGGATATGGCAACTATCAACCCCAATGACTTTGAGTCGATCACCGTGCTGAAGGATGCATCTGCGGCGGCGCTTTACGGCGCACGCGGTGGTCTTGGCGTGATCGTTATCACAACGAAGAAAGGCAAGGCGGGAACAACCAATTTCACTTACCGTTCTCAATACGGCTTCACCAGCCCACCGAATACCAATAAGTTCGATATGATGAACTCCAGGGAGATCCTCCAGTACGAGGAGCGCCTGGGTTTGGCAGGGTTTACGACCAACACGCCAGGTTGGGTTTATTCAAAGAACAACCCGGCTTATGCAGCACTGCCTGCCACTTCTCCCGCAGCAACGCCTTTTGCTGCTTCAAAAGCACGCTATGATTTTATCCTGGACAGTATTGGCCAGATCAATTCTGACTGGCAGGACATCCTGTTCCGCAAAGGATTTTCACAGCTCCAGGAGCTGAGTGCCAGCGGAGGCAACGATAAAACACGCTTTTTCATTTCAGGCAGCTTTTTCGATCAGAAAGGAACTGACCTTACTTCCCGCCTCAAGCGTTATACCGCCAGGGTAAATATGGATCATACTGCCAATAAGCTTTCGATCATATTCAATAATCTTATCGGTTATTCAAGATCTACCTATTCTGAAGGTGAGTTTCAAGGGAATACTGCCCGTAACTCATTCCAGATGGCATGGAGGGCAAAGCCTTACGAGAACCCGTATAAGCCCGATGGTTCGCTGAACTTCGGTCCCAATACCACATTGGCCCTAAAGCAGATCGCCAATGTGCTTGAAGGCATGTACAATACAAACTCTTACCAAAACCAGATCAAGCTGAATTCGGGTCTTACGCTGTCCTATAAGCTCCTGCCCACGCTTACAGCCCGGAACACCTTCGGTATCGACGTAACCGACGACCGCTGGCAGCGCTGGATCAGGCCAAGCTCTTATATCGGCAGCCTCCAGGCCAATGGCGGAAAGGGATACAATGCCGAGTCATATAAGATCATGTCAAACCTTATCAATACCAGCAGCCTGATATGGAACCAGCGTTTTGCGCAGGTGCATGATGTTGAGCTGGGCGGCTATTTCGAGGTTGTGCGCAACTGGCAAAAAGCTCTTGGCTTCCAGTCATGGAACCTTGATCCCCGTGTAGACCAGACTTCACAGTCTGCCGGTCCATTCCCCGTTGCACAGACACAGCAATACGGCTCGAGTGCTAAAGGCGGCTATGGTATCCGCTCTATATTCGGAACAGCCAGGTATACCTACAACGGCAAGTATACAATTACCGGTAACATCAGGCGCGATGGTACTTCCAGGATTGTTAACGACGAGAACAAGGAGATTACCACTTATTCTTTCGGAGCGATCTGGAACTCTATGTCCGAAGAGTTCATGAAGAACCAGAACATCCTGACCGATTTGAGGGTAAGGGCTTCTTATGGTTCTGTGCCTAACATAGGAAGTATTTCCACAGGCTCCTATGCCATACCAGGTGCATTGGTTAGTGTAACCAACTACCTCGGTGCGCAAGTGCCTTCCTTCGGCAATACAAACTATGCCGGATCCAGCATCTCAGGTCAGGCTCCCACAACACCGGGTAATCCCAACCTGACGATCGAAACGGTTAAGAAATTCAACTTCGGTACCGACTTCGCCGTATGGAGAAACAGGGCTAGGTTCACAGTTGATGTGTATCATGAAAAAACTGTTGATCTTTTTGTAGCCAATAACATTCCTGGCTCTGCAGGTTTCGGAAGCGGTGCCTCCCTGTCCATCAACGCCGGTTCCATGGTGAACAAAGGCATCGAAATGCAGGTAGCGGTTGATGTGGTCAAAGGAAGGAATGTTGATCTCACGATTGGCTTCAACCATGCCATCAATGAGAACGAGATCACCAGCCTTGGCTTGGTGAACGATATTCCTGTTGGTACTTATATCCACAGGGTAGGCCTGCCTTTTGGCTCACACTATTCAACACATTACCTTGGTGCTGACCCTGCAACAGGCCGTCCGCGCTTCCTGAAAGAAGATGGCACTGAGACCCTAGATCCCGGCCAGGCAGCACTGCTCGCTAATTTTGGCACTTTCATGCCTAAGCATGTGGGTGGCTTTACTGCTGATTTCCGCTTCGGAAGACTTTATGTAAGCGCACTGTTCTCTTACCAGTTCGACGTTGTAAGGAACAACAACATCGAGAACTGGATCAGGAGAGGCGTAACCGGCTACCATGCTTCTGTAAACGCATCAAGAGTGATGCTTACAGAGCAGTGGCAAAAGCCCGGCGACCAGGTATACTATCAGTCTCCGGCCTATGACAGGGGCTTTAGCTCCGCCGATCTCCAGGACGCCAAGTTCCTGCGGTTCAGGAACCTGAATGTGGGATACAATATTCCCGAGATCAATGTTGGCGGCGTTCGTCTTATCAAGTCTGCCCGCTTCTATGTACAGGCCCAAAACCTGGCCATATGGAGCCCCTGGCGCGGACCGGATCCCGAAGACAACAACAACATCAGCTTGAACGAATTCCCCAACCCAAGGATGTTTGTTACAGGCCTCGACATCAATTTCTAATCAAAAGCGCTTACAAGACATGAGAAATACAAAACTTATATTCCTATCCTCCCTTTTACTGCTGGGAATGGTTTCCTGCAAAAAGGTGATCGAGATAGAAGAAACTGACCTGGTGGCGGGTGACGTGGCCCTCAAAACGGTAGAAAATAACGAGCAGGCAATCATAGGCGCTTATGCAGCTATGAACGCTGAAATGTCCATCCTGTTGAATGCGACGCTTGCCGACGAGGTAAAGGTGGCCGAATTCTATAACGCAGGTACTACACACGAATGGCAATACGGCTCTACAGATGTAGGTATTCGTGATAATTTCACCGCCATAACGCCAAACTACAGGGTTATTGACCGCGCAAACAGGGTGCTTGCCACCGTAGCAGGCGCCGACTCTACCAGGGTAGGTGATAATACGCTTCGCGGAAGGCTGCGGGGTGAAGCACTGTTCATGAGAGCCTACTGTCATTTCGAACTGTTCCGTTATTACAGCGGGAACTATGACCCGAATGGATTGGCGATGCCCTATATGGAAGCACCTTCCATCGATCCCCAGGCGAGAATCAATATGGGTCCCTATTTTCAAAAGATCATGGCCGACCTCACCGAGGCCAAGCCGCTACTGCCCAATAACCTCACAGATATCAACAGGGCAACAAGGCTGGCTGTTACAGGACTCATGGCAAGGGTGGCACTGTACATGAGGGATTGGGCAAACGCCGAAACCTATGCTACGGAATTCATCAATGCCATTCCACTTGCATCGATGGCCAGCTTCCCTGGCATATGGAGAGATGCCAACAACAGCGAGCTTGCCTTCAAACTTGACAGGTCCACTTCTGTTGGAGCCCGCATCGGCAGCCTGTTCCGCGCTACCGGAAGCTCAACCGTCATTGGTACAGTAACCTGGAGGCCATCAGATAAGCTTTGGGACAGCTATGACCAGGCAAATGATGTGCGCTTCAATGCCTATTTCAGGAATGAGCCCTTGCTTACCGCAGCAAGCCGCGGTTCGAGGCTGATCTACAAATATGCAGGCGGTACTTATGGCGCTGCCGATGAAAACATCGCCGATGCCAAGATCTTCCGCACCGGTGAAATGTACCTCATCCGCGCCGAAGCCAGGGCCGAACAGAACAAGGTAAGCGGTGCAGGCAGCGCTGAAAGCGATATCAACGCACTGCGTGCAGCCCGCATCACAGGATATGCTCCCGTCACTTTCGCTTCCAAGCAGGCGGCTATCGATGCCATCATGCTTGAGCGATTCAAGGAGCTTGCTTACGAAGGACATAGGTTCTTTGATCTTAAGAGAAGGGGACTGCCTGTTGAAAGACTTCCTTCGGACGCTCCTACAACAAGCGCAGCAACCCTGCCTGCTAATAATTTCCGCTTTGTTCTCCCGATTCCCCAGACCGAGATCCTCTCTAACAGGGGCAGTCTCGCTCAGAATCCGGGTTATAACTAAAATATCACTGCTTATTTATCAGAAATGGCCGCCAAAAGCGGCCATTTTTTGTCGTATGTCCCTGATAAGATCAAGTATCTGCAGAGCAGGTTTTTAGAATAGGGCCAGCCGACGGCTTCGTGATTTTGAAAGAATTTTACCATTCGAAAGGGAAAATCGAAGGCATTGACATCATGCCTGTAAGCAGAAGGCGTGGCTAAAGCCCGATTTTCATATTTTCCAAAAAAATGCCTGTTCAAGGCCGTGCCGGACCATGTGCGCAAGCGTGAATTTGTCGTTACACTGATAGAATGAACATGTCTTACAGGCTGCAGAAGCCGGGGCAAGTTGCTACTTGCTGCATGAAGCTTTCAGGAAAGATTTATTTCAGCACTTTTTCAAGCGTGGTGATGAGCTGCCTGCCCCTTATATCTTCTGCAATGATATTGCCTTCCGGATCAACAAGAAAATTATAAGGAATGCTGCTCACATTATAAAGAGCGGCGGCTTCACTGTTCCAGAATTTAAGGTCGCTGATGTGGTTCCAGGTAAGGCCATCCTGCTGTATTGCCTGCAGCCAGGCTTCCCTGGTCCTGTCGAGCGACACACCAAGTATGGTAAAGTTCTTATCCTTAAAGCGATTATACGCAGCCACCACATTCGGGTTTTCCTCCCGGCAGGGGCCGCACCAGCTGGCCCAGAAATCGACGAGCACATACCTTCCTTTGAAAGAGGAAAGCGAGACCATTTGTCCGCTGGTATCGGGCAGGCTGAAGTCCGCCGCCTTGGCTGATCTCAGCTGTTTTTTCTGGTTGGCTATGGCCGTATGCTCCGGGAATTTGGCAGAGGCATTGTTGATGATCGATGCGATCTCTGATGCATTAAATCCCTTCATCTGCATTTTTTGGCTAAAGATCTGGAAGGCACCGATCGCATACAGGGTAAACATGGGACTATTGGTTTTTTCGATCATGCCGGTGGTGACGTTCTTCATTTCCTCAGCTGCCGACTCGTAGCTTGCAAAACGCTGGTTTCTTACACTGTCCAGAAAGCGCTTCGAAGCACTATCCTTCACCTCTATATTTCGAAGTGAGTCAATGCCCCTGCCTGCCCGGTAAATGACTTCCGAAAGACGGTTCAATTCTTTATCAAGCTGGATGATATTGGCACTGGCAGTTGAACCACTTACAGTGTAGGGTGATGCGCCATTGGAAAGGTCTGCATTGACACGCAGTTTTTTCGAATCGCTGATGAGGATGGCGAAAGGATAAGGACTATTGTCGGTGCGCAGACTAAAGAGCCCTTCTTCCATCGTCGTGGTCTTCACCTCGAAGCTTCCATTGCTGGCTATTTTAGCCGAGTCAACCACAACCGGTCTTGCACCGTCTGCTGTAACCGACTCGAGGTAAACGGTTCCGGCATTGCCGTTTTTAAGCGAGCCTTCAACAGTAAAGGGATCAGATTTTTCGTTGTTACAGGCAAGTAGCGCCAGGATGAGGGTGACATAAACCAAGTTCTTCATCTGCTATGCATTTAATTTTTCAGTGATTTTTTCGGTTACCAGCCTGGCATCGGCCTTTCCACCGGATAATTTCATTACTTCTCCCACAAATAAACTGATCAATCCCTTCTTTCCCTTTTTATAATCGGTAATTTTTTGCGAATGTTTGATCAATGCAGCTTCCACGAGCCTATCGAGTTCTTCGTTTCCCGCTGAAACTGACAGCTCTTTCTCCGTTATATATGAATCGATATGAAGATGGGGATCTTTCACAAGTTCCGGAAATATCTTCTGGCTGGCCAGGCCATAGCTGATAACACCTTCATCTATGAGGGCAATGAGCCTGGCTATTGACGCAGGAGGGATGCTTGCTACATCTGAGATTGCGCCGGACATCGGGAGGAAATTTTTTACCGGGCCGATGGTCCAGTTGGCAGCAGCCTTGGCATTGCCGGTAAGTCCAATCAATTCTATAAAAAAACGGCTGAGCTCTTGATCGCTTGATATCTGTTGGGCATCATATTCAGACAACCCAAAATCTTCCATGAGCTGCCGTTTTACAGCCTCGGGCAAGGCTGGCATTGCAGCCCTGATAGTCTCGATGGTTTCAGTACTAATAGTAAATGGCGGCAGATCAGGATCGGGAAAATAGCGATAGTCGTCCTCGTTCTCCTTTGTGCGGATAGGATAGGTGCTTGAATTCGTTTCATCAAAGCCGCGGGTTTGTTGCAGGATGGTCTCACCCCGGCGATGAAGGGCGATCAGTCTTGATCGCTCATGCTCGATGGCCTTTTTAATAAACCGTATGGAGTTGAGGTTCTTGATCTCGACCTTTGTGCCCAGCGTGGGATCGCCTGCCGGGCGAACCGATATGTTCACATCGCAGCGAAGGCTTCCTTCTTCCATATTGCCGTCACAAACGCCCAGGTGCCTCACCAGCTTTCTGAGCTTGCTCACATAAGCAAAAGCTTCATCTGCACTACGCAAATCAGGTTCAGTCACGATCTCCAGCAGGGGGGTGCCGGCCCGGTTAAAATCCAGTAAGGATACAGGGTTTGCATCGTCATGAATGCTTTTGCCTGCGTCTTCTTCCATATGTATCCGGTTGATCCTGATCCTGCGGGCAGTTGAACCTGCCTCTATATCGATAAAGCCATTACGGCAAATGGGTGTGCTGTGCTGGGAGATCTGGTAACCCTTGGGCAGGTCGGCATAGAAATAGTTCTTGCGGGCAAAATAATTGTGCTGTACGATCTCGCAGTTGCAGGCAAGTCCCAGGCGGATAGCCATGTGAATAGCTTCCTTGTTCATCTTGGGCAGGGTGCCGGGATGGCCGAGAGAAATGGCGCTGACCTGCGTGTTCGGCTCCTGCCCAAAAGAAGTGGCATCGCCGCAAAACAGCTTTGTATTGGTAAGAAGCTGGGCATGTACTTCTAGTCCAATCACAACTTCGTATTGATCCGCATCGGCCATGCAGGCAAAATTAGTCCATTTGATGCTGATGAAATAGTTTGCGGCAAGCCCGTGAATTTTGCAAAAAATCATTGTTTCAAATGGCATAAAAAAACCCCTGTCTTAGAAAAGACCGGGGTTAATGCACATAAGAAGTAAGAACTAATAAAGAGAGGTGCCGGCAGAACGATCAGCCGCAGCTTTCTTTACAGGTCTGCTGTTTTCAATCTGCGGGGCATTTTGATCTCGATATTCTGAGTTTTGCCGCCCCGGGATATTTTAAGGTTAAATGTATATTTCTCTTTGTTTTCCCTGATCGTACGGGTAAGATCATCGGTGCTCTTCACTTCTTTATCATCGATGCTAAGGATGATGTCATCTTCCTTGATACCTGCTTTGGCAGCATTGCTTTCTTCGTCAACTTCCAGCACCTTTACGCCTTTGCCGTCATCTGTATCCTGGATGGAAAGACCGAGCTTGGGACGGCCGCTCCAGTAGAAGCTTGCGCCGCCGTTGATTGTCTGCGATTCAGCACGTCTCCACTCATCCATGGAAGGCACGCGGGGAACGCTTACTTTGTTGAGGTTGATACCTTTCCAGCTGCCCAGTTCCGCAGTGGCTTTTTGTTCTTTGCCATCCCTGGTATAGGCAATCTCTACTTTTTCTCCGGGCTTGTGGGCGCGGATGGCTTTTGTTACATCATCCGTCGACTCGATCTTATGGGTACCGATCCTCGTAAGAACATCGCCTTTTTTCAAACCGGCTTTCTCGGCAGCGCTTTCCTTGGTTATCGACTTGATCTCGATTCCTTTATCGCTGCCTTCTGTAACCACACCCAGCATTGCACGGTTACCATCTTCGGAGAACAGGGACATATGATCATCGTTCATATCAAAGGACCAGGCGCCTTGTCCCAGGCTATTGTAAATAGAAGCAGAAGCACCTTTGATCGTATTGACATTTACGCGAACGTCCTTGAGGTCTTTCACATCCTTGCCATTCACTTTTATCGTTTCACCATCGATCTCGATCACCGTTTTTTGATCGAGCTTTGATTCGCGGGTGATAACAATCGTCTGGAGGTCATTTTTATCCGCATCCTTTTTCTGGTCCTTTTCTTTTTGGGCCAGCCCCGTGGCGGGTACAGCTATCAATGCAATCCCTGCAATGAATAACTTCTTCATGATAACTTGTGTCATAGACATAAACAGGATTAATTTGACTACGTTAAATTTCGTAGATCAAATATAGAATGCTTTTTGGAATTACGAAAGATTTCGCAAATGTTAAAATGCTAAAAGGCCTAAAGCAGTGCTTTAACGGTATCAATAACCTGATGAAGGGCAGAAATATCCTGTCCGCCGGCTGTGGCCAGGGTTTTCTGGCCTCCACCGCCGCCCTTGATCAGGGGTGCCACGTTCTGCCTTATGATCGAGGCTGCATCGAGGTTTTTCTCTCCCACCGCGGCTTCGTCGACCGAAACCACCACACTTGCTTTCCCCTCAACGGCCGAAGCAAGCACTACAATATGACGCTCCAGCTTTTGCTTTAGATCAAAGGCCAGTTTTTTGAGCGTGTCGGCATTGCTTACCTCCACCACTTCTCCTACAAAATTAAAGCTGCCAACCGGTGAAGCTTTTTGCAGCAATGATCGGCTGAGTGCCTTCAGCTGTGATTGCTCGAACTTCTCCACCTGCTTTTTCAGGGCATTGTTCTCGTCAAAAAGAGAAGACAGGGCCTTGGAAAGGTCTTTTGGATTCTTGAGTAGTTCCTTTACATTTTTCAGCTGGCTGAACTGATCGGTTACATAGTCTTCCGCTGCCTTGCCTGATACGGCCTCTATGCGCCTTACACCGGCAGCTACAGCAGTCTCCGAAACGATCTTGAACAGCCCCAGCTCTCCTGTAGCTCCCACATGGGTGCCTCCGCAAAGCTCTATCGAGTAGGACGGGTCGATGGTCACTACCCGTACGGTATCGCCATATTTTTCTCCGAAGAGGGCCATGGCGCCGGAACGCGTAGCTTCTTCCTTGGGCATATAGCGGATGACTACCGGGATATTCTCCCTGATCTTTTCATTTACGATCTGCTCCACCTTGCTTATTTCTTCTTCCGTCATTTTGCTGAAGTGGGAAAAATCGAAGCGAAGAGCACCGGCCTGCACGAGCGACCCCTTTTGAGCTACGTGAGTGCCCAGCACCTGTCGTAGCGCGGCATGCAGCAGGTGAGTGGCGCTGTGATGGATAGCCGTTTCTTTTCGCCTTGGTTCGTCTACCATGGCTTCAACCGTACCGCCGAGATCAGGCGGAAGCTTATCGAGGATGTGTACAATCAGATCGTTTTCCTTACGTGTGTCCAAAACCCTGAAAGATTTTCCATCAACCAGCAGCTGACCGGTATCGCCGGCCTGGCCACCGCTTTCTGCGTAAAAAGGTGTCTGGTCGAGCACAAGCTGGTAAGCTTCTTTGCCCTTGGCCTTTACCTTCCGGTATTTCAATACGGTCGACTGGCTTCTCAACCTATCGTATCCTATAAATTCATTGCCTCCCTCGGCAAGCGTTACCCAGTCTTCGGTATCAACGGCAGTAGCCGCGCGCGACCTGTCCTTTTGTTTCTGCATTTCCTCGGTAAAGGAGGCTTCATCCACCTGCAGGTTCCTTTCTGCGGCAATCAGCCTGGTGAGGTCGAAAGGAAAGCCATAGGTATCATAGAGCTCAAATGCATCCCGGCCCGAAATGCTTCCTGATGAGCCGGCGATAATGTCCTCGATCCTTTTCAGTCCTTTTTCCAAGGTGCGCAGGAAGGCTTCTTCCTCTTCGCGAATGACCTTTGTTACAAAAGCTTCCTGCTGGGCCAATTCAGGAAAAACGGTTTTGAACTGTTCGGCTATTACCGGCAGCAGTTGAAAAAGGAGCGGCCGCTGGTAGTTGAGGTAAGAATAGTAATACCGGACTGCCCTGCGCAGGATGCGCCTGATCACATAACCAGCCCCCGTATTGGAGGGAAGCTGGCCGTCGGCGATGGTAAATGCGATGGCGCGGATATGATCGGCCAATACCCTGAACGCCACATCGGGCTTTTCGTCGCCGCCCGAATAGCTGAGCCCGGTTATTGTAGATATTTTGCTGATGGTGCCGCTGAAAACATCCGTATCATAATTGGAGCTTTTTCCCTGGATGGCCCTGACCAGCCTTTCGAAACCCATACCGGTATCGACATGTTTGGCCGGAAGCGGTTGCAGGCTGCCATCCTTAAGCCGGTTGAACTGGATAAATACGTTGTTCCAGATCTCGATGACCTGGGGATCGTCGGCATTGACCCGGCTTTTGCCATCAAGCTTTTTTCTTTCCTCATCGGGACGCATGTCTATATGGATCTCCGTACAGGGCCCGCAAGGCCCGGTATCACCCATTTCCCAGAAATTGTCTTTTTTGCTGCCAGGCAATATTCTGTCTGCAGCGATCCATTTGCTCCATTCTTCGGCTGCTTCCTCATCTCTTGGAAGGCCTTCTTTGGCATCACCTTCAAAAATGGTAACATAAAGGCGGTCCGCAGGAATGTTCAGCTCTTTCGTCAGCAGCTCCCAGCTCCAGGCTATGGCTTCTTTCTTGAAGTAATCTCCAAAGCTCCAGTTTCCGAGCATTTCGAACATAGTATGGTGATAGGTGTCTACGCCTACTTCCTCCAGGTCGTTGTGCTTGCCGCTTACCCTGAGGCATTTTTGCGTGTCGGCTACCCGCGGGGAGGGTGCTTCCCGGTTACCCAGGAAGTAGTCCTTGAACTGGTTCATACCTGCATTGGTGAACATGAGGGTAGGGTCGTTCTTGACCACGATTGGGGCTGATGGTACGATCTGGTGGGCCCTGGACCGAAAGAAATCAAGGAATTTGCTGCGGATATCTGCGCTGGTCATCATCACAATAAAAGGTTGATTTTTGCTTTATATGCGAGTATATTTGTTTTCCCCGGCTATCCGGGGCAGGCAAAGGTAAGCAATGAATGAGTAGTGAGCGGCCGGCATACGGCGGCGGATCAAGGCCCAGGGGCTCTTTCCGCTACGGTGCCGAACCAAACACCTCCTTTACCAGTCGATCCCATGAAAAAAATCAAATACTATTACAATACGCATACGCTGCGTTATGAGAAACTGGTTACACCGTTGCGGGTAAAGCTGCTGCGGGTATTTGGTTTTATTGCTGCGGCCCTTGTTACCTCCGCCATCATTTCTTATTTCGCCTTCCAGTTTGTAGGATCTCCTGCAGAAAAATACTACCGGTCCGAAAATGAACGCCTGCTCGATACATATGAAGACCTGGATGCCAGGTTTAAATCCATTCAGCAGCAGATGGCCGAGCTCGAAAAAAGGGACAATGATGTATACCGGAGCATATTCGAGGCAAAGCCCATTCCGGATAGCGCCCGGGCCATGGCTATTGAAAAGCAGCAGGAGATAGCCAAGGTGGAGGGTATGAAGGGAACAGCCCTGATCAATTCCATCTACTCCAGTATTGAAAACCTAAGCGCCCGCATCACCGCGCAAAAAAAATCTTACCAGGAGCTGAGCGGCCTCCTGAACAACAAGGAAAAGCTCCTGGCGGCTACACCCGCGATACAACCGGTTGCCAACAAGGACCTTAGCCGTATAGCCTCGGGTTTTGGTTACCGGATCGACCCGATTTATAAAACGGTCAAGTTTCATGCGGGCCTCGACTTCACCGCGCCACAGGGTACGCCCATCTATGCCACTGCCGATGGGGTGATCGCTACGGCCGGACTCAGCGATGGAGGGTATGGCAATCATGTGATCATTGACCATGGCTATGGCTATGAAACCCTTTATGGGCATATGGTACGCATCAAATCAAGGCGGGGCGAGCGGGTAAAACGCGGCGAAGTGATCGGTTATGTAGGCAGCACTGGCAAATCAACCGGCCCCCATTGTCATTACGAGATCCGCAAGAACGGGCAAAAGCTCGATCCGGTCTACTTTTTCTATAACGATCTCAGCCCCCAGCAGTTCGACCAGCTGCTGAAGCGCGCAGCTGCCTCCAACCAAAGCTTTGACTAAGCACCGTTCCGGTTAGCAAATTTTTTATGGAGCAGCACTAATTCGTCTGCAACAGGATTGTAGAATCTTTGTCATGATTGTGCATGCAGCAGGGCTCTCAATGCTTATCCTTAATTTTGCTCTTTGACCATGGACAAATCCCTCTCTCAGATAACGTTTGAATTTTTTGATGAGCCTGCGGATGAGCCGAAAGAATTTCTTTCCGGTCAGGCGCCGCCGGAGGTCCCTAAGACGGCCAAAACAAGCACAAGGGGCCGTAAATCGCTTAAGGACCTCGACGCCGAGGCAGATGGGGTGGAAATACCGGAGGATGAGGTGCTTTTTCAGAAGCAGTATTACCCGATAGGAGAAGTAGCCGCCATGTTTAAGGTAAATATCTCTCTCATCCGCTACTGGGAAAATGAATTCGATATTATCGAGCCGCGCAAGAACCGTAAGGGCGACAGGCTTTTTAAACCAGGCGACGTAAAGAACCTGCAGATGATACACGATCTTTTGCGAAGAAGAAAGTTCACCATTGAAGGTGCGAAGGAATACATCAAGCGCAACAGGCAGGTCAATGAAAAGTACGAGATGATCCAGTCGCTACAGAAATTACGTGCATTTTTGCTTGAACTTAAAGCCAATTTGTAGCATCTTTAACAGGCTTTAAGTCTTTTCTTCCTTTTACCAAAGCTATTTTTGACCCTATATCATTGTCATGAAAAAGATTGTATCAATAGCCGCTTTTATTTTTTTTGCACAGGCCCTGTGGGCACAGGCGCCCGAAATAAGCCGGGATGCTTATGGTACCAAGATCATCAAAGGCTTTATGAGCCGTCAGGATCTGGCTAACGACACGGCCTTTACCTGGTTTGCCAAGAACATGGAAGGCTATACGCCCGAACAGAACGCGGTTACAGCCTTTAAAGCCAATAAAGACTCCGTCAACATCATTGCCTTTGGCGGCACCTGGTGCGGCGATACAAAAAACCTTCTTCCCAAGTTCTATTCCTTGATGGATGCCTCAGGCTTCCCGCAGGACCGGATAACGCTGCTGGGTGTGGACCGAAGCAAAAAAACCATACAGCACCTGACCGAAGCTTTTGGCATCACCAATGTGCCTACGTTCATCATCATGAAAAATGGCAGGGAGATTGGTCGCGTGGTGGAATACGGCAAGTATGGAATGTTTGACAAGGAATTGGGAGAGATCCTCACAAAGAACAAATAAGCAGACCTGAAGCAGGGCTGCTTTGCAGGTCTCCCGTTTTAGGGAACGATAGCGATGTCCTTTCCTTCGGCGGCAATCCTGATCTCCAGCTCCTCCATTTTTTTAAGAATAAAAAAGTTTAGCGCCTGCTTGACGCCGGTGAACCGCGACCACTCCATCGGGGGGGTGAAAAACTCTATAAAAACGATAAAGGCCTGCACTCTTATATCGTTGAACAGCACATTGTGCGACTGGACCTCCTCCACTTCGGAAAGATATTGCCGGATGGCCTCAAGCAGCTGTCCGATCTTATCGGGTGGGGTTTGAAGGTTCACAAAAAGATTGATCTCACCACGTATCTGTGAGCGAAGCGAAACATTGTCCAGGATACTGTCCACCATTTGTTTATTGGGGACGGTTACATAGGATTTATCAGATGTTCTTACCCTCGTGCTTCTCAGCCCGATCCTTTCCACATTGCCGGATATGCTCTGGACCTTTACAAAATCACCGGTAGTAAAGGGCTTATCGAAAAAGATCACAAAGGAAGCAATAAGGTTCTCCAGGCTTTCCCTTAGGGCCAGGGCAATGGCAGCGCCAACGATGCTAAGACCCGTAAGCAGTGAGGTTACATTGTAGTTAAAGGCAAAACGCAGTAGCAGCATGGCGCCCACAATCCCAACAATGACTTTCAGAAAATCGCGGAAGAAGACAATAAGCTGGTTGTCGGCCTGGTCGGCTGTTTTGTTTGCCTTTGCCTCAAGCACGGTAGCAATAAAATCAATGATTCGCAGCAGCAGCCAGGTAAACGCGATGATCTGTACGGCTATGGCTATGCTGAGCAGTACTTTTTGAAGCGGGTATTTATAGAGCGTGATATTCAGCTCATCGGGGAAGTCAAGGCGGTAGAATGCAATGATCGAGACGCTTATGGTAAGAAAGACGCCAAGGGGATGCATGATGAGATCTACAAATTTCTGCTGATCGAAATTCTTCCAGCCCCTTTTGAAGATTTTGCACAGAAGAAGGGCGATGTATTTTGAAATGTATTTATTCAGCAGCAGTACAAAAAGGATCACACCGGCCACCCATAGATAATCCCGGACCGGGTTATCCAGGAAAACTTGGTCTAAAAAATTATTCATCTCCTTAGTTTGAAGCGAAATTAGGGCTTAGCGGAAAATCAGAATCGATATTGATAAACCTGCAGGCTGCCGGCTGAAAGGCCAACGAACTTGCCCTGGCTGGTAAAAGCATGGATATAAGGCTTAAAGGCGGGCAGCTTTTTCTGTGTCTGCAGCAGGGTTGTGGTGTTAAATACGGTGATGGCATCCTTCCCCGTGCTGGTGATGATATTGTTGTTGACAGCAATGCTCTGCCAGTTGGTAAGCGGTACTTTTCGCTTGAATGAGCCATAGTTATCAAAGACAAAAATGCCGTTGGTGCTATCGGCCAGGTAAACAAAGCTGTTGTCGTTGATGATGCGCTGAGGTGTAAGGCTTTGATCGAGGGCTGTGCGAAAGTCTGGACTTTCGGAAACGACGGTTCCCGACTCATCGATCTTTTTAAGCTTGTTATCGTACTCGTCGAAGACCCAGATATTGTTATCGTAGGACAGTCCGATGGCTCCTGGCTGCAGTATGTTGGATCTGCGGAGGTCTATGGTGGCCAGGCTGGCCAGGAATCGGTCGAGTACTACGATGGTTGAAAAATCTTTGTAGAAGAGCAGGATCTTCAAGGGGTTGGATACGTCGATGGTATGCAGCTTGCCAAAATTCCTGAGCTGGTTATAAACCGCCAGCGAGTCGCCTGCGGAATTGAATTTCCGCACCTGGCCGGAAGAGGAGACGATATAAAGATTTTCGAGATGATCGATGGCTGCCGCTGTTATATCGCCCTGGTAGGTTCTTACCAGCACAAAGGAGGAATCTCCCTGCGCATGCACCGGGCTGCCGTAAAGCAACGAAGACGCAAAAACCAATATGAAGAAAAAGTACTTCACCAATTTTTTACAATTTTAGCATCCCCGCCGGTATAGGCTTTCAGCTGCATATTTGAACCGTCAAATACGGCGTAGGTGCAATAATTGATCCAATCGCCGAGGTTGATGTAACGGCTGTCCTTATCCAGACGATAATCGATTGGCAAGTGTCTATGGCCAAATACAAAAAATCGGATATTTTTTTTCAGGGTCGCTTCCCTGCAATAGATCAGCAGCCATTCCTTGTCCTCCCCAAGGAACTGTTCTTCGCTTTGCCCGGTCGCCGCACGGCTTTTGCGGCTGAAATAGTTGGCCAGTCCAATACCTATTGCCGGGGGCAGTACCCCGAATAGCCATTGGCATACCGGGTTCCTGAATACTTTTTTTAGCCTTTTATAACCATGGTCACCCGGACCTACCCCGTCGCCATGCCCTATTTCGAAGCTTGTTCCGTTAAAAACAAACTCCTTTGGTTCGAAGTAAACAGGAACATTGAGTTCCCGCTGCAGGTAATCCTTCATCCACATATCGTGGTTGCCTACAAAAAAATGCACCTGGATGCCTGCATCGGTGAGTTCGGCGATCTTGCCAAGCAGGCGTACAAAGCCCCGTGGCACCACCTTCCGGTATTCGTACCAGAAATCGAACATATCGCCCACGATGAAGATGGCAAATGCATCCTGCTTTACCTCATCGAGAAAGCGAACGATCAGCTTTTCGCGTTCAAGGCTGGCCGCGGCATTGGGAGCGCCCAAATGAAAATCGGACAAGAAAAATATCTTTTTACCTGGTGGAATCTGCATTGCTGGCAAATGGCTAGGACTGATCGTCAATTAAAAAACAATATACTTCTTTTGGACCGTGCACGCCAACTACAAGGGTTTTTTCGATATCCGCCGTACGGCTGGGGCCTGTTGCAAAAGTGATAAGGGAAGGAAGGAAGTCCCGGTATTTTTCTTTAAGTGCCACCAGTCCATCCTTTACATCATAAACCAGCTGGGAGGTAAAGGCCACGCAAACGTGTACCGGAGCATAGATGCTTGGTATCCTGCCCTGGTGTACGGAGCCCAGCACTATACTGCCTGTTCGGGCGATCAGGAATTCGCAGCTTGTGAGGGCGGCCTCACAGGCGGCTATATCATCAAAAAGGCTATGGGGCTGAACCAGGGGCTGCCACCTCGCTTCTTCACAATAGATCTTTGTCCATTGGTGCTGGTAACAAAGCTTGGCAAAATGTTCAACCAGCTCTTTTTCATCGACGCAAAAAATGAACTTGCCCTGCAGTTGCGTAAACTGCTCGGCAAACTCCACGACCAGGTCCTGCCGCAGCGGCTGAAACACACTGTCGCTGCCTTCGCTTCCGGGAAAAGGCAATGGCGTTGGGTGTGCCAACGCCATGCGTATCTTTTTCAGTATGTTATTCTTTGCGGGAGAATTGCTCATTTGGACGCCGGTGCCTGGTTGGTTACATTAGGATCATAAGGCGGCACTCCTTCGCTAATGCCTCCCTCATGGTGCTTATCGTCTTCAACGCCGAGGGGCTTTCTTTCCTCGTAAGGACGGGCGCCGATAAGAGCCTCTACATCACTCTGGAAAAGTACCTCTTTGTCAAGCAGGGCTTCCGCCAGCTTTTCCACCTCGGCTCTTTTGGAGGTTAGGAGGTTTTTGGTACGGTCGTAGGCCTGGTCGATCAGCTTTCGAACTTCTTCATCGATCAGCCTGGCCGTTTCATCTGAATACGGCTTGGTGAAGGTCTGATCCTGGTGGGGATCATAAAAGCTGATGTTGCCTACCTTATCGTTCATGCCATAAACAGTTACCATGGCATAGGCGATCCGCGTGATCTGCTGAAGGTCGTTCTGCGCGCCGGTAGATATTTTGCCAAAAAAGATCTCTTCACTTGCACGTCCGCCGAGCGTCATGCATATCTGGTCGCTAAGCTGGTCTGTATTATACAGGTATTGCTCTTTGGGTGTGTACTGGGCGTAACCAAGTGCGGCTGTGCCTCTGGGAACGATCGTAACCTTAAGAAGCGGGTAGGCGTGCTCAAGGAACCAGCCGCAGATAGCATGGCCGGCTTCATGGTAAGCAATGATCTTCTTTTCCTCCGGTGATATGATCTTATTCTTTTTTTCCAGACCGCCGATCACCCTGTCCACTGCATCCTGGAAGTCGCTCATGTCTACCGCGCCTTTGTTCTTGCGGGCAGCGATCAAAGCGGCTTCGTTACACACATTGGCAATATCAGCACCCGCAAAACCGGGTGTTTGCTCAGCGAGCTTGTAGATATCCACTTTTTCGGAAACCTTGATCGGCTTCAGGTGTACTTTGAAAATAGCTTCACGGCCTTTAACGTCTGGCTTGTCGATGGTGATCTGCCTGTCGAAGCGGCCTGGACGCAGCAGGGCCGTATCCAGAACATCGGGCCGGTTGGTGGCGGCCAGCACAATGATACCCGTATCGGTGCCAAAGCCATCCATTTCAACCAGCAGCTGGTTCAGTGTGCTTTCCCTTTCGTCGTTGCTCATCATCATATTCTTACCCCTGGCACGACCGATGGCATCGATCTCATCAATAAAGATGATGCAAGGTGCTTTTTCACGGGCTTGCTTAAAGAGGTCACGAACGCGGCTTGCGCCTACACCGACGAACATTTCCACGAAATCACTGCCGCTGAGGCTGAAGAAAGGAACCTGGGCCTCACCTGCCATGGCCTTTGCCAGCAGGGTTTTACCGGTACCGGGAGGACCAACAAGGAGAGCACCCTTGGGGATCTTACCTCCAAGCGAAGTATATTTTTTCGGATTACGCAGAAAATCAACGATCTCCATCACTTCCACCTTTGCTTCGTCAAGGCCTGCCACATCAGCAAAGGTGATATTCACCCTAGTGCCCTTGTCGAACAGCGTAGCCCTTGATTTGCCTATGTTGAAGATGCCGCCGGGGCCGCCGCCACCACCTGCGCCGCCGCCCATTTTACGCATGAGCAGTATCCAAAGCCCGATAAAGATGAGTATCGGCAGGATGGTTTGCAGGATAGGGCTGAACCAGTTGGTCTCCGTATCCACATCCGAAACAGGCTGGTTCGCCTTTGCGATACCGTTCGCCGTGTAGAACTCGCTCATGATCTTGCGTACATCCTCATTATGGGCGATCCTGAAATTGAAATGAGGCCCTTCCTGGGTAAGCTTGACCTTGGAATTACTGTAGCTAGGGATAAATTCCTTCTTCAAAAACACTCTTACCACATCGCGGTTGTCAACGATCACGTATTTCTCAACATGCCCCTTGGCCACCATCTGCTTGAATTCTTCGAAATTCGTTTTTTCCGTGGACGAGGTGAAGGGCCCAAAGACCTGGAAACCGATCAGTACGGCAAAAATGATGGCATACACCCAATAGATGCTGAATTTCGGGCCCTTGCGGGGTGTATTGTCTCCATCACCGCCCGAGCGGTTCGAGAATTTCGGGAGCTTCGATTTATCGTTTCTATATGGTTCCTGTGACATTGTAGATTTCTTGTTATGAATGGTGCAAGTAATTAAATTTTAGCGGAATATTCTGTGGGCGTTTCATATTTAACAAACACGACCCTTATCCGTTGTGTTCCTCCAGCGGCGCGTCGCTCCACATTTCTTCCAGTTTATAGAACTTTCTTTGTTCCGGCATCATAACGTGAACCACCACGTTAACATAGTCGATCAGCACCCACTGCATGTTTTGCTTGCCTTCATAATGATAGGGAGATTCTCCGCAATTCTTTTTCACCTGTTCTTCAACAGCGTCTGTAATAGCCCTTATTTGAGGTTGATTGCTGGCTTCGCAGATCACAAAAAAATCTGCAACCGCTTCAGGTATCTTTCTGAGGTCGAGTGAAACGATGTTTTCACCTTTTTTTTCCTGAATAGCCCTGATGATTGATTTGATTATTTTCGAATTCCTGTTGAGCCGGGCAGTGCCTTTCTTTCTCTTCGCCAAAACTTCTAATGGTTCCAAATACTAGATAGATTTTTGTTTGATAAAATTTAGGACAGTTGCCAAGGTAGTAACAATTAAGAGTTCTTTTCTTTGCCAAAAATAGCAGTTAATTGTCATCTTCTAATCCCATAGGATCACCTTTCATAGAACTATCCGTCATAGACAGCACCAACAACTATGCCATGGGAATGGCACGTGAAGGGATGGCACAGCACGGTACGGCTGTGTTTGCGCATGCCCAAAGCCGTGGTAAAGGGCAGAGGGAGCGGAACTGGGTTTCGGCTGAAGGCCAGAACCTGGCGCTCAGCCTGGTTTTGGAGCCAACCAGGCCTGATATGAAGGCGATTTTTGGCTTAAGCATAACCATTGCCAATGCTGCTCATCAATTTCTCAGTAATTATATTCCTGAAGAACTCTGTATCAAATGGCCGAATGATATCTACTGGCGTGACAGAAAGGCAGCGGGTATTCTTATCGAAAACATCTGGCAGGGCGGGGAATGGAAATGGGCTATTGCCGGGATCGGCATTAATATCAACCAGACCGATTTTGGTGAGCTTGGCAAAAAAGCGGTTTCGCTGCGGCAAATCCTTGGACGGTCATTTGAGCCAATAGGGCTTGCCAGGGAATTGTGCACAGCCGTTGAACAGCAATGGGCCAACAGGCATTTTGCCCCTGAAACCTATTATCTCTCGCATCTATATAAAAGGGATCAAAAGGTGAGGCTGAAAAAGGCAAACCGTTTATTTGAAGCCACCGTTCGCAGTGTTGATGAATTGGGAAGGCTGGTGGTTCAGCATGCAGTGGAAGAGCATTTCGAAGTAGGTGAAATCGAATGGGTGGTTTAAGGAAAGGAGGCAGAGATCTCGCCCTGCCTCCCTTGAACGGCTCTAGTATATTCTGGATGAGTTGATCTCCAGATCGGCCCAGGCCCAGGCTTTGTTAAATCTTTTTCTTACAGCCGCCGCGTCATCCTTCCTCCCCTGTCCCTCCATACTTTTGATCAGCCCCATCAGCGACCAGCCGTTCTCTGGATAGGTCAGGAGATCCTGTTGATAGGTTTGTTCGGCATCAGAAAATAATCTTGCTTGCAACTGCAGATGGCCGAGGCTGTGCCGCACCGAGAAGAACCAATCCGGAGGTTCCTGGTAGGTGAGCTTGTCTTCTATCGCAACGGCCGACCGCAGCAGCTTTATGGCATCGCCAAAGTTCTTTTTCTTTCCTTCTACTTCCGCATCCAGCACAAGGTCTGCGATCTGTATGAGGTCGGCCACGCTATTGGTTTCCCAAATAAGCTTTGTTCTTAGTGCATCGTTTTTTGCGATGGCTTTTACCGCTGCCAGTTCCAGGCTGGCTTCCTCCAATCTGCCCTTTGCGGCAAAGGCCATTCCCCTTGCATAGTGCCAGATGGCGCCAGGGTATTCGAGGGCCGGATCGGGTTCTACCAGCTTCAGGATATCATCCCATTTTCCCAGGTGCACAAGCACATAATAGGGGATGCTGAAATAATGCTGTATGGCCGGATTTTCCTGGATATAGGTTTTGTCTGCATTGCGCGACAGTCGCCAGGCGGCATCTATGGCCTTTTTGCTATTACCTTCCAGAAAGGCGCAGGCTGCAAGGAAATGAATATTGTGGGGGTAGTACATCATCGGGTACACACCCTGAACCTTGCATTGCGCGATATAGCTGCTGTCGGCCGCCGCCGCTCGTTCGTTGGCCAAAACACCTTCATGGTAAAAGCCTGTACGGATAAACACATGCGAAGGCATATGTACCAGGTGGCCTGCCGAAGGCAGCATGGATCCAAGCCTTCTTGCCGAAGGCAGGGCTCTGGCCGCTTCCCTGGAAGCTTCCATGGTATGTATATACTGGTGGTTGATGCCTGGGTGGTTGGGTGAAAGGGCCAGCAAGGTTTCAAGGGTCTGCACAATGGCTGGTGTCCACGGCTGGGGTGTGCCGTCCTTTAGCCAAAGATTCCAGGGGTGCTCGTTCATCAATGCATCCACATAGAGCGAGCCTATTTCAGCATCGCTGGGAAAGGCGGTCCAGGCTTGCTTCATAGCTGAGGCATAGGCGGCATAAAATGGCGTCATGTCCTCAACAGCCTCACGTGGAAAACGCTTCGAAAGGGCATGGATCAGTACTTTTTCTTTTGGGCTCGCCTCAGCGGCATATAGCATGGCTTTATCAATGGCCTCATTGATATCGGTAAGGCTTGAAGGATTAAGGGCGGCATTGTAGTTGGGACCCAGTACCATGGCCAAGCCCCACCAGGCCATAGCACAGGTGGAATCAAGCTTGATCGCCGCCTTGAAGGACCGTCCTGCCTCGCCATGGTTGAAGGCGTATAGCAGGGTAAGGCCCTGGTTAAAATAAAGCTGGGCCTTTGGCGAGCCGGTGGTAATTCGATAATCCAGGTTACCCAGTCCTTTAAATAGCGGCGCATTGGCAGCATTCAACTTTAAAGGGTCGAAAGAAGGAGCACAGTATATGGTCTGCCTGACCGGCTTAGGCTTTGTTTTACCCGGCTGCCCTATCAAAAAGCCCATGATACCGAGTGGCAGCAGTAAAAAGATAAGTTTCATAAAAGAGTTTGATGGTTCGGAATGAGATGGGTACTTGCGCGAAGGCCTATTGGCGGGGTAGTTTGGCAATGAATTGAAGAAGGTCTTCCGCGAATTTTTTATGCTGCTCCCAATGCACGGCATGTCCTGTTTTTTTGTATACGAGCAGCTTTGATCCTTTGATGGCATTTTGCAGTCTTTCCTGGTCCTGCAACGGCGCAAAGGCATCCAGGTCTCCCCAGATGATCAGTGTAGGCTTTTTAACCGCCAGCAGATCCCGGGTATAGTCCACTTCCATCAGGCCGTCAATAACGTTCTGCCATACCCTTGCCGGTACTTTAAGACTTTCGTTCACCAATGTGTCGAGGTAAGCCTGTGGAATGGGAGTGCCTATTGTGCTTTGCTGAAAGCCGGCAGCGAATTGAGGATCGATTGGATCCCTGAGCTCGGCAACCAGGTTGCGGAAAACCAGCATATCCGGGCGATTGCGATAGCTTGAGAAAGAGCCGGCCAAAACCAATGCCCTGAGCTTCGAGGGATGATCAAGTGCAAACCGCTGCGCAATGGTGCCTCCCAGGGAGTGACCAACGATCACCGCGTCTTTGATGTTCAGCGTATCCATGAATGCTGCCAGGTCTGATGAAAAATCATAAGGCAAGTAGCCGTTCAGCGGCCGGTCGGAATTGCCATGTCCGCGTTGCGATAATACATAGGCATGTATGTTTGCCGGAAGGTGGGGCAGCACGTACTCGTAGGAATGCCAGGAGTCTGTAAGGCCATGGAGAAAGATAACGGGTATGCCATCTGCCTGGCCTTGCTCTACATATTCCAGTCTGACTTTGTTTGGCAGTACTATGTTTTTCACCTGGGGTTCGCTCTGGAAACTTTGGCCATTTGAGGACGGCGTAAGGGCAGGATCATTGGTAGGATGGGCCAGCGGGGAAATCTTTGCCTGCCCGGCGAAAAAGCTGAATACTGCTATTACAATGACTGCGAGTGAAATCGTTTTTTTCATAAAAAGGTGTTTGAATGCAATGATGAATTACTGTTTGTTGTTTGGCGGAGCAGGAAATCCTATCATTGGGAAGCAACTGCAATAAGCCTGGTTTTTTTCCGGGGAATACTTCCCTGGGAACAGGCCTTGTTTCCCCCGAAATGATAATGAATGGTTTCCCTGATCCATTAACAGCTGCAAAGCTTTGAATTCAGGCTGCTTCTAACAATCCCCGTATATGTTACCTGCGTCCCCTTTTCTGGTGAAGCTTTATCGGGGGTCAGAGCTGTTTTAAAAAGCTGCCTGGAGCCCGGGTGAACGAGACCTCAAATGCAGGCAGCGCCTTTTTTGTTTGCATGGTATAGGCCAGGCCTGGACCCCGGCAGGCTTTTAATACAAAGGGTTCATGACGCATAATGGCCATGAACCCTTGGATCTCTTCCCGGTACTTTTATTGTAAGGCCTTGAGCCGGTTATCAACGGTCCAGTTGCCGATCTTGTTGCCAAGCTCCTGTCCCGCTACGCAGGAGAAGCGGAAATGGATGCCGGCCATAACCCTTGAGTCTGCATTTTCATCGGCGGCCTGGCTAAAGCTTGTAAAGCTCCTGGCGCTGCCTGTGGGGCCGGCCGTGGGAGAGGAGAACGTAAACGAGGTTTTGTCGCCCAGCAGCCTGGCAAGAACCGTGGCAGCAGCATTGCCAAGTGCGCTGTGCGTGGAAGGATAGTCCTGAACGGGTGGAGTAGGCTCAGCTGGTTCCCATGAGCTGTCCGGTGTCGTATTTTCATTTCCATCCGATGCGGCATTCCTGATGGCGGTATATGGTCTCCAGAACTTGTAATGGAATTTTGCATCCCATCCTGCAATGTAGGCATCTGCTATGGCCATGTCCACAAGAGCGAACAAGCGGGCAGTTTCCAGCAGGTTAAGACGCTTCGTAACGGCTACTGTTCTTGCTATGCGATTCCAGCCTGCTTCGGAGAACTCGTACCAGAACTTGGCATAGGCCGATTGCTCCGCGCTCCTGGATGTGCTGCCGCTTCGGCCTTTTTCCTTTACCTCGTTAAAGGCTTCGGTATAGGCGGCGCTGTTGAGTGCAGGCTGAGGGGCGGATCTGAACTGGTCCTTTTTTTCGATCGAAAAAGGTTTTACATCTTCCCAGTGTGGAGCAAATACAATGTCAAAAGGTGGAACTGTTTGATAAGCTCCCGGCTCCGTCGTGGGAGGCAGCTTTCCAAAAGGGTCGCCTACGGAGCCATCATTTTGCCTTTTGGCTAATACCGCCTGAGCGGCTTGTCTGCCAAGGTCAAGGCCCCTATCCCTGGCCTCGCCGTCCTTTACATTTTGGAGTGACTTTACAAGTGCAGAATCGAGAAAAGGCTGGCGAACCGGCATCTCGCTAACAAGGACTGCATGAGCCGCTGCTGCTGCAGCTGCAATCGGGTCTGCGCTCTCATCGATGCCGTTGAATGCATACCGTGCATATTTTGTTTCGATTGCATTAAGCGCATCGTGCATAGCCAGGTGCATCATGGCATTAATGCGGGACGCCACCAGTGAATGCTGGTAGGCAGGACCGCCGAAGGCAGTATAAGCTGTTTCGTTCCAGTCGAGCACAACCTGGTTGGATTGAACCGAAACACTGGATGTAGGTGTTGAAGACTTGGAGCAGGAGGCCGCAAAGATGACGAGGGTGAGGAAGATTGCGGAGAATGGCTTGAGTGCTTTAAACATAATAAGGAATTTTGTGCCGCAAATATCCTGTTGGTGAACCGGCGCAACTATGGCTTAAAGCGGTGAAAACACTCACCCTGTAAGGGGATCATACCGTCTTGAAAAGGAGTAAACAATCAAGTTTGAAAACACATGCTTTCAGTGATGCTGCCCTTCATTGAAATGCATCATGATGGCGATACTTTCTAAGCTCATCTAAGGGGTTTAAACTATCCGCTGGTTAATGGCCTTGGCCACAACTTCGGTGAGGGAGGCTACATGCAGCTTTTCGTAGATCTTTTTTACATGTGACCTTACTGTTTCGTAGCTGATATGAAGATCAGCGGCGATCATCTTGTAGCTAAGCCCGTTTACCAGGCAGGTAAGCACTTCTTTTTCCCTTGGCGTGAGCTGGTAGTCGGGAGCCTGCTCGGGCACCACATGCTGGGGTATCTGCTGAAGCTTGCCAAGCACCTTGCGGGCTATGGAGGGCGACATCGGCGAGCCGCCATATTGCAGCTCATTGATGGAATCGATCAGTTTGGTATTGAGGTGGTTTTTGAGGATGTAGCCGGAAGCACCCGCACAAATAGAATCGAATACCCGGTCGTCGTCTTCAAACACCGTTTGCATGAGTATCTGCACGTGGGGAAGCTCTTTTTTGATAGCGCGCACGGCTTCGATGCCCGTCATTCCGGGCATCTCGATATCCATCAGCAGAATGTCGGGGTTACACTCTTTCACGTCGTCGACGCAGTCGAGCACATGGGAGAAGGAACCCACCACTTCAAAATCGGGTACGGTCTTGAGCAGGAGGGTAATGCTTTCCCTGATGTTCTTGTTGTCGTCGAATATGGCAATGCGTAG
>DASTPZ010000032.1:0-5841 GCA_035761965.1 Flavisolibacter sp. | reverse complement strand
CGTGCGTCCGGTGAGGATGCGGAACTTCATCCAGGTGTACAGGCGAAAGCTTTCCTCCACCTCGTACTCGGTGATGCTTTCCTTACCCTTCCTGTAAACGGTCATCATGCCTCTCTTTACAGGATGTTCGGAAATAGGCTCGTTGATCACTCCCGATCTTTGAAATGGCGATCCCAGTACAAGGCCCTGGTAAAGCTTTGTTGTTTCCCGGTTCTCAAATTGCTGCGAAAGCTCTTTATGCGCGGCTTCGGTTTTGGCAAATACCACTACGCCGCTAGTGTCTTTATCGAGCCGGTGTACGGTAAAGATCTCTCCATACTTCTGCTTAAGCAGCTGCTTGAGCGATACTTCTTTTCCTTCCCTGTCGGGTATGCTGAGCAGGCCGGAGGGTTTGTTGATGGCGACCAGGCTTTCGTCTTCGTGAATGATATGCGGTGAAAGATTAAGCATAATGGATAATGCCCCAAAGGCTGGAAGACCATATAGTCATACCTTCCTGCCCTTCATGACAGCTATTTGCCTTTTTTGAAATATTTGAGATCTCTTACTTCTTTTTCTGTCAGGAAGCGCCATTTTCCGCGGTCGACATTCTTTTTGGTGAGTCCTGCGAACACAACACGGTCCAGGTTCTTCACATCATAGCCATAATGCTCGAAGATGCGGCGGACGATTCGGTTGCGGCCACTGTGGATCTCTATGCCTATCTGGGTCTTGTCGGCATTGTCGGTATAGGCCAGAACATCTACATGCGCCACGCCATCTTCCAGCGGAACACCCTTCAGTATCTCGTCAAAATGATTTTTGGTCAGGGGCTTGTCGAGTGTGACCGCATAAAGCTTTTTCACCTCGTTGCTTGGGTGTGTCAGCTTTTGGGTAAGATCGCCATCATTGGTCAGCAGCAGAACGCCCGAGGTATTGCGGTCAAGCCTTCCTACCGGGTAAACTTTTTCCTTTGTGGCATTTTTTATCAGGTCCAGCACCGTCTTGCGCCCTTTTTCATCATCGGTGGTGGTGATATAGTCTTTTGGCTTGTTGATGAGGATATACACAAGATCCTTTACCGGGTTGATCTTTTTTCCATTCAGCGTTACGGCATCCTGTGGCGATATCTTGTGCCCAGGCTCGAGAATGACCTCGCCATTGACCTTTGCCTTTCCGTTCTTGATCAGCTCTACGGCATCACGCCTGGAGCAGATACCACTATGCGCGATGAATTTGTTGAGCGGCATCTTTTCCTGTACAGCCCTGGTGATGGCAGGCCTCGGTACAGGCTTCCCGCCCTTTACATCGGCAGCTCCGGCGGCTTCGGCCCGCTTTTTCTCAAAAAACTCCTTTCTCTCCCTCGTGATCTGTTTTTTCTCCTGTCTGAATTGTTCTTTTTTTGCCGCTCCCTTTTTTTCGGTCGACATGAACTTTTCGAACCCGGTTTTTTTCTTCATCCTGCAAAAGTAAAAAAGACCGTGCAGTACACGGTCTCTTTGTTTTTATAAGGCGGAAGCATTAAATTATTTGGTGTTCCTGGCCTGGCGGTCCTTTTTCATGGATTTCATTCTTTCGACCTGCTCGGGCGTAAGGACGGCTTTGAACTGCTCTTGCTGCTGCTGGCGCAGAACGGTCATTTTTTCCTTTTTCTGGGCATCGGTTAGAGCTTTATCGTTCCTGATGCTTTCGGCCTGGCTTCTGAACTGGGTTCTGAGCTCGCTCATCTTGCTTTTTTGCTCCTGGCTCAGGTTAAGAGCACCGTCAGCGCCATGACCTCTTTTGCCTCCCCTATCTTTTGCCTTACCATCTCTTGATCCTTCCTTATGCCTGGCCTTCCATTCGCTTTTCATTTTTGCCAGCTGCTCCTTCTGTGCCGGTGTATAAACAGCGGCGGCCTGTTCGGTGTATTTTTTATGCAGCTCCTTTCTTTTAACCTGCAGCTCTTCGCGGCTCAGGGAACCATTGTTTTTGAGGGATTCGAATTCTTTGCGCTGCTCCTGCCTGATGGCTGCCAGCCTGCTTTGCTGATCGGCAGTAAGATTCAGCTGTTTAGTGAGCATTTCCTGCCTGGCCTTGCCTCCATGACGGGCAGAATCTTTTGTCTGTGCCTGCGCGGCTCCGGTAAAAAGAATGAATGCCAGCGCTCCGGTGAATATTTTCTTCATAAAGTGATTGTCATTTTTAAAAGGTGACGTATTACAGACCGGGCGGGAGCTGGCAGGTTTAAGGGAGCAAGGTTAATTACGGTTAAAACAGGAGGCACAGGCCGCCTGGTTGCAGGGCAATACCACCGGCAGCGGCTCATACCGGTAGGCTAAGACAGCCATTCAATTGAGGCCAGGTTGCTGAAGGGTTTCGCTTAATTCTTATTGGCCAGCTGACCGCAGGCTGCGTCAATATCCTTACCCCTGCTGCGGCGCAGGCGGGCATTGACCTTGTTCTTGCCGAGATAAGCGATGAATTCTTCCATCCTGCTTTCGGTAGGCTTTTCAAATTTGGCGAAATCGATGGGGTTATATTCAATGATGTTCACCAGGTCGGCGGGCACCTGGCGGTAGATCTTGATCAGTTCATCGGCATCCTTGTTGCTGTCGTTAAAATCCTTAAACAGGATATATTCGAGCGTGATCTCGTTCTTGGTTTGGCGGTGAAAATGATTCAGGGCATCTACCAGCGCCTTGAGGTTATTGCTCTCATTGATCGGCATGATCTCGTTGCGTTTGGCATCGTTGGCAGCATGCAGGGAGAGCGCCAGCTTAAAGCGTACCTTATCGTCGCCCAGCTGCCTGATCTGCTTCGCCACGCCTGCCGTGGAAACTGTTATCCGCCGGGGGCTCATGGCAAGGCCGTCTTCGGCTGTGATCTTTTCGATGGCCCGCAGCACATTTTTATAGTTGAGCAGGGGTTCGCCCATGCCCATGAAGACGATATTGCTGAGCTTTTTATTGTAAACCTTCTCACATTGCTGGTTGATCAGCACTACTTCGTCGTAGATCTCATCGAAATCGAGGTTGCGCTTCCTGTCGATATAGCCTGTAGCACAAAAGCGGCAGCTAAGCGAACACCCTATCTGGGAAGATACGCAAGCCGTATAGCGGCTCTCAGTCGGTATCAGCACACCTTCACAAAGATGCCCATCATGGGTCTTAAACCGCGATTTTACCGTTCCATCCGAACTGTGCTGTGTGGCATCCACTATAAGCGCAGGTAGTGTAAAATGCTCGCCCAGCTTTTGCCTCAGCTCTTTACTGAGGTTGGTCATATCGGCAAAGGAAAAGGCATGCTTCTGCCAGAGCCATTCCCAAACCTGCTTGACGCGGAATTTCTTCTCACCGATCGATTCAAAAAAATCCGTGAGGTCTGCCAGGCTGAGCTGCCTGATATTGGTGGTGCGCTTTGACGCTGCTGTGTCGGCCATTCTGCAAAGATAATTTAAAGCTTTCAGCAGAATAAGCCGATAGCCTTATCTTGCAAATGCTTTAACAAGCGGTGGCAGTCACCGGATGGTTATCTCCAGGCATGACCGATCCCACCGCAGCCTCTTGGGTTATCTTCAACAAATAAAGAATTATGCAGACTGTATACCTCATTGATGCTGTTCGTACGCCTATCGGCCGTTACGGCGGCATCTTAAGCCAAACAAGGCCTGACGACCTGCTCGCGCATGTGATCAGGGAACTGATGGCCCGGAATCGTGGAATAGATCCGGCAGATGTAGAAGACGTAATTGCCGGAGACGCCAACCAGGCAGGCGAGGATAACCGGAACGTGGCCCGCATGGCTGCACTGCTTGCCGGTTTGCCCGCTACCGTGGCAGGCAATACTGTAAACCGTCTTTGTGCTTCGGGCCTGCAGGCCATTATGGATGGCGCACGCCAGATTATGTGCGATGATGCCGGACTGGTCATTGCCTGCGGAGTGGAAAGCATGAGCAGGGCACCTTTTGTGCTGGCCAAATCGTCCAGCCCTTTTCAGCGGACGGCCGAGGTATATGATACCACCCTGGGGTGGCGCTTTGTGAACAATAAGCTTGCTGATGTGCATTATCCTTACAGCATGGGTGAAACCGCCGAGAATGTTGCCAGCCGCTGGAAGATCAGCCGTGAGGCACAGGATGAGTTTGCCCTGCAATCGCAGGAAAAATATTTCAGCGCGCTTGAAAAGGGAACCTGGAAAGAAGAGATCATAGCCGTAGAGGTTGAAGGCGAAAAGGGTGCAAAGAAACTGGCAGATACTGATGAGCATCCGCGGAAAACAAGTCTTGAAAAGCTTGCTTCGCTGCGGCCTGCATTTTCAAAGGAAGGCTCCGTAACGGCAGGCAACTCATCCGGCATCAATGATGGTGCCGCGGCCCTGCTGCTGGCCAGCGAGGAAATGGTAAAAAAATATAACCTCAAGCCCATGGCTAAGGTAGTTGCCATGGCCGTGGCGGGCGTTGATCCTGCCATTATGGGTATAGGGCCTGTACCCGCCACCCAGAAAGCACTGAAGCGCGCCAGCCTCTCCATCGCCAACCTCGATCTTATCGAGCTCAACGAGGCCTTTGCCTCACAATCGCTGGCCTGTATTCACGATCTGGGCCTGGACCCTTCAAAGGTCAATGTAAACGGCGGCGCCATCGCACTTGGTCATCCGCTCGGTTGCAGTGGTGTAAGATTGTCTACCACGCTTGTACATGAAATGAAGCGCAGGGGCAGCAAGTATGGCGCGGCTACCATGTGTGTCGGGGTGGGACAGGGTGCAAGCATAATTTTTGAAGGATTGACCTAGGCATGCCGGCAGCAGTGAGGCGATTGGCTTATACGCCTGTCATGAAAGGCCTGCCGCTTCGAGGTTATGAAAATACTTCTGTTATTGGGTCTCTGCTTTTGTTCTTCCTGCTTCCTGCTGTCCGATTTCAGCCGCAGCAGCTATGCATATACCGGTTCGGAAAGTTACAGCCTGGTGGTACCAAGAGGATACAACAGTGTTGAAACGGCAATCGATAGCAGCGGCAACGAGCTGCAGGTTTATTCATATCCCGGTGGTGCCACCCTTTACTTTATAAGGGCCAGGGATACGGCTGCTGCTTACCAGCCGATCAACTATGGCGAGAATATTTCCCGCAAGCTCTATCACACCATATTTTACAAAGGGATCGATTCCTCCGGACGCTACTGGCGCGAAACGAGGTTTGGCGGATTCAAGGCCGGCTACCGCACTGTTGCATGGGGCAGGGACTGGAAATTCGATTCTGCCATCAACTATTTCAGCCTGCTTATGGTTAGGGATCAATAGAGTCTGTACAACTGTTTTTTTACCAGCCGGTGATTGGCAAGGATGGACAAAAGTATAAGCAGACCCGCAAGAATAATTACAACCGGGTGTACCAATGTGTTCAGCTCTGGCCTGTTGTGCATGCCATATTGATGAAAGGCCCACTGCATCAGCTGGGTAAGACCAAGCGAGGCAAGAATGGTAAGAAAATAAACAGGTATGAACTGGCGGGAGACCTTGTTGCTGAGCCATCCGGGCGAATAGCCAATAAGCAGGAGCAGTTGCAGGCTGTCGCGGCTTCTGGCAATCACCAGCTGCAGGTAAAAAGAAAAGATCAGCAGGGACATCAACACCATCAGGAGCCCAAAAACACCCAATCCTGTAAGAATGCCTTCAAGGATGTTTTTCTGCCTGCCGAATTTTGTCTTCTCCTTGTTTACATAAAAATTGCTTTTTTCAAAATAGTCCAGCAGCTCTGCGTCATTGGCATCCCTTGTCTTGATAAAAACCCTGGAAGCGCCGGGCTGCCTGACCTGTCCGAGGCTGGCATTCGCCCACTGAAGGAATGATTTCGGTACCAGTACGGAATTTACCCGGTCGCTG
>DASTPZ010000031.1:0-12613 GCA_035761965.1 Flavisolibacter sp. | reverse complement strand
TGTCAAATAAGTTCACGGTCAGCTATTCTTACGACTATACGACATCGGCACTCAACAACTACACGAGAAACACGCACGAAGTCCTTATTGGCTTTATGCTGGGCAATGGGTATGGCGATACCTGCCCGCGCAATGTTTGGTAAGAACCCCACCCCTTGTCTTGTTACAATTCAGTCTTTCGGCTGCAGCAATATCTGTTTGCCCCGAATGCTGTAAGCGGTTATGCTTTATGACCAGCTTCGGTCATAAAGAAAGCGGCAAATAAATGCCAGTTTGCACCCTGAACGGGAGCAACAGAAACACTTTTAGAACAAAGCCAAAAGCCGGGAAAGGCGGGCGGAAATAGTATTCCTGCCCGATGCAGGATGAGACGCCAACGCAATCGTCTCGCTAGTTTTTTGTATTTCCCTGTCCGTTTTAACAAATGCTTTACTCACCGATACACAAATATTTTGTCAATAAGATAAACCCCGTCATATGAGAATAGAATTTTTTATCATGGTGCTCTTCTTTATCGCTATGATGTTCATCTACAAAAGAAGAGAAGCTAACAAGGATTGGGAAAGAGACCTCTGATCCTGGCGCCCGCTGGTGCCGAAGTGTTGGTTGATGAAAACAACCGGGCTTGATCAGTTGCTTGAGCCGCTGACCTGCCCGAGCTGAAACCTGGCTTCAAAAGCCTTATTATTACCGGGTGCTGAAAGGGTAAAGGAATTGCCCGGTGGAATATTGTTGAAGTAAAGTGTCTCTTTATCAAAAAGCTTGTCCCCTCTTTTGTAATAAAATACATCTACGGTAACCAACTTAAGCAATTCCATTGAGTGATTGCTGATGGTTACTTCCAGGAGCTCTACCCTTTTTTTTGTATCGCCGCTCATATACCGGGCGTTCATGTTAACCGATTTACTGAGAGGAAGCTTTTCAGTGGCCTTGGTGATGGCCCCTGGCTGCGCCGGAGAACTTGCAGTTTCAGGGACATTTTTGAAAGGCCTATATTTTATGGGCTTCAGCGGGTTCGAGCGGGCTTCGCGATCCTGCTGGTCAAGCACTCGCCTGACAGAATCGATAAAATCGTCAACCGACGAAGCGGAAGACGACGACTCACGAACCGTTTCCACACCATAAGGTTTTGCCGGCACTTCCTCCCTTGAGCCTTGCCCAACCCTTTCGGGTAAACCGGCACCCGGTTGGCTAATGCCGCTTTTTTGCATAACAATTTCCCCACCCTGCCTGTTGAAGAAAAACACAAGAACAAGAGCAGCTGCGGCCAGGCCCAATCCAGGCTTCCAGCCTACCGGCAAAACAAATGGCCGGCCTTTCTTTTTTTTGTTGTGAAGCCATTGAGCGTATTCTTCTTTCAGATCATCAAGCGAGCGGGCATACTTGGTTTGAGGCTGTTTTTCACCCTGATCTTTCGCATAGGCATGTACGCGGGCAAAAATATCATTCGCCTTTTTTTCCAGATCGGCGGGCGTCAGCTCCTGCTCTTCCGCTTCCGGCTCGCTGCGGGCCGTAGTTACCCTGGCTGCCGGCTGCCTTAGCTCAGCGCCGCTGACGGCCATACCCGTAGCAACTTTGCGAAGGTCTTCAATTTCAGAAGGATAGCGCCAACCGGCACTCTTGCCATCAACCCAGATAAGGTCGTTTGGCTGGGGCGCATATTCTAAAAGCTCCTCCAGGCTGAGAGGGCCCTGTTCTTTATTGTTGCGGAGAATTCGGTAAATTTTCTGCATAGCACCGGCCTGGTAAACTCAGCAAAATTTAGTCCATATTTAGAAACCTGAACAATAGGTTGGTAAAATCCCGGCTAACCTGGTGCCAAATGCCCCTTATCAGCTTTGGCAAACCGGCAGGGCAAAAGAAAACACGCTGCCTTTACCATGAGCGCTCCTGATGCGCATACTGCTGCCATTCTTTACCAGGAATTCCTTGCACAGCATCAGTCCGAGACCGGTACCGCTCTCATTGGCCGTACCTTTGGTTGTATAGTAATTGTTGGCCGAAAGCTGGTCGATCATTTCTTTGCTCATGCCCACCCCGCTGTCTTCCACGCTGATCTCCACCAGCTTGCCCGTTTCCTGTGCCGATACTACGATCTGCCCCTGTTCGGGTGTGAACTTGATGGCATTGGACAAAAGATTCCTCAGCACAAGGTGGATCATATCCTTGTCGGCAAACACATAAACCGGTTTATCAAGCTTTTGATCCAGGTAGATCTTTTTGGCATCTGCCTGAAGCCTTAGCAGCTTTGTTACGTTGTCTATAAGCTCGGTTAGGTTGACCGGCTGAAGCTTAAGCTGGTCCGACTGCATCTGGCATTTGGCCCATTGCAGGAGGTTATCCATCAGGTTGATGGTATAGTTCATATCGTTGAGGATGTCCGGGAGCATTTGCTTGACCTCCTCGGCCGGCACATTGAACTGGTGCATGCTCTTGAACAGGTTGCGCTGGGCATACAGCGGGCCTTTGAGGTCGTGGGAGATCACCGAAAACAGCTTGTTCTTAAGAGCATTGAGCTCGGTGAGCTGTTCGGCTTTTTCCGTGATGACCACCCTTTGCTGCTCAATCTCCAGGTTGGTCTGGTGCAAGGCGCGGTTCTTCTCCAGAATGGAGAGCTGATAGCCTGTATTTTCTTGTTTGATCCAGAACAGCGCAAAGAAAATAAAGACAAGGGCCATTACATGGTTAAAAACATAGAAAGGGAAAAGCGCGCTGCGCAGCTGGTACTGGTATCCTTCTCCGAATACAAAGACTGCGAGGTAACAGCCGGCAGCCAGCAGGAAAGAGAAAATGGCATTCCGGGGTTTTTGCATGTAAAAAACGGCAAGCACGGCATACAGCACAAAGAACAGCTCAATGCCAACATCAAGCCCTGCTCCATACACAAGAGCGGTCAGCACGGGATAGAGTGTAAAGTACAGCATCCTTGCCGATTCGTAATAGCCCGAATGGTTCATGAGCAGCACAAGCGCAGAAACGACCGTAGGGGAAAAAGCAACAAGGGAGGCAATAACAGGAAGAGACTGTTCATCCATCAGGCCGGCCAGGGAGACTGCGATACCGGACAATAACCCAAGGAAGTTGAGCTGGTTAAAAACGCTAAGCTTTCTCTTCTCATAGTCATCCATCTCGGGCGAATGACCAATGTTCTTAACCTTGCCGTACAGCAAGGGAATTTGCAGTTGTAATGCAGACATAGACGGAACGGTTTAAACTGGGCAGCTTAACATAGGGATCGGTTCCTGAATCTACTTGGTATAATTACGAAAAATACGTCGCGCTGGTTTTAATCCACTATAAAACATCGTAAGTTTTCATTTTGTTCAATAATTTTTACCTGGAATCGAAAATTTCTTCCTCAGGAGAGCCAACCCGGATTCCATGCTGCTGCATTTTTGGCTATCTTATGCAAATGAAATGCAATACCGATATCGGATTGCTGCTGCTTCGGCTGTTTACAGGGGTAAGACTGGTATATGGTGTACAGGATAATGTGTTGAGCCGGCAGCACATGTATGCGTTCAGGGATTTCCTGGCCGCCAATAACTTCCCCTTTCCGCTGGCCTGTGCCTATCTGTCGGTATTTGCACAGCTGACCGCTGGCCTGCTCCTGATAGTTGGCTGGCAGGTAAGGCTGGCTGCCTTTATTATGTGCCTGAATTTTTTGGTGGCAATCCTCATGGTTCACCGGGCAGATTCTTTTGAAGGAATGACCCCTGCCATGGCGCTTTTTTTTATCAACCTTCTGTTTTTGTTCAGCGGCGGAGGCAGGTATGCACTTGACAAAAGACTGGGCCGGCGGGGAGAGTACAACTAAAAAAAGCCCCGGGTTATGATCCCGGGGCCGCTCATCTTAAAACGGATATTCCTGCTACAATTCACGCAGTATTTAAATTTGTCAATAGCCCGGGTTCTGCCCGATATTGGGATTGGCAAATACTTCCTGCTGTGGGATCGGCAACAAGTACCTCGGGTTGTTTGGACTGAGGGTAGCGATAGCAGTATTGTTCTGAACATCTTCCAGCAGCCTCTCGATCGGGAGATTCCTGCGCTTAAGATCATAATACCGGTGACCTTCAACGGCAAGCTCACGGAAACGCTCAAGATAAATATCGCTGATAGCCTCTGCCGTGCTGGCATAAGCCGCTGGCGCCGCACCGGTGATGCGCTGCGCTCTCAAGGCCGTAACGTCGGACGCTGCACCAGAAAGGTTATTGAGCTCAGCCCGGGCCTCCGCCCTGATAAGGTACATCTCCGATGTCCGCAGCATTTTTATGTCGTACACAAAATTATCGGTGGCCGTTGGCGTGATGGCACCCCACTTGGCCAACAACGTCCGGGGCGTGGTGCGGAAGAAGGTCGGAAAACGGATGTCGGCCGTGGAATCATAGCTGTTCAGCAGCTTTTGCGAAGGCGTGAACTGCACGGCTCCGTTTGCGTCCTGGAACAGGCTACCTACAGCATTGCCGACATTTGCCTGCGCCACGTTCAGCTTCCAGATCACCTCGGTCGACTGGTTATTGGCAAGGTTCCTGGTTGTCCACAAAGCAGGATAAGCTGCCCTGGGCGTAAGCGGTTGTGCATTGATCACATAACTGGCCCTGGCCGCGGCACTATCCCAATTGCGTGCATACAGCGATACCCGAGCCTGCATGGCGACCACACCGTTTCTTGTTACCCGACTGATATCGGTAAAGGTTTGGGGTATAAGGGTGCGTGCCTGCGAAAGATCCGTTTCTATGTTATTTACCACTTCGCCCGCCGATTGCCTGGCCGGCCTGTAGGTCGATGGATTCTGGACGTATTCCGACTGATAAGGGATGCCAGGACTGCTGGCTTCGAAAGAGCGGGCATAGGTCCGCAAAAGCTCAAAATGCGCAAAGGCCCGCACCGCAAGCATCTCCCCTCTTATCCTTTCACGGGTCTGCGTCTCGGCATCGGTTTGCGGTTGTACGTTATCGATGGCAGCCAGCACACGGTTGGCCCGGTCGATGACGGAGTAAAGATTCGTCCAGACACCTCCCGGTTCTGTATCCCTGAAATCCTGGGCATCCGAAGTATAATCCCAACGGAACAGGATGGCGCCCACGCCCCGGTATTCGCTGCCGGTTCCCTGTCTCAGCTCATCAGAGAGGATGGATGAAAGGTAGATCACCCTTCTTTGCTGCCAGGTACCATAAACGCCAAGGGCACCCGAATTAAGATCGGTAACGGTCTGGAAAGCGTTTTCGTTCAGGATGACATCGGTCGGCCTCAGGTCCAGCTGCTTTTTACAGCTTCCCGCCAGGGCCATGAACGACACGGCCATCAAGCTATTTCTCAAAAAATTCATCTTTCAGTTCATTTAAGTTTAAAAATTGATGTCCAGTCCCACTGTATAGGTCTTTGGATTGGGAAATTCGTAGGTGGCAATGTTGTTACTTTCCTCCGGATCGAAGCCCTCCCATTTCGTCCAGGTAAACAGGTTCTGCGCCTGGGCAAAAAGCCGGAAGCCCCTGATCGGCTTATTATTATTGAAATTGAAAGTATAGCCAAGGTTGACGTTCCGCATACGGAAGAAGGATGCATCATTGATATCGCGGGAGGTGAACTGGCGCGAATTGCCCGCACCGATACGCTGGTACTCGGTCACCTGCCCGGGCTGTGTCCATGAGTTGAGCATCTCCACGCGCTGGTTATACTGGAAAAGATTGTTGCCGCCCTCATAGAAGAAGCGCTCGTTGTTGAAACGCTGCACATCCTGGGCAAAGGAAAACAGCAGCCGGAGGTCGAAATTCCTCCAGGTGACATCGGTGCTGAAGCCACCCTGCCATTTTGGTAGAAAAGTTCCGTACTCAGCGCGGTTGTTGCTGGCCGAATAAACAGAGGTAGGCTTACCGGTCGAATCTTCATAGATAGGGTTACCCGTTTGCGGATCGATGCCCAGCAGCCCAACGACAAAATGTGTACCGATGGGATAACCTACCCTTACGATGCTTGTTCCTGAAACAAATTCATTCAGCGCGCCAAGACTGATGATCCGGTTCTGCGTATAAGCGGCATTGAAGCCAAGGGTTACCACGAATTTCTCCTGGCTTACAACATCGGCCGACAGGGTCATCTCGAATCCCCTGTTGCGAACCGTGCCCGCATTCGTGTTAAGGGCATTGAAACCGGTTGTGCGAGACAGCGGCTGACTGGCGAAAAGGCGGCGCGAGCTTTTGTTGTAGATCTCAAACACTGCCCTTGCCCTGCGCTGCCAGGTGCTCAGCTCGATCCCGAGGTTGGAGATCACCTGGTACTCCAGCTCATAAAGCGGGTTGCCCGGCGAAGTAGGTACAATGCCAGGCACACCGGCATAACCGCCTGCGCCATAGCTCACGAGGTATCCAAAGTCGGAGGTAAAGCCCTGTGCATTAGCGGCAGTGCCATGGCTTGCGCGGACCCTCAATTCCTGGAAGATCTTTTGCCTGTTCATGAACGCTTCTTCCATCACGTTCCAACTGGCGCCTACGCTCCAAAATATATTGTTCCTGTTCTCTTCCGGTACCTGCGAAGGCATGTCGTTACGCACACTGGCCGACAGGGTATACTTGCGGTCGAATGTATAGTCGCCGGACAGGATCTGGGAGAAGAGCGCATTGCGGGTTCTTGCTCCCGATACAAGCGGGATAAAATTATTGGTGGCAGAGCCGGGTGTAATGGCCGCCGGCGTGTTGGGCAGCGCTGCGATAATCCCAAAGCCGGTACCGGAAAAATTCCGCTGCCGATTCGCAATGAATTCGATCAGCGCCTGTGCATTGATCCTGTGCCGGTCCCTTACTGTTCTGCTAAAGACCAGGCCCGAGGTTGTTATCAGGTTAAGAAACTCGCTGTTGCCCTCGGCATAGGAACCCTGGCCGCCATTGGCTGTCAGGCTCTGTCCCGCAAAAGAACGCGGATCGATAAAGCGGCTTGTATTGTTATTGCGATAATCCAGGCCATTCGTGCTGCGGAAGCTGAGGCCATTCCAGATATCGAACTGCGCCGTTACGCTGAGGTTGCCTTTGAACTGGTTGTTCAAGCTGGTGGTAGATTGCAGCCGCTCGAAAGCGTTGGGACCTATTCTGCCAGCTCCTGTATTGATGGAACCGTTTGGCCTGTAGAGGCGCTCGTAGGGCAAGGTAAGAAAGGCAGCGGCGATGGGATTGGCCAGCGCAATGCCGGCTTCGGATTCAATGCCGCTTTGCCTTGACCAGCCAGCGCCGGACCTCACACCAACTGTAAGCCGGTCGGTCCTGAAATCAACATTGGCCCTGAATGTATAGCGATCGAGAGAAGAACGCAGCACCACACCTTCCTGGTGAAAATAGGAAAGGGAAGTATAAAAACTGGTATTGGCCGTACCACCCGAGGCATTCAATTCGTGAGAGGTAAAGGTACCGTTGCGGAAGAATACATCCTGCCAGTTCGTGTTGATCTGTCTCACGCTGTCAAGGCGCGCTGCTTCTATAGCACGTTCAGCCGCGCTGAGGTTTTGATAGCGCGGATTGTTGGGCGAATAATCCCAACCGGGAAAACCTGTGAGGCCGCCGCTGGCAGAAAGGATGCCGGATGGGCCCAGTATCCGCTCTTCAAACTGAAGCCGCTGGTCCGTATTCATCATGTCTATCGTGCTTTCCGGAGGCCTGCTCAGGCCCGCCTGGCCACGGTACTGGAACTGCGGCGTGCCGCTGCGTCCCCTGCGGGTAGTGATGACGATAACGCCATTGGCGCCGCGTGATCCGTAAAGCGAGGTACCGGAGGCATCCTTCAGCACATCAACGCTTTCAAAATCGTTGGGATTAAGCGTTCTGAATACACCCACTTCCACCGGTACGCCATCCACTACATAGAGGGGATCCGATCCACCGCCCAGTGTGCCTACGCCTCTGATATTTACCCTGGCGGAACTGCCCGGCTGACCCGAACCCGAAGCCACATAGAGACCTGCGGCACGTCCTTGCAGGATCTGATCGAAGGAGGCCATCGGCACCTGCTGTATCTGCTGTGCGCTGACCCTTGATGTGGCGCCCGTAAATTCCGTGCGGCGCCTTGTGCCATAACCGGTGACCACTACTTCCTGCAAGGTGCCTGCGGCTGCCTGCTGCAAACGCACTTCTATAACGCCATCGGCTGGGATGGGAATGGTCTGCGCGGTAAAGCCCACTGCGGATATCTCGATATTGCTTGCAGTTGCAGGTACATTGATGGTGAACCTGCCGGTTGAGTCGGTAATGGTTGCAGGGCCTCCAATGACCCTTACGGTAGAATTGGCCAAAGGAAGGCCGTTAAAATCGAGGACCGTTCCTGTAACAGTCCGTGTTTGGGCCTGGCAGAACAATGCGCCTGCCAAAAGGCCCAGCAATAAGCATAGCCGTGCTTTCATTTTTCCTGGTTTGATTAGCAAAGGGTGAAAAGGTGAAGGACCCCTAGAAGACGTTGCTTGCTGCTTTATATTGTTTACTGCAGAGCAAGTAATTTTAACTTATGACATTTATATGACAATACATAAATAATTGCTCATCAATATATTATGGTTGAGTTTGTTAGATATTTATTGATATATACAAATAAAAAATTATTTGTTTCACCTAATTTGGATGAGCGGCTATGATTTTTAAAAAGATTTTATTATCATCATCAATGGATTTCCAGCTCGACATTACCACCTTGCGGATGAGCAGTGCAGGTAAGAATAAATCCTTCTGATAGCTCTTTTTCGGTAAGCACTTCGTTATAGGCATGCCAGACCCGGCCCTTTTTGCAAAGGGCGACACAGTTGCCGCAGCGGCCCGCTTCGCAGCTATAGGGCAGTACAAGTCCGCTCTTTTTTGCGGCGCGCAGAATGGTATCAGGATAAGTTACGGTTACATCATGGCGTTGACCTCCATACCAGATGCCGGCCACATAGCTGTTTTTATCAGGCGGCTGTACAAAGCTGTGGTGGGAAGGAATAAGAAAATTCTCCTTGCGGATGAGAGAAGATGGAATGCCCCATTCCTGTAAGCTGTAGATGCACATGCGCATGTAGGCCTCAGGGCCGCAAACATAAAAAACTGTGCGGCGGCTTTTTGCCAAAAACCGGTCCAGCAGCTCAAACAGGTAAAGCCTGTGCAGCCTGGCGTGTGAAAGATTTTCCGAATTGCTGAACAGCAGCTGGAGTTTCAGCCTGTCGCCAAACTGCGTTTGCAGCGTCTTTAAAGGCTCCAGGAATATCGTTGATCCGGGTGAGCTGTTGCTATAGACCAGTACGGTATTGATCCGGGGATAAGCATGGAGAGCCGTACGCAGCAGGGAATAGACCGGGGTGATGCCGCTGCCTGCGGCAAAGAAGAACAATTGGTCAAAGGAATTGATATCCGCGGGAAGGGTAAACAATCCCCCGACACCGGTGGTCTCCAAAAGATCACCGGGCTTTGCCCTGTCGAACAGCTCGCGGGAGAAGAAGCCGTTCTCTATCCGCTTTACACCTATGGAAAGTGGTTCTTCAAGCAAAGGAGATGAAACAATGGAATACGACCTCCTGATCTCTTCTTTACCGAGCAGCCTTACCAGGGTAAGGTACTGGCCGGCCTTATAGAAAAGACCATGGCCTTCTTCAAAAATGAACAGCTTGAACTGGCTCACTTCTTCCCTGATCTCACTGATGCGGATGGTCCTGTATAAGCTCATAAATGCAAGCTTGGAATGTGACCGGGAAAAGAAAAACAGGGCCGCAGGACTGTGGTTGTGGTTCAATCATGCCGCCTTAGAAATTTATCCTACCACCTCGCCTTCCAGATCGTAATCATAGGCTCTTGTGATCTTCACCTGGTAAAAATTACCGGGCTGCAATTTTTTTGCCGAATGAATGATCACCTCGTTATCGACCTCTACGCTGTCGAACTCGGTACGGCCCAGGTAACGGCCGGCTTCTTTTTTATCAACCAGCACCTTGAACACCTGCCCGATCTTCTCCTGGTTCTTTTCATAGCTTATCTCCTGCTGAACCGACATGATATCTTCAGCCCTTCTTTGCTTCTCGTCGGCAGGAACATCGTCGGTGAGGCCATAGGCCGAAGTATTTTCTTCGTGTGAATAAGTAAATATACCCACCCTGTCGAAACGCTGCCTTTGCAAAAAGCCTTTAAGCTCTTCCACATCATCAATGGTTTCGCCCGGGAAGCCGGTGATCAGTGTAGTTCGAAGGCAGATACCTGGCACGGTTTCCCTGATCTGCTGCACCAGCTCTTCCATTTCGCTCCTGGTGATCTGGCGACGCATGGCCTTAAGCATATTGTCCGCGGCATGCTGCAAGGGCATATCGAGGTAATTACAGATATTGGGCCTTTCGCGCATTACATCGAGCACTTCCATAGGAAATTTATGCGGATAGGCATAGTGAAGCCTTATCCACTCGATGCCCGGCACATCGGCCAGTCTTTGCAGCAGATCGGCCAGCATTCTTTTTTTATAAAGGTCAAGACCGTAATAAGTAAGCTCCTGGGCAATAAGCAGTATTTCCTTTACACCCCTGCCTGCCAGCAGCGTTGCTTCCTTTACAAGGTCATCTATCGAGCGGCTTTGGTGCTGTCCACGCATAAGCGGTATGGCACAAAAAGCACAGGTGCGGTTGCAGCCTTCAGATATCTTCAGGTAGGCATAATGCTGCGGGGTGGCGAGCAGCCTTTCACCAAGCAATTCGGTTTTGTAATCGGCTTCGAATTTTTTAAGAATGAGGGGAAGCTCCATCGTGCCAAACCAGGCATCAACCTCCGGGATGCTTTGCTCAAGGTCATCGCGGTAACGCTGGCTAAGACAGCCGGTCACATACACCTTGTCCAGCTTTCCCTTTTGCTTCAGGTTTACCTGGTCCAGTATGGTGTTGATGCTTTCCTCTTTTGCCTTGTCGATAAACCCGCAGGTGTTAACGATAACGATATTATGGTCTTTCCGCGTATTTTCATGAACCACCTCGATGGCGTTGGCCTTGAGCTGTCCACTCAGCACCTCGCTGTCGACCATGTTTTTGCTGCATCCGAGCGTGATGATATTGACCTTGTCTTTTTTGAGCGTTTTTGCTTTCATGCCATGCCGCCTGAAACGGAAATTTTAATGAGCAGCAAAGGTAATAACTTAGCCGGGCAATGGCTGTTTAGGAATGCCTAAATAAGTTTAAAGCCAGGACAACCATGGAAAAGGGAAGGATATGAAGATCACGCAAATATTCAAAGGCTTTTTTGAAAGTGAAAAAACCGGCGGATTGATCCTGCTGGCCTGTACGCTGATCTCGCTCTTTATTGCCAACAGCGGCAGCGGGGAAGGCTATATTCATTTCTGGCATAGCTATCTTGACCTTTCTTTTGCCAGTATCTCCCTAAATTATTCGATCGAGCACTGGGTGAACGACGGGCTGATGACAATCTTCTTTCTCCTGGTGGGGCTGGAGATTGAAAGGGAGCTGTATAAAGGCGAACTGGCTGATATCAGAAATGCCGTGCTGCCCATAGCGGCTGCCCTCGGCGGGATGGCTGTGCCGGCCCTTATCCATTTTGCCTTCAATGCCGGCACGGCCTCACAGAGCGGTTTTGGAATCCCCATGGCAACCGATATCGCTTTCACCCTTGGCATGCTTTCCCTCGCCGGCAACCGGGTTCCTTTTTCCCTGAAGATCTTTGTTACCGCTCTTGCCATCATCGACGACCTGGGTGCCATCCTGGTGATCGCGCTTTTTTACAGTGCCGGGATCGGATGGGGATACCTGCTCAGCTCTCTGGGGATATTTGCCCTGCTTATGGTGCTGAATAAAAGAGGCGTAAAGAACCTGGTGTTCTATACTCTTCCGGGAATAATCATGTGGTATTGCATGCTTAAATCGGGCGTACATGCTACCATCACCGGGGTATTGCTGGCCATCGCCATTCCTTTCAGCCGCGACGACCGTACCAACCCATCTTACCTGCTGCAGCATGCCTTGCATAAGCCGGTTGCCTTTATCATCCTGCCAATTTTTGCGCTGGCCAATACGGGCATTTTACTTCAAAGCGGCTGGATAAGGGAACTGGGCAATTCGAACAGCCTGGGTATTATGTTGGGATTAGTGGCTGGCAAGCCCATCGGCATCCTGCTTTTCTGCTGGCTGGTGATCCGTTTTCAATGGGCTAAACTGCCCATGCTTGTTACCTGGCGGCACCTGATGGGAGCGGGTATCCTGGCTGGAATAGGTTTTACTATGTCGATCTTTATTTCCAACCTTGCCTTTACCGACCCCGGCCGGGTACAATATTCAAAGATCGCGGTGCTGATCGCATCGCTTTGCGCCACGATACTGGGACTCATGGTGCTTTTTACCTTAAAGCCGGGAAAGAAAGAATGAGGTCTTTAGATATCATCAGCAGGTTCAGGCTTTGAGACCAAAAAGACTATCTACGAACTCGCGCTTATCAAAAACCAGCAGGTCCTCCATTTTTTCGCCCACCCCTATGAACTTAACGGGTATCTTGAACTGGTTGGCTATGGCCAGCACCACCCCGCCTTTGGCGGTTCCATCAAGCTTGGTTATGGCCAGGGCCGATACTTCGGTAGCCGCGGTAAAATGCCGCGCCTGTTCCAGGGCATTTTGCCCGGTTGATCC
>DASTPZ010000030.1:0-8068 GCA_035761965.1 Flavisolibacter sp. | reverse complement strand
TGGGGAAGCTCTTTTTTGATAGCGCGCACGGCTTCGATGCCCGTCATTCCGGGCATTTCGATATCCATCAGCAGGATGTCCGGGTTGCACTCTTTCACGTCGTCGACGCAGTCGAGCACATGGGAGAAGGATCCCACCACTTCAAAATCGGGTACTGTCTTGAGCAGGAGGGTAATGCTTTCCCTGATGTTCTAATTATCGTCGAATATGGCAATGCGTAGACTCATGCAAATACAAATTTGGTTCTATTTCCCTTGTTTTCCTATCCCCGAATCAGGTGATAGGAAAATGAAAGGCAACGGTAGTGCCTTTGCCAGGCTCGCTGTAAAGCCTCAGCTGTCCCTTCATTTCCTTTGCCCTTAGCTGCATATTCCTGAGGCCATTGCCGCCCCCGTAAACATCGGATGATTTATACCCCTCCGATGTTTTTTTAAGATCAAAGCCTTTTCCGTCGTCGTTGATGATCGTGTGAATGGTATTGCCTTTTTGCTCGATGGAAACTTCCAGCCTGCTGCAATCGGCATATTTGAGGGTATTGTTCACCACCTCCTTGAAGATGAGATAAAAGTTCTTTCTTTTCTCCATGTCCAGGTTAATGGACGAGATCGGCTTATCGTAGTGAAAGCGAAGCTCTATCTGCTGTGAAGCCAGCAGAGGTCTTGCAAAGGACTCCATACGCTGGAGAATCACCTCCATATTATCGTTGCGGGGGTTAATTGCCCAAACGGTATCGTTAAGCTCCGAGATCATATCGCTCGAAGTGGAGCTGATCTTTTCAAGCGTTGCTTCCAGATCGACCTGCTTATCCTGTTTATGATAGATCTTCGCTACCTGGCTATAGACGGAGATGCTGCTGAGGGTGGAACCCACATTGTCGTGAAGGTCCTGGGCGATCCTGTTGCGGATGGCCTGCCGCTTGAGCAGCTCGTTGATGCGATAACGGTAGATCGCATAGATGGCAATGGCCAGCACCAGGGCGCAAAGCATATAGAACCAGGGCCGCTTCCAAAAAGGCGGAATGATGACGATCCTGACCGAAGCATATTCCTTGCTCCAGGTGCCGGGCGTATTGGTAGCTCTCACCTTGAAGGTGTACTCTCCCCCTTCGAGATTAGAATATGGCACATAGTTGCGCCCGCCCGCATCTACCCAGTCCCTGTCGAATCCTTCCAGCATGTAGGAGTACTGTACCTGCGCACCGGATGCAAAATCAGGCGCGGCAAATTCAAAGGCAAAATAATTGTCGCGGTAATTCAGCTCTATTGCATCTTTATACAGCAGGTGGCTAAAGGAATTATTGAAGATGGAGAATCCTGTGAGGTAAACCTTGGGAGAGGTCTGAATGTCAAGGACCGAATCGGGATGGAAGGCAATGAAATAGTTCGTGCCTGCGGCATAAAGCCTTCCCCTGCTATCCTTGAATATCTTTCCCTTTACACCACCGGTGCGTTCAAGGTCGGGCAGGTCGTAGCTCGTGTAGGACCTCCGTTTTGGGTCGTATTTGTGAAGGCTTCCGTTGCTTATCATCCATACATTCTCATGGTGATCGGTCTGCAGGCCTTCCACGAGGTTATTGGACGATGCTATTTGTGTAAAGGAGCCATCTTTTGTATTCAGGTAATGGAGCCCACCGCCATAAGTGCTTACCCAAAGGTTACCCAGGTTATCCTCGGCCATATCGTAAACATTGTTGTTTGCGAGAGACCTGCTGTCGGCGGGATTGCTGGAATAATAACGCAGTGCCGGTAGGGTATCTCCAGGCTTCCAAAAGCCAAGGCCAGTTTTGGCGGTAGCTACCCAAATGGTTCCATCGCGCGTTTTGAAAAGCTTCCTGATCAGGTTGTCCTTAAGGTTGAAGCGCCTGATGATCTTCATGGTGCTGTCCAGCCGGGATACCCATTTGTTTTTCACCAGGTCATAATAGGCAAGAAAGTGTCCATAAGGAACTGCCAGGAGCACGGGATGGCTGCCAATGCTGTCTTCGAGTATAGACACTACCCTAGAGTCGATGATGCGGTTCATTACGCCGTCCTTTTCTGTATTGGGCAGGGGCGCGAGCTTGTTCGTGGCGGGTTCGTACCGAAAGAAGGAATAGTCTGTACCCAGGTAAAAGCTGCCCTTTGCATCGCGGTAAAAAGAAGTTACCTGCAAGGGGTTGCCTTTATAGCTAAGCGTTTTTTTATGCCATTCACCTTCTTTCTGAATATAGATGCCTTCGCTGGTTCCAATGAAGAGCTGTTTGTTCTCGTCTTCATAAAAATCATAAATGGTAAGCGGCAGGGAGGCTTCTCCTCCTGGCAGAAAGGTCTGTGCAAATTGCTGCCGGCGCGGATGGTTGACGCACACACCTTTATTGGTGCCTATCCATATGCGCCCGGACCTGTCGCGGAAAAGGCAGTTGACCCTGTTATCGGATATGGATCCTCCCTTTGCCGGATCGTAGCTATGGTGATAGAACCTGCCCGATCGCTTATCGTAGATGTGCAGGCCTTTTTTGCTTCCGCCCATCCATAATCTTCCATAAGCATCTTCCGCAAAGCTGAGGATCTCGTCGTTGCGGAAGGTGTAGGGACCTCCTTCGCTAAATACTTCTTCCCTGCCTGTTGATGCATTCTGGCGATAAAGCACATTGTCCCAGGAACCAAACCAGATATTCTTTTCTCCGTCCATGAAAAGCCTGGTCACCGCCGCATGCGGCAGCTTGGCATACAGGTTCCAGTAACGCCGGTCCTCTTCGAGCCTGCAGGATCGTGGATCGATCTTGAGTATGCCTCCGCCTTCTCTTCCGGCCCAGATGATGCCGTTACGGTCAAGGCAAAGACTGAATACGGTTGTTTTGATGCCTCTTGGGAGAAAAGCTTTGAAGGTTTCCGAGCGTTTGTCGAAACGCAGAACGGCATGGCCGCTGGTTGCCAGCCATAAAAAGCCCGCGGGGTCTTCGATAAGATCATTGATGATGTTGGTTGGAATCGACAAGAGCTGCCCTGGAAGGTGCTTGTATTGCCTGAACTGGCTGCCGGGCGGCTGCCTGTAATCGAAGCGGCTGAGGCCTCCGTCTGCCGTTGCTATCCAAAGTCTTTCGTCCTTGTCTTCCAGCAAAGCCGTAATGATATTGCCTGAGATGGAAGTGGAATCGTTGGGACGGTTACGGAATAAAAGAAAGTTATGGCCATCGTAGCTGTTCAATCCATCGTCGGTCCCAAACCAGATAAAGCCTCTTTTATCCTGCAGGATGCAGTTCACTTTGTTATGGGAAAGTCCGTTCTGCGTATTGATCTTTTCAAAATGCAAAAAAGGTTCCTGTCCCCTGGCAAACAGGGTAAGGAAAGCTAGGCACATAAGCAGAAGGAGCTCTTTCATGAGAACACGGCCGTCCTAAACTAAAAAAATTCTGCCGTACACCCCGAAATTGTTGTACGGCAGACGGTAGAGACAAGGCGAACGGCTGCCTTCCTCTGCCGTTGGTTCTTTATGCTTGCTCAGCATGCGCCCAGGGGCTGTATGCTTTTCCGGATCTATTTTCTTACCGGCTCACTGTAAATGAGATCATCCATGGTGACCAGGTCCTGTGTGCCGCCTTGCGAAATGTCTTTTGATCCATCGGATAGCTTACCCTGGTGTACCACCCTTACATGGGTAACAATACGATCGGGAAAAAGCACGCCGAGAAATGAAAATGATTGTCCTGCAGGCTTCCTGGGTACAAAATACCTGCCCAGGCTTCGCTGGCCGTCAAAGAATTCAAGCGCGGTGCTGCTATCTGTGTCCACATCGGCAAACACGGCTCCAAAGGCTCTTACCGCTGCGGGAACCGCCTGGCCGGGTTCTTCAAAATCTATTCCCCAGTCATTGCTGTTTACATTGGCAAAGCTGCTGCTTCCGCTGAAAGGGGTAAATTCCGATGCTGCTTCGGCATTTATATGCGCAAAATTGCTTCCTACCTGCAGCTCTCCGATCTCATAAACAAGACCTCTTTGTCTTGAAGCAGGCACATTGTTCCCAATCGTATTAAAAAACCTGTTCGGCAAGGCCTCGTTCAGCATGCTATCAGGCACGCCATCCCAATTGATCTCCCTTCTTCCTTCTCCGGCACCAGGCACTGTGTTGAGGTTTCCCAGGCGCGTACGAAACTCCTCCATTTTGCCGGAGATATTTCCCGCGGCCGAAAAAACAACGGCTGAGGGCATGTCTTTGTCGTCCTTGCTGCAGGAAGCAAGCAGCAAAAGGTATGTTCCTAAGGTTAGAATACAGGTTAAGCTTTTCATGTAAAGATGTTGAGGGTTCAAAATTGCCGAATTGAATGTCTTGCGGGAATCACCTAAAACGGGGATAAAAAAAGATCCCGGCTTACGGGCCGGGATCACATGGTCCACCGTCCGTGCGAAAATTAAGGTTGATTAGGCTCGCTATAGAAAAAGTCATCCATCACCACCAGGTCTTTGCTGCCGCCATTGCTCAGGTCTTTTACACCAGGGGCCATCAGTCCATTGCCTGCCGTAATCTTCACCCTGGTGATTTTTTCATCAGGGAAGAAGACACCGAGGAAAGAAAAAGAATTCGCGCCTGCTACTGGTGCCTTGAATACGCCGAGGCTTTTGGTTCCATTGAAGAACTCGAGTGTAGTAGAATTGGCATCATCCACGTCGGAGAAAACAACACCAAACCCCTTTACTACTGCTGGAGTGGTCTGGCCGGCAATCTGGAAGGCTACATCGCTGATGTTGCTGTTGGCTGCGCTGAATGTACGCTTGCCGCTGAATGCATTGAACTGTGTGCCATAAGAAGAATCGATCCCCGCAAAATCGGCGCTGTCCACACGAAAGGTCGTACCATTGTTGATGTAGAGCAGGCCACGCTTGCGTCCTGCGGGCAAGGCCGGGTCGGTGGCATTGAAAAAGTCGAAGGGAAAAGCGTCATTGTTGCTGAGGCTTGCGGGCACGCCATCCCAGTTTACTTCCCTTCTGCCGGTTGTTTTGCCGGGTGTGGTATTCAGGCTGTCTCCAAGCAGCTGGCGGAATTGCGCCAGCGCGGCAGTAAGGTCGCCAGAGGCCTGAACCACAGTTGCCTGTGGGGCCGGGGGTGTGTTATAGATGTCATCGTCATCATCATTATCGCAGCTGGTCATGATAACGGCTGTAGCCAGAAAGGCAAGAAGGAGCTTATAGTTCATATGATTGTATTGTAATTGTGATAGAATTGATTTAGCCGGAGGGGCCGGTTCGTGTTTAGGGTAATTGTGAGCGATCAGAACACTTTGGGTGTTACATCCTTCACTACGATGGAATGATCACCTGTGGGATAGGCAAGGATACGTCCTTTGGTTCTGAGGTGGGCCCTTGAGTTGGCATGAATAAAGAGCTCTATTTTTTTGGATTCCAGGGTTCCAATGGTCTCTATATCCACGTTCTCGCCGGCGGTAAGCGTGCTGAGTCCATTTACATGAACATAGATCAGGGGCTTTGAAGAAAGATAGGGTTTGGCTTCGAGGAAGACCTCCTCGCCTGAAACCTTCACCGAGATCTTATCCGCAAGGCTGTTGTCAAACCTTACTGAAATATCATCGGCTTCGGACTGCACCAGCACAATGCGCAGGTTGTCGGCAATATGCAGGTGTTTTGTTTCTCCTGCCGATATAACCAGCTGTTTTTCCTGCGCTCCTGCCGACAGGGCGGTCATTGCAGTAAGCAGGAAAAGAAATAGTTTTTGTTTCATTTTTTTGCGTTTAATGTTTTGATGAATGCTTAATTCGATGATGCAAAGATTGGCTTCCGTTGAACCGTTTAAAATTGCCTAAGCGGGTGAAAGTGCTCACTGAATTTGGGGAGAAGTGGGGCTGAGCCTGGCGAAATGATATGGAGCGGTGCAGCCGGCATTGCATGATGGTATTTATCATCCGAGCTCCGGCTCTTCGATAGAAAGCTCTTTAAGGCTTTCGCGCAACGCTGTTGAGAAAAGGTCAGAAGGAAGAAATAAGGAAAGGAAATATTGCCACATGAGCAAATCTCCCTTGAAAAGAAGAGTAGAAAAATAGCCGCAATAGAGCGCCTAAGCTCACCTAAAGCGGTGGTTACTTAAAGGCAGCAATGATCTCTTCGGCATGGGCTTTATTCTTTGGGCGCAGGAAGATCTTGCCGATGATGCCTTTCTCATCGATGACAAAGGTGGTGCGGTGGAGACCCATGTACTTGCGTCCGTAAAGATTCTTTTCTCCCCATACACCATATTTGTCGATGATCTTATGTCCAGGGTCTGCAATGAGTGTAAAGGGAAGGCTGAATTTTTCGCGAAAGCGCTGGTGTTTATCTACATCGTCAGGGCTGATTCCAATAACCTTGAAGCCGTTCTTTTCGAGCAAGGCATGATTGTCGCGAAGGTTGCAGGCCTGCACCGTACAGGTAGGCGTATCGTCTTCGGGATAAAAATAGACAACCAGCTTCTGCCCCTTGAAATCGGAGAGGCTGATCTTATTGCCATCCTGGTCGATGCCGCTGAATGCCGGTGCTTTTTGTCCTTCCTTTAAATGCGTTGCCATGAGATAATCGGTTTATGGTTTGCAGCTTGCGGCGCAAAGATATTCAATCCTTCATTCCTGTTGAGCCTGCATAAAGGTTTTATTCGATCTGGCTGGAAGGTTTAACAGGTGTTCCGAAGTACCTATCCTCACCTCGTTACAATCCATGACCTCGTAGTGATATTGCCCGCTTCGTCTTCCACGGTCACTTTAAGCTCGTGCTGGCCCCTGGGAAATTTTTCATCGAACTGGTATACCCAGGTCCTGCCCTTGTCATTGGAAAAGCAAAGCCACTGTCCGTCGACCTCGGCCCTGAAGCTTCGTATGATATTGAAGTTGTCGGTTGGTGTAAATACCAGCCGTGTAGCCTTGCTGAGGTTTGTGGCCGGTGCATTTACGGAGGGCGGCACATTATCTATAAAAGCCTGGTAGCTGCCAAACTGCCTGAACTTGGCCGACAGCCAGCCATTCTTCCAGGAAGCCCTGTGCAGGTAGCTGCGGGAACCCGCCGTGTTCTTGATCACCACCCGGTCGCGCCATTCCTCGGGTATGGCTGCAGAGGGCCGTATCCTCACAGTTACCGAGTCGTGGGCGGGTATGCCAGGACCCAGGAAGCTGTGCAGCGGCGAGATGGCGTTGGCGCCTGTTGCAGCCGAGGTCCTGTACACAGGCGTTATTGTATCGTAGATCGTTCGCTCCGTAGTAAAAAGCTCAAAGCCATCCTGCTCCAGGATATTGACATGGCCCGGTATAAAGCGGTCGCCCGATGGCAGGGCGTAAGGCCTGCCCAAGCTTGGGTCATACTGTACGCTGAACTGTATTTTCGAAGTATTGAGCCTGGCATCGAGCACCTCGATCTCGATGCGATGCGGATTTTCGTCGTGAAGGTGGATCAGCCCGTCCTCGTTAAAATGATTATACGGAATATCCTGGGCACCCGGGAGTGCGGCCAGGTGCTGGAGGTCGGCACCGCCGCGCGATTTATAGGGCAGGTCCAGCTGTGCGTTGATATACCTCGTATCATAATAGCTGATGTCGTCGTGCAGAAATTCCGATACAGGCTCGCCATCCATGATCACGCGGGCGCTGTAAACGCCGTTCGGGTTGGGTGTTCCGCTAAAACGGTCCACCGCTCCAATGGCAAAGCTGATCTTGTTTGAGCCGACCCTAAGCAAGGGAGCTGCAAGCGTGTAAGACCCTGCTGCCCTTTTCAGCGTCAGGAGCTGGGGAGCCTGCTCATAAGTGCTCCTGTTGCGGTCGTACATGGCAAGGCGGGTGATGGTGGGCGGCACTGCATCGGGTATAGGGAAGTTGAAGAGGAGCGGATTCAGGCAATTTTCGGTTTTTGTATCCCTGATCTCGAAATGAACATGCGGACCCTGCGACGCACCCGTGTTACCGCTCAAGGCAATATAGTCGCCTTTTTTAACCGTAAATAGTCCCGGGGGGAGAAGGAGATTTATCCGCCACGATTGCTGCTCGTATTGTTTCTGCTTTACATATTGGGCAAGCGCTGGAAAAAAAGCATTGAGGTGAGCATATAAGGTGGTATAGCCA
>DASTPZ010000029.1:0-8603 GCA_035761965.1 Flavisolibacter sp. | reverse complement strand
TTACGCCCTTTCCGGAAGTTATCATTCCATCTACAAAAAATCGCGGCTCACCGAGCTCACGAAAACTTTTGTTTACAGCCTTATTGGCTGTACCGTTCTGTTTTTTCTCTTCCTACTCGACGATGAGCACAACGACCACCGTTACTATTATGCGGCTTTCGGCGCCCTGTTCGGCATTCACCTGCTGCTCACTTCAATCGTTCGCCTGCTGATCCTGAACTTGGTCAAGAATCAACTGGTGAGCAAAACCATAAGGTTCAAAGCGGCCATTGCAGGCAGCTTCGAAAATTCGCTGCGCATTTTCAAGGATGCGGAGAAAAAGCTCGAGGATGGTGGCTATCATACCGCCGGCTATATTGCGATACCGGGAAACACAGGTCTGGCGCAGCAGAAAATCCTGCCCTGCCTGGGCACGCTGGACCAGCTTGAAAGGATCATCGATGAGCAGCACATCGAAATGATCATCCTGGCCATCGATAAAACCGACCAGTTCCTGTTGGAGCAGCTCATTCACCGCCTGTCGGAGAAAGACGTTGCAGTCAAGATCCAGGCTGATACCCTCGATATTCTCTCGGGTTCCGTAAAGACCAGTAATGTAATGGGTGCAGTGCTGATCGATCTGCATACCGGCCTCATGCCGGAGTGGCAGCTTCATATCAAAAGGGTTATCGATATCGTGGCTGCTGTATGTTCACTCCTGCTGCTTTCTCCGCTGCTGCTCTATATAGCCCTGAGGGTAAGGTTATCGTCGCGCGGTCCTGTTATTTATGTCCAGGAAAGGACAGGCTATAAGGGAAAGGTCTTCAGGATGTATAAGTTCCGTTCGATGTATGTGGATGCGGAAAAGAACGGGCCTGCCCTTTCTTCCGACAACGACCCCCGCATTGTGCCCTGGGGTAGAGTGATGCGCAAATGGCGGCTCGATGAGCTTCCGCAGCTCTGGAACATCCTTATCGGGGAAATGAGCATTGTAGGCCCCCGCCCGGAGAGGCAGTTCTATATTAACCAGATCACAGAACGCTTCCCTTATTACAAATACCTTCTCAAGGTAAAACCCGGACTTACTTCCTGGGGCATGGTTCGCTTTGGCTATGCCGAAAACGTGGAGGGAATGATCGAACGGTCCAAGTTCGACCTTGTTTACATCGAGAATATCTCCTTGCTGCTCGATTTTAAGATCATCCTGCATACCTTCAGGATCATATTCATGGGCCAGGGAAAATAACAGATCATGCCAATCAACCAAAACATGCATAAGCTGCTTCTATTCGCAGGCCTCCTGTCAGGCCTTCTTAGCCAGGCGCAAAGACCTTATTGGCAGCAAGAGGTAAAATACCGGATCGATGTATCGCTCAACGACCGGGATCATAGCTTAAAAGGAAGGATTGAGCTGGACTATACGAACAACTCGCCGGATACGCTGGCCTTTATCTGGTTCCATCTCTGGCCCAATGCCTACAAGAACGAAAGCACCGCTTTTGCCTCACAGCTGTTCCGCGACAAAGAAGGTAAGAAGCGCTGGTCCAAAATGAAGGACAGGGGCTTTATTGATAGTCTCGATTTTTCAGTCAATAGCAGAAAAGCAACTGTGGTGGCAGACAGCAGCCATATCGATATTGTGAAGCTTATGCTGAACGAGCCCCTGCTCCCCGGCTCCAGTGCGGCCATAACATCTCCTTTTTATGTAAAGTTGCCTACCTATACTTCACGTTCGGGGCATAGCGGCCAATCCTATATGGTCTGCCAGTGGTATCCAAAGCCAGCGGTATACGACCGCAAAGGCTGGCATCCTATGCCTTACCTCGACCAGGGTGAGTTCTATAGCGAATTTGGAAGCTTTGATGTGAACATTACCCTGCCTTCCTCCTATATCGTGGGCGCAACAGGTGAGTTGCAGCAGGCCGATGAGCTCAGGCAGTACAGGGAGATCGGCAGCAGGAATGTACAATCGGCATCCAGAAAGAATGTCATCAGCTATACGCCTGCCGCCGCAGCTCTTAAAACGCTTTCCTATCATGGCGAGAACATACATGATTTTGCCTGGTTTGCGGACAAGGATTTTGTGATCCGCTACGATACCCTGCAATTGCCTTCCGGCAGGGTGGTCGACGTATTTACCTATCATCATCCGGGCGGCAACCCCAACTGGGTGAAGAGCACGTCGTATGTAAAGGATGGCACAAGGGCTTACTCAGGCTACCTTGGTGAATATGCCTACCCTGTGGTGCAGGCGGTCGAAGGTCCAAAGAACGAGATGTCCGGGGGAATGGAATACCCGATGATCACCCTCATTACCAGTCCTACAGCTGATGAAGAAACCCTTGATGCGGTGATCACGCATGAAGTAGGTCATAACTGGCTTTATGGTATGCTGGCTTCCAACGAACGCATACATGCCTGGCTGGACGAAGGACTGAACACTTATTTACAGCTGCGGTACGAAGCAGAAAAATACAGGGCGATCAGCGTGTTTGGAAATGCGCTTCCTTCCGAATACAGGCAGAAAAGCTTTCCCGATTTCCAGGCCAGCGTATACCAGGCTTTGAACAAAATACCGATGGAGGAATATATCGACAAGCCGGCTGCGGAGTTCTCCAAGGACGATTACGGCTCGATACAATACCTCAAAACCTCCATTTGGCTGTACATCATGGAGCTCAAGCTGGGCAAGGATGAACTCGACAAAGCCTTGCAGGCATATTTTACAGAATGGCGATTCAAACACCCCTATCCTGAAGACCTCAAGGCCGTGATGGAAAAGACAATGAACCGCAACCTCGGTCCCTATTTTGACCTGCTAAAGAAAACCGGCAGCTTTTAAAGCATCAAACAGGAACCGGGGCGATGGTTTTTACTATATTTAACCGCGTGAAAAATCTCTTTCTCTTACTATCGCTGCTTACTGCCGGCTCAACCGCTTTTTCCCAATACTGGCAGCAAAGAGTGGATTATGTGATCGAGGTGAGCCTCGACGTAAAGACCAAGACCCTGGATGGGTTTGAGAAGATCGCCTATACCAATCATTCGCCCGATACACTCCATTACCTGTGGTTTCACCTATGGCCCAATGCCTATAAAAACGACCGCACCGCCCTGACTGACCAGCTGCTTACAAATGGAAAAACAGCACTTTATTTCGCTTCAAAAGAACAGCGTGGCTATATCAACCGGCTCGACTTCAAGGCCGATGGCGTCACGGCCAGAACAGAAGATCATCCTGAACACATAGACGTCGTCAAGCTTATACTTCCAAAGCCACTGCCGCCCGGAGGCAAGGTAAACATTACAACACCCTTTCACGTAAAGCTTCCCTTCAATTTTTCAAGAGGCGGCTACAGTGGAGAAACCTTCCAGATCACGCAATGGTATCCCAAACCGGCGGTATACGATCGCAAAGGCTGGCATCCCATGCCTTACCTCGACCAGGGTGAGTTTTACAGTGAATTTGGGAGCTTTGATGTAAGGATCACCCTGCCACGCGACTATGTGGTAGCAGCAACAGGCGAGCTTCAGAACGAAGCAGAGAAGCTATGGCTCAAAGGAAGAAAGCAGTCTGATTCGAGGCCGCAAAAAAAACCTGCTCCTGTATCAAAACCTGGTGTCCCCAAACCCAAGGCCCCTCCACGCGATACCATTACCAAAACGCTTGTATACAAGCAGGATAATGTACACGACTTTGCCTGGTTTGCCAACCGCGATTTTATCGTAGAAAGCGATACCTGCATCCTTCCTTCGGGCCGGTCGGTAGAAGTTTATGCTTTTTTCACCCCCGAAGAGGCAAAACAATGGAGCAAAGCCGTAAGCTATGCAAAGGATGCTACCCGGTTTTATTCGACAGAAGTTGGCGAGTACCCCTATGCCACTGTAAGCATTGTACAGGGACCGGAAAGTTTTGGCGGCGGCATGGAATATCCAACCATCACTGTCATCGCACCTGCAGAAAGCGCCAAAACGCTTGATATGGTCATTGCGCATGAGGTAGGGCACAATTGGTTCCAGGGCGTCCTGGCCAGCAATGAACGGGATCATCCATGGCTGGACGAGGGTATCAATAGCTTTTACGAGCATCGTTATATGAAGGCGAAGTATGGCCAGTGGAGCCGTGGCAACGAGCTGCTGTTCATGACCAAGGCTAAAAGACTTACCGACCAGCCCATTTCAACACCCTCGGAAGCACTTTCCGAATTCAATTATGGCCTGGTGACGTATGAAAAAACAGCCAACTGGATGGAAGGCCTGGAAAAGAAATGGGGCGAAGAAGTACTGCGGTCGGCCATCCGGCGCTATTACAAACAGTGGCGGTTCAGGCATCCATATCCCGAAGACCTGAAGGCAGTACTGGGACAGTTTTCCACAGACACAGCCGCTGCCTTTGCGCAGCTCGACAGCACCGGGCTACTGCCACACCAGGAGCCAATGGGCTTCAGCTTTGTATCGCCCTTTAAAAGAGGATCGATCAAAAACTACCTGCAGAGCCCTTCACGCAACATCATCGCGCTTTTTCCGGCCTTAGGCAGCAATAGCTACGATAGGACCATGTTGGGCATATTGCTCACCAACTATAAGCTCCCACCCACAAACTTCAATTTCCTGGTAGCACCCATGTATGCCACCGGGTCAAAGAGCCTTGTCGGACTGGGCAGGCTCAATTATTCGATACATAGAAAAGGCCTCATTAGGAAAACGGACCTCTTCGTTAACGCCAGCAAGTTCTCGATGGACCAGTTTAAGGATACTGCCGGCCGCAAGCTCACCATGCAATTCTGGAAGCTGGCGCCCGGCCTGAGGGTTACATTGAATGAAAAGGATCCAAAAAGCCAGGTCAGGCGTTATCTTCAATGGAAGACCTTCCTTATCGGCGAACAATCATTACGCATCTCGCGCGATACAGTTATTTCGGGCACCGATACAGCCCTTATCCTGCGTTACGGGCTTCCCAGGCAAGACAGGTACCTCAACCAGCTGCGGCTCGTGTATGAGAACAACAGGGCTTTGTACCCCTTTCGCTTTCACCTTCAGGTAGAGCAGGCCAGCGATTTTATCAGGCCGGCGCTTACGGCCAATTACTTCTTTAATTACCCCGACCAGGGTGGACTGCAGCTCAGGTTCTTTGCTGGCAAGTTTATTTACCTGAATGGCAAAACCATCAGGAAGCAATTTGAGAACGACCGGTACCATTTGAACATGACAGGCGCCAATGGCTATGAGGACTATACCTATAGCACCTATTTTTTTGGACGCAATGAATTCGAAGGATTGGAAAGCCAACAGATCATGATGAGAGACGGCGGCTTTAAAGTACGTACCGACCTGCTGGCATCGAAAATAGGCAAGACTGACAACTGGCTCGCTGCGATCAACCTGCATTCCTCCCTTCCGGATAAGATCAACCCGCTGTCGGTACTCCCGGTAAAGATCCCGCTGGGCGTTTTCTTCGATATAGGCACCTATGCAGAAGCATGGGAGAAAGATGCCGAGGGCGACAGGTTTCTTTACGATATGGGTCTGCACATACCCTTGCTGGACGAAGCGGTGAATATTTTCATACCTGTATTCTACAATAAGGTGTATGGAGACTATTTTAAATCGACGATTCCAAAGAACCGGTTTTTTAAAACCATTTCGTTCACCATCGATCTTTATCCCAAAAGCCTGAGGGCATTGAACAGGGAACTGGAATTCTGATGCTGTCCGCTTCATCCATACAATATCTTGAGCATGGGAGCATAAATAAGCAAGCCTGGGACGAATGCATGGACCGGGCTTCGAATAAACATATCTATGGCTACTCCTGGTATCTCGATCATATGGCCGTCGGCTGGGCAGGTCTTGTGCTGAACGATTACGAGGCCGTGATGCCCCTGCCCACCAGGAAAAAATGGGGTATCCGATACCTCTATGAGCCCTTCCTGGTTGCGCAGGGCGGACTGTTCGCGTCAAAACCAGATGCTGCCTTGCTGGAAGCATTCCTGAAAACCATCCCCTCCGTTTTTAAATGGTGGGAATTTCCACTCAATCATCAAAACCTGTTTGATATAAAGGGGTTTCCGCTCTACAGCCGGAACAATTATGTGCTTGACCTGGACAAACCCTATGAAACCCTGTTCGCAGGCTATCGCGAGAACATCAGGAGAAACATCCGCAAGTCCGCGCAAATGGGCTGTTACCTGAAAAAAGACATTCCTGCGGCAGACATCGTGCATTTGGCTCTCCAGTTTGGGCCGGCCTTTCACGAAAGTGACCAGCAAAATTTCCTTCGCCTTTTTAGCTTTCTGCATCAAAAAGGAGCAGCCCGCACTTACGGCATCCTTTCCAAGCAGCATGAGCTGATATCATCTGCCGTATTTTTTTACGGAGACCGGCGTGCTTATTACATTCTGGTAGGCAATCATCCCAACGGCCGAACACTCGGCTCTTCGCACGCACTGGTCGATGCATTCATACAGGATCATGCCGGGAAAGATATGGTGCTTGATTTTGAAGGCAGCGATTTACGCAGCCTTGCCTTTTTTTACAGCAGCTTTGGTGCAAGGCAGGAAAATTACGCTGCCATCAGAATGAACCGGCTGCCCTGGTATGCCCGATGGATGAAAAAAGAATAGAGCTCTTACAAGCACATGGCAGAGACCTTGAAGTTAATTATAGACGATTGGTCAGCTCACTGCTTCTCTTAAAACCGCCTCGGCGATGAGCAGGTCTACAGGCCTTGTGAGCTTGATATTGTCTTCCTCCCCTTCCACGAGGGAGATCTTTAATCCAAAAGCCTCCACAACGGTTGCTTCATCAGTAAAGCGTTCCTTGTAATCGATCTCGAAAGCCGGCAAAAGAATTTTACTATGGAAGGTTTGCGGTGTTTGAACGAGCACCACCTTGTTGCGGTCAAGTACCTCGTTGTCGTTACCCTCTTCATTCAGCAGCCGCACGCTATCCTTTGAACGAACGACCGGTACGGCGCTACCCATGTGCATGGTATTTTCGTAGCAGCGATGAATCAGCTCGGTACTTACAAGGCATCGCACGGCATCATGCACAAAGATCACCGACTCGCCCTCGACGAGCTTGAGACCATTTTGTACGGAATGGAACCGGGTTTCACCACCAAAGGTTACCTGTATGCGGCTGTAGTCGAAATAGGCATCTATTACCTCCTTGCCAATGTCCGAATGCTCTTCAGGCAAAACCAGGATCACTTGCAGGTCGGCATAAGCCTCAAGAAAGGTTTTGAGCGTATAATAGAGAACCGGCTTATCGTTAAGCAGTAGAAATTGTTTTGGAATGGAGCTGCCCATCCTGCTTCCGATGCCGCCGGCTACGATGATTGCATATTTCTTCATGCTTAAAAATAAATTTGTGCTGCCCGCCAAGAGCCATTAAACTGGTACCCGGCCGGAGAAATGATTGATCTGCTGCCGCAGACGAAAATATCAATAAGCAGCGAACCGGGGAATTTTTCCTTTTGGAAAAAGGCGGCCTCAGGAGAGCAAAAGTTCACATTCGTGCAGCAGCTTCATCCGGTCGATAGCTGCGGTACCTACCTCTTCGCATACCAGTCCGCCGGCAATATTGGCGATCTCAGCCATCAGGTGAACATTTTTTGTAGCGGCGTAAACCAGCGAAGCTACAGCGATCACTGTATCGCCGGCTCCCGATACATCGGCAATATTTCTCAGGTGTGAAGGAATGAGCGCGGAGGCCTCCGTATTCTGATAAAAAACCCCTTTTTCAGAAAGAGTGATGAAAGAGGTTCCATGGTGAAGCAGGTTGCTCAGCTCGCGATGAATATCCTGGAGCAGCAGGTAGTTGACGTCGGTGAACAAAAAGTTCAAAGCCTCCTTTGCCTCTTTAAGATTAGGCTTGAAAATATCGACACGCTTGTACTCGAAAAAATTTTTTCGCTTTGGGTCAACCGCCGTAATGATGCCTGCCTTACGGCAGATGGATATGATCACCCTGATAGCAGCTTCCGTAAGCACTCCTTTGTTATAGTCCTCGAGTATCACAACGTCCGGTCTTTCATTCTCTACGAACTGCTCGAACAGCTCGATGAGCCTTTCCTCATCACGGGCATCCAGGTCATTGGTAATCTCCGCATCCAGCCGCATCATCTGCTGGTTACGGCTGATGATCCTCGTTTTGTTGGTTGTGATCCGGCTGTCGCTTCTGATGATATAATCGCAATTGATACCCTGCGCACGAAAAAGACCGCTAAGCTTATCTGCTTCCTCGTCGTTACCCGTTACCGAGATCACGAAGGCAGGGGCGCCTAGCGACTGCAGATTAAGCGCTACGTTACCGGCGCCTCCAATGCGCTGCTCCTTCTGCCTTAAGGACACAATAGGCACAGGCGCTTCGGGCGAAATACGGTCGACATTACCCCACATATAGGTATCCAGCATCACATCGCCTATCACACCTACCCTGATCGAAGAAAATCGCTGAAAGAGTTCCTGAAAGTTTTCCATTCTTTATCGGTCTGCAGATTTTTTACCCGCCAAAGCAACGAAATAAATCGGAATTCCGATAAGCACGATGATCAGTCCGGGCCAGGTATACTCACTTTTGTATATAATGAGAAGGGTGCAGAAGGCAAGACCCATCAGCAT
>DASTPZ010000028.1:0-6019 GCA_035761965.1 Flavisolibacter sp. | reverse complement strand
CCTGCCTTGAAGTGGAAAGCCTTTTTCTTTCAGCAGGCGCCTACGGCATGGGCCTGGTGATCCTGCTTTCTGTGGTTTACGCCATCGTCAGCATCAGCGGCATCCTGCTGCTCGTAAACCTGGGTTACCGGGGCGTGAAGCTCTTCAGCGCCGAATTTATCGAGCACAATGAAAAAAGGATCAGCGGTGTGGTGCTGATCCTCGTTGGTATACTTTCTTTTTTCCTGCATTGATCTTTTGTTCCTAACCCGCGGCTGCTTCCTTCAGCGCTTCCGCAGCTGCCTGCACCGTTTGGTCGAGGTCTTCGGTGCTCAGCGCATTGCTTAAGAACCAGCTCTCGTAAGCCGAAGGGGGAAGGTAGATGCCCCGCCTGAGCATGGCGTGAAAAAAGCGATTGAAAAAAGCATTGTCGGCTGCGGCGGCCGAAGCAAAATCTATGACCGGGCGGCCGCTGAAATGTATCGATATCATCGAGCCAAGGTGATTGATCACATAAGGAATGCCCGAAGCTTTCAATACTTCCTCGAGCCCTTTACGCAGGTAAAGGCCTTTCTGTTCGAGTTCGTCGTAGATCGCAGGTCTTTCATTCAGCTCCTTCAAAAGTGTATAGCCCGCGATCATTGCTACCGGGTTGCCGCTTAGCGTGCCTGCCTGGTATATGTTGCCGAGCGGAGCGATCTGCTTCATGATATCGAGCTTTCCGCCAAAAGCACCTACGGGCATGCCTGCGCCAATCACCTTTCCATAGGTGATGAGGTCGGCATCGATGCGAAGCCTTTCCTGGGCTCCGCCTTTTGCAAGCCTGAAGCCTGTCATTACCTCGTCGAAAATATAGATGATCCCTTCTTCGTCGCAAAGCTTTCGAAGGCCTTCAAGAAAGCCTGCCGAGGGCAGGATGCAGCCCATATTGCCGGCAACCGGCTCGATGATGATGGCGGCTATCTCGCCTTTATGCTCTGCTGCCAGCGCTTTTACTGCCTCCAGGTCGTTATAGGGTGCTGTAAGCGTATCGGCCGATACGCCTGCGGTAACGCCAGGCACGGTCTGGATATTGAAAGTTGCCACGCCGCTCCCTGCCTTTACAAGAAAGGAATCGGCATGGCCATGATAACAGCCTTCGAACTTAATGATCTTGTTCCTGCCTGTATAGCCCCTGGCAAGCCTGATGGCGCTCATGCAGGCTTCGGTGCCGCTGCTCACCATGCGAATAAGGTCTACATTGGGCACCATGCTTTTGATCAGCTCCGCCATCTCTATTTCAAGCTCGGTAGGTGCGCCGAAAGAGGTGCTGTCCATTGCCTTATCCTGTATGGCCTTTACCACCGGGGCATAAGCATGGCCCAGTATCATCGGCCCCCAGGAATTGATATAGTCGATGTAACGATTGCCATCTGCATCGTGGAGATAGGCTCCTTTGGCGCTCCTGAGGAAAACAGGCGTGCCGCCCACGCTTTTGAAAGCCCTTACGGGAGAATTGACCCCGCCGGGGATGCTTTGCTGTGCCCTGTTAAAAAGTTCGAGACTTTTATTGTTGTTCATATTGGATGATTTTGTAATAGGCCGGTATGACCTTCCCTGGTTGACAATGATGCCTGTAAATAACTATCCCAACAGCCTTACCGCGTCTTTGGCAAAATAGGTGGCGATCAGATCGGCTCCTGCCCTTTTCATGGAGGTAAGGGTTTCGAGTATGGCCCTGTTCTCATCTATCCAGCGCATTTTGGCTGCGGCTTTGATCATGGCATATTCGCCGCTGATATTATAGCAGCTCACCGGCACATCCACCACGTTCTTTACTTCCCTGATGATGTCGAGGTATGAAAGGGCGGGCTTAACCATTACTATATCTGCTCCTTCCTCCACATCGGAAACCGCTTCCTTCACCGCCTCTATTCGGTTGGCATAGTCCATCTGGTAAGTCTTTTTATCGCCGAAACCAGGTGCGCTATCCAGGGCATCGCGAAAAGGGCCGTAAAAACAGGAAGCGTACTTGGCGCTGTAGGCCATGATACCGGTACGCGTAAAGCCATTCTCTTCAAGGGCCTGCCTGATGGCGCCTATGCGGCCATCCATCATATCGCTGGGGGCTACAAAATCGGCGCCGGCCGCAGCGTGGCTTACGCTCATCTGCGCCAGTACTTCAACGGTTGCATCATTCACGATCTCGCCGTTCTCTACGATGCCATCGTGCCCAAAGGAGGAGAATGGGTCCAGGGCTATATCCGTCATCACAAGCATTTCAGGAACAGCATCCTTGATGGCTTTTATGCTTCTTTGCATCAACCCGTCCGGATTGAGGGCCTCGGTGCCCTTGTTGTCCTTGAGCTCATCTTTCGACTTTACAAAAAGCAGCACCGACCTAATTCCCATCGTCCATAAATCCTTAACATCTTTTACGGTAAGGTCTATGGAGCGACGGAAATAACCCGGCATGGAGCCGATCTCGGATTGCTCATGCTCGCCTTCGATGATGAAGAGCGGTGCAATGAAATGCGAAGGTCTCAGCATCGTTTCCGCAACCATGGATCTTATCGCCGGTGATTGCCTCAGTATTCTGTTTCTTCTTTGCAGGAACATCATTTATTTTTTATCGGCCGGGGCCGTGGTTATGATCAGGCCCATTGGCGCGGATGCAGACAGGCCTGTAATAATTTGTTTTCCTCAGAAGCAGGTTCGGGCTGATAATTGTATTCGAAACGCACCGTTGGCGGCAGGCTCATGAGAATGCTCTCAATCCTGCCGTTCGTCTTCAAGCCAAAGAGCGTACCCCTGTCGTGCACAAGGTTGAACTCCACGTACCGGCCTCTCCTGATCTCCTGCCAGTGCTTATGTTTTTCTGAATAGGGCAGGTTCTTTCTCTTTTCAACAATGGGAAGATAGGCTTCCATGAAAGCATCGCCGCAGGACTTGCCGAAATCCAGCCAGAAGCCTGTATCCCGCAGCGCGTCCGGACGCTGGTAGTCGTAGAATATGCCACCTATGCCCCTTCGTTCGTTGCTGCGGTGAAAGTTCACAAAATAGTTATCACAGGTTTCCTTGAATTTGGGATAAAACGAAGGGTCGAACCGGTCGCAAACTTTTTTGTAGACCTGGTGAAAATGTTCTGCGTCCTCTTCGAAAAGATAGTAGGGCGTAAGATCGGTGCCACCGCCAAACCAGCGATCACTCAACTCCTGCTGCTCATCGTATAGTTCGAACATCCGGTAATTGCAGTGTATGGTGGGCACAAACGGATTCTGCGGGTGAAGCACCAGCGAGAGGCCGCAGGCAAACCATTGCGCTCCCTGGATCTTAAGCTGGGTTCGCATGGCTTCGGTTACCTCACCAAATACGACCGATGTGTTCACGCCGCCTTTTTCAAACACGTTGCCACCGGCTATTACCCTGGTTTTGCCACCACCGCCTTCGGGCCTTTCCCACCTGTCTTCCATAAAACGGGCCTTGCCATCGGCGGCTTCGAGGGCCGCGCAAATGCGGTCCTGCAGGTCGTGTATATAGCTTATCCAGTTTTGTTTTATGTCCATCTTCGCCGGGTTTGTGTTGCAGCCTTTTACATTCAGAATCTCACATCAGCAGGGTCTTCATTGCTTTGGCCTCCATTCCTTAACCGTGTCCACAAAAGCCTTTGCATGATCGACCGGCACGTTGGGTGTAATACCGTGTCCAAGGTTGGCGATGTAATTTGTGCTGCCAAAGCCATCGATCATTTCCTTAACCCATTTTTTGATCTGGGGTATGGGGGCCAGCAGGCGCGCAGGATCAAAATTGCCCTGGAGCGTAATGCGGTTGCCACTAAGCTGCCTGGCCATGGCGGGCGAAAGAGACCAATCGATGCCTATGCCGCTTGCACTGCTGCGGCTGAGCGCATCGAGCGCATACCAGCTTCCCTTCGGAAAGAGAATAACCGGCGCATGATCCTTGAGCGCATCGGCTATCTGGAGCAGGTAAGGCTGTGCAAAGACCGAAAAGTCCTCTGGCGACAGGGCGCCGGCCCAGCTATCGAATACCTGCACAGTATCGGCGCCGGCCCTTACCTGGGCCTTGAGATAGTCTATGGTAATGGAAGTGATCTTTTGCAGCAGGGCATGAGCAAGCTGTGGTTCGGTATAGGCAAACTGCTTGGCCTTATCCCAGGTTTTGCTTCCCTTGCCTTCGACCATATAACAAAGAATGGTCCAGGGAGCGCCGGCAAACCCAATCAGCGGCACACGGCCATTAAGCGCTTTTTTGGTCATGGTGAGCGCGTCGGTTACATAACGAAGGCTTTCTTCTGCGCCGGTTATCACCAGTTCATCTATATCCTTTTGCGTTCTTATGGTCTTTGGGAGTGAGGGGCCTTTGCCTTCTTCCATCAGTACCTCCAGACCCATGGCCTGTGGTATAACAAGAATGTCCGAAAAAATGATAGCAGCATCCACTCCAACCTGGTCAATGGGCTGCAGGGTAATCTCTGTGGCCAGCTCGGGCGTTTGGACCCTTGTAAAAAAATCGTATTTATTCCTCAGCTTGATATAATCAGGCAGGTAACGGCCTGCCTGGCGCATCATCCATACCGGCGGCCTTTCAAGTTTTTCCTTCCTCAGTGCTCTTAACAAGAGGTCGTTCTTTATTTCGCTCATTCTATTGTTTTTCTTTCTGTTTGCTTTGTTGTTGCGCAGGGTGCCGGTTCTGTTGATTGCTCACCTGTTCCGCGTCCAATGCAAAAGCGCATCCAGCATAGCCTCCTGGCTTGCGGTTTTGCTTATATGAACCGGGCTGCTGAAGTTCCTGATCGCTGCAGCCGTTGTTTCGCCGATAGCAAAACACGCTGTTCCCTTTTTGAGTTCATTCACCGAGAAAAAGCTCTGTACCGCACTGGGACTGAAGAACAGGATGGCATCCCATTCATCCTTTGCCGCAGAGGCCTTCTCTGCCGTTTCGTAAACAATGATCTCCTGCACCCTGATGCCCGCACCAGCAAGGGCAGCAGGCAGCTCATCCCTTCGTTTGTTCCCGCAAAAGAACAGCAGTTCCTTTACTCCTGTCTTAATAATTTCTCCGGCCAGCTCTTTTGAATCCTTGCCAGTCACTACAATATGGCCAAGCGAAGCGGCTGCATGAATAAGAGCTTCCCTTGTCTTCCCTTCAAGACAGCAAAGCCGCCATCTCGCACCTTCGGCTCCAAGCAGGTTTTTTACAGCCTCTACCGCATTGGCGCTGGTGAAGGCCGCGTGAAGGATGCCCGACCGGGCAGCACTGCGCACTTCTGCTGCTTTTTCGCTTGTTGCAATGGCACTGACCTCGATAAACTCCTTTTCCACGATCCTGATACCATTCTCTTCGGCTTCTGCCAGCAGCGAGTGTTTGAGCTTTTTAGTGCTGAGTACCTTAAGCATGGTTATTGGCGCTCATTCCTTTTTTGCGTATGCTTTCAACGATCGAAGCGCCACCGCTGTTCAGCAGCTCCAATCCTAATTCGGTGCCCAATCCTTCGGCTTCCCCTGGCTCCACCATTCTTTCCACAGCGGCCTGCTGTTTGCCATCTATGCTTAGAATATTGCCCTTGAAATGAAGGCTGCCTTTTTCAATATGAGCGAGGGCGCTGATGGGTGTTGAACAGCCACCCATGAGGGTGCGCAAAAAATCGCGTTCGATCCGGGTGCAAAGTGCAGTGTCGGCGTCATTCAGCGGTGCAGCGGCTGAGAAGGCGGTATCATCGTCTTCCCGGCATACGATCATGATGGCACCCTGCGCAGGGGCCGGAAGCATCCAGTCAAGGTCAACCGATCTTTCCGGTCTCAGGCCAATCCTTTCTACACCGGCGGCAGCGAATATGGCGCCGTTCCAGCTGCTTTCATCAAGCTTTCGAAGCCTTGTATTTACATTGCCCCGGAGGTTATCGATGCGGTGGCCAGGGTGGCGGTGAAGCCATTGAGCTATGCGGCGGATGGAGCTGGTAGCGATGGTAAACTCCGTCGATGGATCGGGTGAAAGCCATGCTCCATTGAAAAAGCCAAGTGCCTCGAGGTCGCTTTCGTTT
>DASTPZ010000027.1:0-23006 GCA_035761965.1 Flavisolibacter sp. | reverse complement strand
GATCACCAGGCCCATGCCGTAGGCGCCTGCTGAAAGAAAAAGGCTTTCCACTTCAAGGCAGGGCGAGAGGAACATCATCACGATAAAGATGAGTATCCATTTTCTTTTGCTGCGTTTGTAGCGGGCCACGTCCTTCTGCGAGCTGTGATGATGATGGGGAAGATTGACCGTATAATAAATGAGCCCAAATACAATCAGCAGCACCGAAGAAGCCACCTGGATGGCATGGCCATAGTCCTCTTTCAGCTCTTTCCCGATCATGCCCAGCACCAGGCCAAGCGCCACTGTTCCGAGCACATGGGCCAGGGCAGACAAAAAAGTAATGGTGGTTACTTCCCTTGCCTTCCACTGCTCGGCCCTTGCCACGGCAACGAGGGGCAGCCAATGGTTGGGGATGAGGGCATGCACCATGGCCAAAACAACGGTACCGGCAATAACAGTGAGCATCTGTGGGTTTAGAGTTTGAAAAATATGACTAAAATTCCGTTTCCGCGGCCCTGCAGGTTCGATAACCTGTTTAACCGCCCTTCCGGAGTTTTACCGCAGCAGCAGCTCACAGGGCTTAAGGCCGGTATGTTTCTTGAATGCCGTGGAGAAGTGAGAAATGGATGAATAACCAAGCATCACCGATACTTCGGTAACCGTAAGGCCTTTTTCGTAAAGAAGGTATTTGGCATGCTCCATCCGCTGGCTTTGATAAAAATCGAAAATGGTGGTGCCGAACATTTCCTTGAAACCTTTTTTCAGGTAACATTCGTTGATGGCAACCTTACGGCTGAGCTCCTTGATGGTAATGGGCTCCCCGATATGCTGGAGGAGGATTTCCCTGGCGCGGCTTATCTTTTCCCTGTCCGCCTCATTTGCCAGGAATTTATAGGTGACCACATCGATCTCCTTGGCCTCTAGGCAGTCGAGGCTGTAAAGCAGCAGCATCTGTGTTTGAGCATTGATAAAGATATTCTCCAGGTTGCCTGTATAGCTGTGGTTGAGCAGGCTTTCCAGCGCCATACGCGTGCGGCTGCAAAGCGAAACGGTCTTTACAAAAGACTGCTTGTGCCTGAATGAAAGGATATCCTCGCTAAGGGTATTGCTGCTCATGCGCGACCGTACAAACTGCTCCAGCAGCGTTGAAGAAAAAACAAAACTTAGAAAATCCACGCTTTCCACCTTGTCCTCGCAATGAAACGAGGCATTGGCCCTGCACTGGCCGCACTCTTTCTGGTCGCGGCGGCAGTACATATTCCCGATGGTGCAGAAACGAAGCTCGAGTAAATTACCTTCCGGCCGCGAAGGCTGGTATTGGTAATTGATCACCCCCACATCATCCGCCAGCCAGTTCTTTGGACGGGCATATCGCCTGATCGAGTACTGCACCGAGCCGGGGATCTGGCTGTCAGCCTCAAAAACGAGTTCTGTCCCCACCCCCGCTCTCTCGGGATAAAAGCCACTGGAAAGAATAGATTGTTGCATCAAGACCGCAAAATTAAGCTTCAAAAAGCATACGGATGGGGGGAATCATTCACACTTTCGTCATATTTACTACTTTCGCCGAATGCAGTTGACCAATACTTGTTCTGATTTCCAGCACACACTGGCTTCCGCCATCAGCATCAGTGGGGTTGGTATCCATACAGGGCAAAATGTGCAGATGACCCTTAAACCTGCCGAACCCAATACAGGCATAGTTTTCAAAAGAATAGACCTGGAAGGCGCCCCCAGCGTAAAAGCAGATGTGGACAATGTGGTGGACACCACCCGCAGCACGACCATCGAGTCTAATGGTGCCCGCGTGAGCACCATTGAACACCTGATGGCAGCCCTCGTGGGCAACCAGGTCGACAATGCCTTGATCGAGATCAACGGGGCCGAAGTGCCCATACTCGACGGAAGCTCGGTGCCTTTTATCGAGATCATCCAGCAGGCCGGTGTTCACAAGCAGGACGCCGCCAAGATCTACTATACGCTCCAGCACAATATTACTTTCAGCGACGGTGATAAGAAAGTGGAGATGGTAGCCCTGCCCTATCATGATTTTCGCATCAATACGCTGATCGATTTCAATTCACCCGTGCTTGGAACACAGCATGCGGCACTTAGGCATATATCGGAGTTCAACGAGGAGATCGCACCCTGCCGCACCTTCTGCTTTTTCCATGAGCTTGAATACCTGATCGAACACAACCTTATCAGGGGTGGCGATATCAACAATGCCATCGTGGTGGTAGATAAGCCGGTTACCGAGGACCAGGTAAAAAGGATCTCCAAGGTTTTTAAAAAAGAGAATGTAAAAGTGAACGAGGGCGGTATCCTGAACAACCTCGACCTCCGTTTCCCCAACGAGCCTGCGAGACATAAGCTGCTCGACGTGGTAGGCGACCTGGCCCTGGTAGGCATCCCATTCAAAGCGCATATCATTGCCAACCGGCCCGGCCATTCAAGCAATGTGGCCTTTGCCAAAAAGATCAAGGAGCATCTCAAAAAATACAAGAACAAGCAGCTGGTACCAGGGTATGATCCCAATACCCCTCCGGTATACGATGTGCATGCGATCGAGAAAAAGCTCCCGCACCGCTACCCCTTCCTGCTGATCGACAAGGTGATAGAGCTTACGGAAAAACATGTTGTGGCCGTCAAGAACGTTACCTATAACGAGCATTTCTTCCAGGGGCATTTCCCCGGCAACTGCGTAATGCCGGGCGTGCTGCAGGTCGAGGCCCTGGCCCAAACCGGTGGTATCCTCACCATTCCAGATGATCCCGACCATGATTACGATACCTATTTTCTGAAGATAGATAATTGTAAATTCAAGAATAAAGTAGTTCCGGGCGATACCCTGATTCTTAAGATGGAATTAATGAATCCGGTGCGCCGTGGTATTTGTGAAATGAAAGGGACTATTTTTGTCGGTGATAAAATAGTTGCAGAAGCTGATTTAGTGGCACAAATTGTAAAGAAACCCAAAGTAAAAGTATGATCTCGTCGCTGGCGTCCATTCATCCCAATGCAAAACTCGGCAACAATGTTACGGTGGATCCCTTTGCGGTCATCTATGAAAATGCGGTCATCGGCGATGATACACACATCATGTCCAACGTGGTGGTGATGCCCCATAGCCGTATTGGCAAGCATTGCCGCATTTTTCCGGGCGCTGTTATTGGCGGTATCCCGCAGGATCTTAAATATGCGGGTGAAGAAACCACCGCCGAGATCGGGGATCATACGACCATTCGCGAGGGCGTTACGGTGAACCGGGGCACCAAGGACAAATGGAAGACCGTTGTGGGCAGTCATTGCCTGCTTATGGCCTATTCGCATGTGGCGCACGATTGTATCGTTGGCGACCATGTGATCCTTGCCAACGGGGTACAACTGGCCGGCCACGTAGAAGTGGGCGATTATGCCATCATCGGCGGACTTTGCGGGGTTCAGCAGTTCACGCGCATCGGCAAGCATGCTTATGTTGGCGGGCAGAGCGCTATACGAAAGGATGTGCCGCCCTATGTAAAAGCCGCGCGCGAGCCTATCAGCTATATGGGCATCAATGTCGTGGGCCTTCACCGCCGCAACTTCCCGCATCACCAGATCGAAACCATTTCCCAGATATACCATCTCCTTTTCGTGGGCAACCACAGCACAACCTCCGGCATCAACCTCGTTAAGGAAAAAGTGCCCGAGGGCGAGATCAAGTCTGAGATTCTCCAGTTCATCCAGGACTCCAAGATCGGGGTCATCAAACGTTTCTCCAAAAGCTCGGTGGATGAGGATTAAGCTTTCCAACGCAGGAAGACGCTTTAACCGGGAATGGATATTCAGGAAAACGAATCTCGAATTCAGCAAAGCCAATGCTTATGCCGTAACAGGACCCAATGGCTCGGGCAAATCAACCTTTTTGCAATGCCTTGGCGGCATGCTCCAGCTCAGCGAGGGCAGCATATCCTTCGATAAAAATGCCGCTTCGCTTACTGCCGACAACCTCCATGCAGAAACTTCATTCTGCGCGCCCTATCTCGATGTAATCGAGGAAATGACCCTTGTTGAATTCCTTTCTTTTCACAACCGCTTCAAGCCTTTCATCAAAGGGCATTCTGTGAGCGGTATCATCGGTGAGATCGGGCTGGAAGCATCGGCAGACAAGCAGATCCGCTTTTATTCCTCGGGCATGAAGCAAAGGGTAAAGCTCGCACAGGCCATTTTTTCCGACACCGCTATCCTGTTGCTTGACGAACCTTGCAGCAATCTCGACAGCAAGGGCATCGATCTTTATCATTCCCTGATCAATGCTTACTGCCTTGACCGGCTGGTCGTGGTATGCTCGAACGATGAGGTGGAGTACAGCTTTTGCAGGGAAAAGATCAGCATGACCGATCTCAAGCCTTCGCCCGCCCGCTGATGGCAGTTCGCATAAAAGGCTTTTCCACCAGCAGGAAAAAAACAGCCGACACCAGCAATACCGACACCGCCAGCACCAACCCGGCCGCAATTGCTTCGACCGGTCCCTCTATCTTGAAAGACATCAGCTGCCCAACTGCCGATATCACCGCAAAATGAAGCAGGTAGATCGAATAGCACATGCCACCGATCAGGGCAAAGCCTTTTAAAGAAAACAGCTTTTTCATCGTGCCATTAGCAAGAACGCTATGAAACAGGAAGAACATGGAAGCAATATGCAGGAAGTAGGTTGGAAAATAATGAAACCGGTGCAGGAAAAAATAAACGGCAAGCGAAACCAGTCCTACGGTTAGCCCCAGCGCCCTGTTCCTGAAAAGAGCATACCCGTTGGAATGAAGATCTGCCAGCAGCATGCCCATAAAAAAGAAATGCAGGAATTTGAACAGATGGGGAAGCCCCCAGTCGTCGAACCACCAGACAATACCCGCCAGGATAATAACCAGCAGGATACTCCGGCGCAGCACAACATTCCTTATCCTGAAAAGCAAAAAGAAAAGAGGAGCCAGCAAATAGAATTGCACTTCCACTTCAAGCGACCAGGCAACAGGCAGAACGAGGGAAAACGAATGATAGACCAACGTGTGAAGATAGACAGCGGAAGCCAGCAGATGGGGAAGCAACTCCCGGAAGCCGTACATATCCATCAGCCATACCTGTGCGGCAAAAAGTATCAATAGCACGATAAGATAGGGTGGCTCCAGTCTTGCAAGCCGCCGCAGGTAATAGCGCTTTAAGCTTACCCTTTCTTTTGCCTGCATATGCCAGCGGGCAAAAGGCAGGCTGAGGATAAAGCCACTGATCATAAAGAACAGCGGAACGCCCGAACCGCCGCCAAAGAAGAAGCTGCCCCAGTAGCTGTCTTCGGTAAGCCTGTTGCCAAAGAATTTCTCATCCAGGTAATGAGGGATGTGCATGATGGCCACCACGGAAAAGATAGCCAGGAACCGCAATCCATCTACCTCGGGCAGATAGGTGGTGCTGGATGTTATCCGACCGAACCTCTTGAGCAGATCTGATGGCATGGCCGGGAATTAGCGCTGGCTGGCAATGAGCAGGTTAAGATCGGTATACTTGAGATTGAACCGCTCGCTCAGGTAAAAATTCGTGAGTGCGCCCTTGAACATGTAGATGCCACTACGCAAATGGATCTGGTGCCAGACCATGCGTTCAAAGCCGCCGTCGTCGCCGGCTTCCAGCAGCAGGGGCATGAGCACATTGCTGATGGCCTGTGAGGCCGTACGCGCAAAACCAGATGGTATATTGGGCACACAATAGTGAATAACGCCGTACTTGAGGTAGATCGGGCTTTCGTGGGTTGTGATCTCGGCGGTCTCGAAGCAGCCGCCACGGTCTATGCTCACATCGATGATAACGCTGCCGGTACGCATGCTGCTCACCATTTCTTCGGTCACCACAACCGGCGTTCGGCCGCTTTCGGAGCCGAGGGCGCCAACGGCCACTTCGCAGGTCTTTAGCTGCTTGGCCAGCATGCGCGGCTCAATAACAGAGGTCCACAAGCGGTGGCCGATATTGTTCTGCAGGCGCTTGAGCCTGTATACGCTGTTGTCGAAAACCTTTACCGACGCACCCAGGGCCAGTGCTGCCCTTGCGGCGTACTCGCCAACGATTCCTGCGCCGATGATAATGACCTTTGTAGGTGCTATGCCTGATATGCCACCCAACAGCACACCCTTGCCATGGTTGGCAGAGCTGAGGTACTGGGCCGCAATGAGCATGACGGCGCTGCCTGCTATTTCGCTCATGCTCCTTACGATGGGATAGGTACCACTATCGTCCTTCAGGTTTTCGAAAGAGATTGCGGTTATCCGCTTGTCCATCATTTTTTGCAGGAGCTCGGCTTTCAGCACACTGAGATGGATGGGTGAAATGATCATCTGGCTTTGCTGCAGCAGGGGCAGCTCTTCTTCCACCACGGGTGCGCTTTTGACCAGGATAGGCGCCTTGTATACCTCTTCCCTGTTGTACACGATCCGCGCCCCGGCCTCGCTGTAATCCTTGTCGGCGAAATGGGCCGCCTCGCCCGCATTGTGCTCGATCGTTACTTCGTGGCCATTGCTTACCAGCACGCTAACGGCATCCGGGGTAAGGGCTATCCGGTTTTCCTGGAAGGCGATCTCCTTGGGTATGCCAATGTGAAGCTGTGCGCCTTTAGGCTTTATATCAAGGGTTTCTTCCAGGGTTTCGTAGCTGAATGAGGTACTTACGATGGGTTTCATTTGCGCCATATGCGGGTCCGATCAAAATTGGCTACAAATTACGATTGTTATTTGATACTCAAAGCCCCGCAGCGGCAAGCTATTCCCAAAAACCACCCTGAGCAGAAAAGCGGCGCCTTACGGTCTACGGCAGCTGAATACTAATCTTTCGCTCGGTATCGGACAAGGGCTCTATAAAAACATGCACGGTTCCTTCCTCGAATAGTGCGGGAGCCTTTTCAGGCCATTCAACCATGCAAACAAACCCGCTGTAGAGACAATCCTCTACCCCTGCCTGGACCACTTCCTGTTCGTCCTTGAGGCGGTAAAGATCGATGTGATAGAGCCTGGCGCCGGCAGCTTCATACTCATTGATGATCGAGAAAGTGGGGCTGGAAAGCCCGTCCCTTACGCCTTTTTCGCGGCAGAGGGCTGTAATGACCGTGGTCTTGCCGGCACCCATCTGGCCATGAAAAGCATATCTTTTTTTATCGCCGGCCATGGCCCAGAACTGCCGGGCAAATTCATCCATGCCTGTTAAGGATATAACAAACTCCATGTTGCAAACCTAAGAAAGAAACCCTTTGCACTTTCAGCCATCTCCGATGTAAAAGCCATCGAAATTTAACGGTGGTTTGCAACAGCGTTGAAAAGATAAACCCCCTTTCCCGCCCTTGTGCCGCGCATCGCTGGCTAAATTTGCACCAGGCCAATATCTCGATAGCAATGGAAAAGATAGAGTGGAAAATAGAAGGAATGACATGCGCCAATTGCGCGCTCACCATCAACAAATACCTCCAGAACCAGGGAGCCCGGAACATATCGGTGAATACGATCGACGGCGGGGTTTCCTTTGAGCTCAATGGCGGCAAGACCTCCGAGCAGGTGGCCAGGGGCATAGAAACGCTCGGCTACCGCGTCGAATCGAACGGGCATACCGGCGAGGAAAGACCCAAACGTTTTTTATCCAGCAACCTGCAGCGCTTTTGGTTCTGTCTCCCCTTTTCGCTGGTGCTCATGCTGCATATGATACCCGGATTGCATATCCATTTCCTGATGAACCAATGGGTACAGCTTGCACTCACCCTGCCTGTGTTCATTACAGGCATGACCTATTTCGGCCGCTCCGCCATAAAAAGCATTCGCAATGGGCTTCCGAACATGAATGTGCTGATAACCATAGGCGCTACTTCGGCCTTTGCCTACAGCCTCGCAGGCACCTTGCTGAACCTGGGCCCCGGCTATATGTTCTACGAAACAGCTGCCACCATCATCACCCTTGTCTTTCTTGGCAACTATATGGAGGACGCTTCCATCTCCTCGACACAAAAAGCGCTCAAAGCCTTGGTGAAATCGCAGAAGGTAATGGCCAATATGATTGCCTTCGACGACCAGCACAAAGAGGTGATCTTCCCAATAGAGAACACACAGCTGAAGGTAGGCGACCTCGTACTGGTGAGAACAGGCGAGCAGGTGCCGGCGGATTGCAAGATACTCTGGGGAGAGGCACACCTGAACGAATCGCTGCTGACCGGCGAAAGCACACCCGTACATAAAAAAGCAAAGGATCACATCATCGGCGGCAGCATTGTGGAAGAAGGCAGTCTCAAGGCCCAGGTAACGGCCGCCGGCAACGATACCGTATTATCCGGCATACTCGAGCTGGTCAAAAAAGCACAGGGCGAAAAGCCGCCTATGCAGCAGATGGCAGACAGGATCAGTGCCATATTTGTACCCGTGGTGCTGGGCATCGCCCTGGTTACCCTCATCGGCAACTGGATCGTGCTGGGTGAGTTCGGCCCTTCGCTGCTTCGCAGCATCGCGGTGCTGGTGATAGCCTGCCCCTGTGCCATGGGACTGGCAACACCGGCGGCTATAGCGGTAGGGCTCGGAAGAGGTGCGCGAAACGGCATATTGTTCAGGAATGCCAGGAGCCTCGAGCTTTTTAAAAACATCCGGCAGGTAGTTTTCGATAAAACAGGCACACTCACCACAGGTAAGTTCAAGGTTGCCGGCTACCAGCATCCCTCGATGGATGAAGAAAGCTTCAGGCGGATCGTTTATTCGCTTGAAAAATATTCTAACCACCCGCTGGCAAAAAGCATAGCTTCTGAATGGAGATCAAAGCAGGATATACGCTGGAAAAAGATCGAAGAGGTAAAAGGCAGGGGCATGTTCGCTACCGATATGGAGGGCAACAGCTATGCCCTCGGTTCCTACACGCTGGCAGCGGAACACACCAACGACGATGGCCACAACATCTATGTGCTCAAGAATGGCCAGCTCATCGGCTGGATCGACCTGGTTGATGAAATCAGGCCCGAGGCCGCGGGTGTTGTCAAGTACCTGCAATCGAGAGGGATCAGGACCATCCTGCTGACCGGCGATCGCAACCGGAAGTCGAAGCAGCTGGCCGATGCGTTGGGCATAGGCGAAGTGATTGCCGAGCAAAGCCCGGAGCAGAAGCTGAAACAGATCGAAAGGCTTGCAAAAGAACAGCCTACCGTTATGGTGGGTGATGGCATCAACGACGCACCTGCGCTGGCCAAAGCCACTATTGGTGTATCTATGAGCGAAGCCTCACAGCTGGCCATGCAAAGCGCCCAGGTAGTGCTGATGAACGGTGGCCTGCGCAAGCTGCCCCAGGCTCTTGGGCTCGGCCGCCATACCTATATCACCATCAAACAAAACCTCTTCTGGGCATTTGCTTACAATATCGTTGCCATACCGGTGGCGGCATTGGGCTTTCTGGGTACTTACGGACCTACCTATGGCGCACTCATCATGGGACTTAGCGATGTAGTGCTGGCCATCAACTCGGTACGGCTTTTTGTAAAAAAAGTGGATTAGACCCGGCTCTGAAACTGAGAGTACGGCCAGTTCTGCATAAAGTGAAATATGCAGGTGACCGAGGCCGGCGGAATTGATTTACTTTCGCCGCCCCCGAGTATGCATATCACCATGCCAAAAAAGCCTTTGCTTAAAAACCTGGAGCTTTACGATCTTTCCAAAAAGCTGGTTATTTCCTGCTATGCGCTCACCCATGATCTTCCCGAATCTGAAAGAACAAATTTTACCCGTTACATTCGCTCCGCCGCTCTTCAGGCGCATCTCAGCATTGCCCGCAAAGGCTTTGGCAAAAGCAAAAAAAGAAAAAAGCCGTTGGCAAAGGCGCTCCAGGCCCTTGTAGTTATAGACGCAGCCATCGAAATACTGGTAGAACTGGGCATGAGCACTGCCGAAGAAGTGAAGGCGACCACCGACCTGTCCGCTGCCTGCCGCCAATTGCTCGATCAGCGGTAAATAGCTACATTGCAGCATGGCTGGTGTGAACGACATACTGAAGCAGTATTGGGGTTATGACGGATTCAGGCTATTGCAGCAGGACATCATCGAGAATGTGCTTTCGGGCCGCGATACACTGGCCATCCTGCCCACCGGGGGAGGAAAATCGATTTGCTTCCAGGTTCCTGCCCTTGCCAGGCCCGGCATCTGCATCGTGGTATCGCCGCTTATCGCATTGATGAAAGACCAGGTAGACAACCTCAAAAAACGCGATATACCCGCATTGCTCATTCATTCAGGCATGAAGCGTACCGACGTGGTGCAAACCCTCAGGAATGCGACCCACGACTATTTCAAATTTCTTTATGTATCGCCTGAAAGATTGGAGACCTCCCTCTTTAACGAGTTCCTGCCTGCGCTCAATGTAAACCTGATCGCCATAGACGAGGCTCATTGCATTTCACAATGGGGATACGATTTCAGGCCCTCCTACCTGCGCATTGCAGAACTGAGGAAAGAGCTTCCCCAGGTGCCGGTGCTGGCCCTTACCGCTTCGGCAACACCGCCCGTCCAGGCAGACATCTGTGCGAGGCTTGAGCTGAAGGAGCCTTCGGTATTCAGGCAATCGTTCGAAAGAAAGAACCTTTCTTACAGCGCGTTCCGGGTAGATTCAAAACAGGCCAGGCTCAGCGAGATCATTTCAAAAGTACCCGGCACCGCCATCGTATACTGCAAAAGCCGCAAACGGACCAGCGAGATCATGAACCTGCTCCAGCTGCAAGGCATAGCAGCCAGCAATTACCATGCGGGCCTGCCGGCAGCCGAGCGAAACGAAAGGCAAAAGGATTGGATCGAGAACAAAGTAAGGGTAATGGTATGCACCAATGCTTTTGGCATGGGCATCGACAAGCCCGATGTACGCCTTGTTGTACATGCCGATATGCCCGATAACCTCGAGAACTATTACCAGGAAGCGGGAAGGGCCGGGCGCGACGGCAAAAAAGCCTATGCCGTGCTGCTGTATAACGATAAGGATATAACAGAGCTGCAGGCGCTCCAGGCAACGCGCTTTCCGCCGCTCGAAAAGATCAGGGCGGTTTACCATGCCCTTGTCAATTTTTTGCAGATACCGTCCTATACGGGAGAGTATAAAAGCTATGGCTTCAGGTTTGATGAATTCATCCGCAATTTCGGCCTCAACAGCATGGAGGCCCTGTACTGTCTTAAAGCCCTGGAGCAGGACGGGTGGCTGCAGTTTAACGAGAGGAATTTTTCCCCGGCCACGCTCATGTTCACCACCTCAAAAAGCGGGCTGTATGAATTTGAAAAAACCTATCCCCAGCACGAGCCCCTGCTTACAGCCCTGCTGAGAACCTATGGAGGCATATTCGATTTCCCCGTGTTCATCTCCGAGAACCTTATCGCAAGGCTGATGAAGAAGGAAGAAGGCGAGATCAAAAAACAGCTGGCTTCCATATCCTCCTATGGCATCATCAGCTATTCACCACAGCACGAAGAGCCGCAGATAATATTTCTTAAACATCGCGTACCCGCCAAGGAGCTTTTATTCAACCTCCTTCCCTATAAGAAAAGGAAGGAAACCTTTGTAAAGCGTGTAGAGCAAATGATCCAGTACGCGTGCACGGCCGGCTGCCGCAGCAGCATGATCAGCCGGTATTTTGGCGATGAGCATGCGCAGGATTGCGGCACCTGCGACAATTGCCTGCAAAAAAAAGCCGGCACTCTCAGCGCGGAAGAATTTGAAAGGATATCAGGCATCATCAGGCAGAAGCTCTCTCAAAAACAGCTCACTGCCCTCGAGTTGCTCGAGCTCATGGGCAATGTAAAAAAGGAGAAAACCTGGAAGGTGCTTGAGTTCCTGCAGGCCGAAAATAAGATCAGGTTCGACAGCAAAGGCCTGCTCAGCTTAAAATAACATTGACCTTAAGGCTCATAAAAAAAACCCGCTCTTTTTCCTTCTTCTTGTGCTGCCACCAAGACCAAGTACACCAAGCAGCGACCGGGTAATGATGGTAGCGGCTGTACGGCCGGCGCTTCTTACGATAGGGTTGTCGAAAACCGAGGTTTCCTTTTCTTTTTTAACTGTCTTTTTCTCTTCTACCTCTTCCTCTGCCTGCTGTGCGGCTGCGTCCAGCTTGCGGTTAAGGATCTCGTAGGCGCTTTCCGAATCGATGGACTCATTGTATTTGGCCGCTATTTTGGAACGGGCCGTGATGGCCGCTGCCTCTTCCTCGGTGAGCACGTCCATCCTGCTGCGCGGCGGGGCCAGCATGGCATGTACGAGGGGTGTAGGAATTCCTTTTTCGTTCAGCATGGTTACCAGTGCTTCTCCTATGCCGAGCTGTGTCAGCAATTCATCTACCTCGTAAAACCCTGTTTCGGGGTAGTTCTCTGCCGCCTGCTTGATCGATTTGCGGTCGGCCGCTGTGAAGGCCCTGAGCGCATGCTGCACCTTGAGACCAAGCTGTGAGAGCACTGGGGCGGGTATGTCCATCGGGTTCTGCGTGCAGAAAAATACACCGATACCCTTGGAGCGGATAAGCTTGACTATATTTTCGATTTCCTGCAGGAGCGTGTCAGAAGCATCATTGAAGATCAGGTGGGCTTCGTCGATAAAGATGACGAGCTTGGGCTTGTCGAGGTCACCTTCTTCGGGCGAGCCGGCATAAAGCTCTGCCAGCAACTGGAGCATAAAGGTTGAAAAAAGTTTGGGCCTGTCCTGCAGTTCGGTCACCCTAAGAATGGAAATGATGCCCTTGCCTTCATCGCTTATGCGCATGAGGTCTTCAACATCAAAACTTCTTTCTCCAAAGAAACTATCCGCGCCCTGCTGCTGCAGCTCGATCACCTTGCGCAGAATCGTGCCTGTTGAGGTAGAGGATATCTTTCCATAGGTCTTCTCAATCTCTTTCTTGCCTTCATTGGAAATGAATTGCAGCAGCTTGATGAAATCCTTCAGATCGAGCAGGGGCAGTTTATGATCGTCGCAGTACTTAAATATGAGGGCCACTATACCGCCCTGGGTATCGTTAAGTCCAAGGATCTTGGACAGGAGCACCGGTCCGAACTCGCTTACGGTTGCCCGGAGCTTAACGCCTGGCCGGTTGCTGAGGCTGAGCAATTCCACCGGGTAGCCCTGGGGCTGGTAGCTGATGCTAAGCGCAGTGCTTCGCTCGGTGATCCTGCTATTGACAGTGCCCGGTGCAGCCAGGCCGCTCAGGTCTCCCTTAATATCAAGCAGGAGAACAGGCACGCTCGCATCGCTGAGCCCCTCACTGATGAGCTGAAGCGTCTTGGTCTTGCCGGTACCAGTAGCGCCGGCGATCAGCCCGTGCCGGTTCATGGTGCCCAGGGGAAGAAAAAGATCTGCGCCTTCCACCACCTGGCCATTCCATACGGCCCTTCCGATGCGGATGGTCTCTCCCTTAAAACTATAGCCGTTCCGGACGGCCTCCGTAAACTGTTCCTTATTTGCCATGGCGGGAAATTAGCAAATGGCCGGCAGTTTAAGGGCTTTTTGAGCATTGTTCCGCAGCCAGGAACGAAGACGCGGCTAAATAAAAGGCCAGCCGGTATTTATCTGCAGCCCGCTTCCGGCAATAAAAAAACAGCCGGTTAACTGGAAAATAACAAGCGGCGGGTTTGGCTTAGCATCCGGCAACAGGCACATAAAACATTGTTTTACAATAAGTTAACAAAGATCAAAAACCGGTATCAGGGCAGTTCTTTGCATTCGGACGGGACAGATAAGTTGTTGAGAATCCAGGTTATGAATTTTTGGAAAGGTATTTGAATATACTCGCGAAAATCAAGACCGTGTTATATTCTCAAAAAATCCTGCTACTCGATGACAACAGGGATCTTCTACAGATCGTGCAGATCATCCTTAAGGGACAGGGATACGAGACCGTACTGGCCTCCTCGGTGGAAGAGGCCGAATTGAAGATCAGGATACACAAGCCGGTGCTGATCCTTATGGATGTTTGTCTTTCGGAGCAGAATGGCTACCAGTTCTGCAGCCAGCTGAAGAACGACCCTGACACCAGCTATATCCGCGTGATCATGATGTCGGGAGAAGATTGCAACCAGGGCATGATCAAATATTCTCATGCCGATGATTTCATGCAAAAGCCTTTTGACTATAACGACCTTGTGAGCCGCGTTAAGGAACACTATATCAATGCAAGGATAACGGCCTGATACCGCTTTTGCATTGGATCTGCATCCGGGTACAGATGGCATACCGGGTATCGACCGGCTGTGTGCTGCTGCGTCTACAGCTCCTCATCCCTCTCCAGCATCAGGATGGCACTTTGCGGAACAATAAAATACCGCTCACCCTGGTACATAATCTCTGTCGCACCGCTTAATAGGAAAATAGCGAGGTCGCCGTCCTTTGCCTGGAGCGGAACATATTTAACCTGTTCCTCCTGTGCCTTCCATGGCTCGTCTTCTGCCAGCATCGGTATAGCATAGCCGGGCCCGATTTTTATGATATAACCCTGTTGCACTTTCTCCTTTTCCTGTACGCCGGGAGGCAGGTAAAGTCCGCTTTCGGTTCTTTCGTGCGGACGGGTTGGACGGATGAGCACACGGTCACCAATGATGATGAGTTTTTTCAGTTTGTTGTCCGGAGTAATGAGCATCGTCTATGGATTGGCCGGCAAAATTAAGAAGAGAAAGGAAAAAGCGGCTGTAACCCTGTGGGACAAACGGAAATCTGGTTAATTGAAATAGTTTAATTTTATTGTTCAATTAAAAAACCATCAATCATGGCAGAAAAGAAAGCTAAAATTTTATTATGCGAGGACGATCCGAATTTAGGAAGTGTACTAAAGAATTACCTGGAGCTCAATGATTATGATGTGACCCTTGAGCGCGATGGCCGACTGGGCCTGGCCGCTTTTCAACGCGAACAGTTCGACCTTTGCCTTCTCGATGTGATGATGCCCAATATGGATGGGTTTACACTGGCAGAAGAGATAAGAGATATCAACCCCGACATACCGCTGTTCTTTCTTAGCGCCAAGACCATGAAGGAAGACATTATCCAGGGCTACAAGCTCGGAGCGGACGACTATATTACCAAGCCTTTCGACAGCGAGGTGCTGCTGCACAAGATCAAGGCCATCCTCAAACGCAACGAGGAGCTGAACCGCGAGGCGGAGAACAGGGAGTTCGACCTTGCCTCCTATCATTTCAATCCAAAGCTTCGTGAGCTTTCGCACGACGGCAAGACCCAGACCCTCTCACCAAAAGAGAATGAGCTCCTGAAAATGCTCTGCGAACATATGAACGACCTGCTTCCCCGTGAGCAAGCACTGAAGCGCATTTGGGGCAGCGACACTTATTTTAACGGACGAAGCATGGATGTTTACATTGCCAAGCTCAGGAAGTATCTGAAGGATGATCCTAATATCGAGATCGTAAACATTCACGGTAACGGTTTCAGGCTGGTGGTACAGCAGTAATGCCGGCGGGCGGAACTAAAGGAAGCGCCTGCTTTTGACAGGTGCTTCGCCATACCGCGTGTTTATGCCTCAGCTGAACAGCGTGCCATGTGTGAACCCGCTGGGAGGTATTTTGCCAATATGCTCATAGGCCTTATGCGTAGCTTCCCTGCCCCTGGGTGTGCGCTTGATAAAACCTTCCTGAATAAGAAAGGGCTCATAAACCTCTTCGAGCGTACCGGGCTCCTCTCCCACTGCTGTTGCAATTGTAGTTATTCCTACCGGTCCCCCTTTGAATTTTTCGATGATAGCCGAAAGAATGCGGTTGTCCATTTCATCAAGGCCATGCTCATCCACATTAAGGGCCTTCAGAGCATGCTGGGTAATTCCGAGGTCGATCCGGCCATCGTTCAGCACCTGGGCAAAATCCCTTACCCTGCGCAAAAGTCCGTTAGCGATCCTGGGCGTGCCCCGGCTGCGACGCGCGATCTCACCCGCAGCATCGGATGATATCTCTGCCTGCAGGATATCAGCAGAACGAAGCAGGATCTTCTGAAGCGTGTCGGCTGTATAATATTCAAGCCTCGATTTAATGGCAAAACGGGAAAGAAGCGGTGCCGTCAGCAAACCGCTGCGGGTGGTCGCGCCAATGAGAGTGAATGGGTTCAGGTTGATCTGGATGCTGCGGGCATTAGGGCCGCTGTCGATCATGATATCGATCTTATAATCCTCCATGGCAGAGTACAGGTATTCCTCCACTACCGTCGACAGGCGATGTATCTCATCTATAAAAAGCACATCATTGGGTTCGAGACCCGTCAGCAGACCAGCCAGGTCTCCCGGCTTTTCAATCACAGGCCCCGAGGTTTCCTTGATGCTCACCCCAAGCTCATTGGCCACAATACGGGAAAGCGTGGTCTTGCCCAATCCCGGCGGACCGTGAAACAGCACATGGTCGAGGGCTTCACCCCTGATCTTGGCCGCCTTGATAAAAATGATCAGGTTTTCAATCACCTGGCTTTGCCCAGAAAAATCTTCGATCTGCCGCGGCCGGATGCCATTTTCAAACTCCTTATCCGCCGGGCTCAGCTGGTCCTTATCACCTTGAAGGTTGGGATTTGACATCCGTAAATGTACGCTTTTTAAAGGGCAAAGCTTGTTAAGGAAGTACTCAAAAATTTTATTTGCACATACAAATAAAAAAGATTTACCTTCGATCCGCTAATGAAAACCTCATCCAGTAAATTCAACGGCTGTATCTATTTCACGGCTAATGCCCTTGCCCGCAAGACGGAGAAGCTTGCCCAGGGTGTTTGGAAGAAACTGGACCTGCCACCCAGCCATGCCTACCTGTTGCTGATGGTGCTGGAGGAGCCCGGACTCCAACCTGGTTTCCTTTCCGAGCATTTGCAGCTGCAGCCCAGCACGGTAACCCGTTTGATAGAAAAGCTGGAGGAAAAAAAGCTGGTCGTACGCACTGCTGAGGGCAAGGTGACAAATGTATATCCCACGCCCAAAGCAAGGGAATTATGGCCGAAAATGAAGGAATGCGTAGCGGAATTCGGTAAGCTCTGCGGCAACCTGGCCAGCTGCGAGGAAACGCAAAGACTTGTGGCCAGTATGGCCCGCATGGCAGATAAAATAGACAGCTGATTTTTTTTGATCAAACAATTGTATATACAAATATTAAAACCAACAACATGAATTATGTTATCACCGGCGGTGCCGGAAACATCTCGAAGCCCATTGTGGAGCAATTGCTGGCAGCAGGTCACCAGGTAACGGTCATTGGCCGCAGCGAGAAAAATCTTCAGTCCCTCATTGCCGCCGGCGCCAGGTCAGCCATCGGCTCTGTTGAAGATCCTTCTTTCCTTACAGAGGCTTTCAAAGGCGCAGATGCCGTTTATACCATGGTTCCTCCAAACTGGGCGGCTACAGATTGGAAAGCATACATGGAGCAGGTTGGAAAGAACTATGCTGCTGCCATAAAAGCAAACGGCATCAAGTATGTTGTAAACCTCAGCAGCATAGGTGCTCACCTGCCTGAGGGATGCGGCCCTGTAAGCGGACTTTACCGTGAAGAGCAGGTTCTTAATTCGCTTGAAGGCGTTGCCATCAAACACCTGCGCCCGGGCTTTTTCTTCGCCAATTTCTTCGGGAATATTTCCATGATCCGCTCTATGGGCCTCCTGGGCAGCAACTTCGGAGATCAGGGCTCCAGTATCGTGCTTTCCCACACCGGCGATATCGCAGACGCGGCAGTGGCATTCCTGCAGCAACTGGATTTCACCGGCCATTCGGTTGCCTACCTCTCGTCTGATGAGCGCTCATTAGGTGAGGTGGCACAAGTGCTCGGACAAGCCATCGGTAATCCTAACCTGCCCTGGGTTCTCTTTACAGATGAGCAAAGCCTGGAAGGCATGCTCCAATCAGGCCTGCCCGAAGAGTTTGCACGCAACTATGTAGAAATGGGTGCTGCTATGAGAAATGGTATTATGACCAGCGATTACCGCAAATCAGGTCCTGATGTTATTGGCAAGACCAAGCTCGAGGACTTTGCCAGGATATTCGCGGCGGTTTATGCCTCGGAAAAAACAGAAGCTGTAAGCTGATCTTCGCTGCAGTACATGAGAAGCGGAGTGTGTTTCACACTTCGCTTTTTTATTTGAGCTGGCAGATACAATAACCGAGTATGCTGAACGATACCCGGTTTGTATTTATCGGGGAAAATTGGCATTATTGCTTAATCAACTTCCTTAAATGGTTGATGCCATCGGCTAAAGTGAATTTCCCTATCAGCTTCCATATCGGTTCAACCAGCATCAGTCTTCATACTGTCCTGGAAGCTGCAGCTTTTTTCACTGGCTTCCGCTATTTTATTTACCTGAGAAAAAAACAAGGCGATCTCTATTCTTCATCAAGCCGTATTTCGGTCATCATTGGTGCCATTATCGGAGCGCTCCTGGGTTCAAGGCTGGTTGGACTGCTTGAAAGACCTTATGAGCTGGCGCAGGCAGCCAGTCCCTTAACCTATATACTGAGCAATAAAACGGTGGTTGGGGGATTCCTCGGTGGCCTTGCCGGGGTGGAGCTTACCAAAAAACTGATGGGTGAAACAAAGGCCTCTGGTGATCTTTTTGTTTTTCCCATGATCCTTGCGCTGATCATAGGCAGGCTGGGATGCTTCACGATGGGAATTTATGAAGAGACCTATGGAACGGCCAGCAGCCTGCCCTGGGCCATGGATCTCGGTGATGGGCTCAAAAGACATCCTGTAACACTGTACGAGATCTTTTATCTCTTTGTCACTTGGACTGCCCTGGCCCTGGCAAAGAATAAACTGCAGCTACGGGCCGGTGCACTCTTCAAGCTTTTTATGATACTTTACCTGGCCTTCCGTTTGCTGCTCGATCTTATCAAGCCCCATTATGAACTCGCAGCAGGCCTGTCGGCCATCCAGCTCGCCTGTGCAGGCGGACTGCTTTATTACAGCCCGTATATCCTCCGACCAAAAAAATTACTGACCATTTATGCCTGAACGTTCTTACACATATTACGATTTCACCATCAGCCTATGCCCTCACTGCCTTAAACGCGTGGATGCCAAGATCGTTTTTGAAGATGAGAAAGTATACATGCTTAAAACCTGTACAGAGCATGGCTTTCAAAAAGTGCTGATCGCCACCGATATTGAATACTACAAGAGCATACGCAACTATAACAAGACTTCCGAAATTCCTCTGAGATTCAATACTGCAACACATTATGGCTGCCCTTATGATTGCGGGCTTTGTGCAGACCATGAGCAGCACAGCTGTCTTACAGTGCTCGAGATCACCGACCGGTGCAACCTGAGCTGTCCTACCTGTTATTCTATGAGCTCTCCCCACTACGGCCGGCACAGAAGCCTCGAGGAAGTAGAAAACATGCTGGATATCATTGTTGCAAACGAAGGCAATCCCGATGTGGTGCAGATCAGCGGCGGCGAGCCTACAATTCACCCGCAGTTCTTTGAAATACTCGACCTAGCCAAAGCCCGGCCCATCAGGCACCTGATGGTAAACACCAATGGCATAAGGATCGCACAGGATACCGGCTTTGCAGAAAGGCTGGCGGGCTACGCCCCGGATTTTGAAATTTATCTCCAGTTCGATTCATTCAGGCCGTCCGCTCTTGAACAGCTGCGGGGCAAAGATCTTAGCAGGGTGAGAATGAAGGCCATCGAGCAGCTCAACCGGCTCAACCTTTCCACCACCCTGGTTGTGACGCTTCAAAAAGGGCTGAACGACGACGAAGTAGGAAGCATTATAGAATATGCACTGCAGCAGCCTTGTGTGCGAGGTGTGACCTTTCAACCCACGCAGATAGCCGGAAGAACAGACAACTTTGATCCCTCCACCGACAGGATCACGCTGACCGAAGTAAGAAAAAACATACTGGACCAAACAAACGTATTCGAGGCAAATGATCTTATCCCGGTGCCCTGCAATCCTGATGCTTTAGTGATGGGCTATGCCCTTAAGCTTAATGGAAAAGTATTTCCGATGACCCGGTATGTCGACCCCGCTCATCTCCTCAATAACAGTCGCAATACGATCGTATATGAACAGGATGCCGCGCTGCATGAACAGATGCTGAAGATCTTCAGCACCGGCATTTCGGTTGACCGCGTGGAGGAGAACTTCAAGCAGCTTCTGTGCTGCCTGCCGGATATTTATGCTCCCGGCCTTGGCTACAATAACCTGTTCCGCATTATCATCATGCGTTTTATAGACGCCTATGATTTTGATGTAAGAGCGATCAAGAAAAGCTGTGTTCACATTGTGCATAAAGATGGAAGGGTCATCCCTTTCGAAACAATGAACCTGTTTTACCGCGATGAAAAGGAGAAGCGCTTGATGGAACTTACTGGCCGCTGAATAAAGCATTGATTTTGTCCGCTCCAATCATAATCGCATAACCCATGAGTCTGATATGAGTACATTCAAAAAAACCTTTCTTATCACCTCTATCATCAACCTGCTTTTGCTGATTCCTGCCTTCTTTGACGAGATGCATTTCCTCAATTGGTTCATCTACATCCTTCTTGAGCTTTTTGTTTCCATTCTGGTCATTATTCCCAAAGAATCAAGAGAGGCAGGCAGGGCCATGCTGCTTGTCGCCTCCTTAAGCCTGCTGATAGGCTTTTCAGTCTGTTCGGGGCTTTACCTGTTTTAACAAAGACCGGCCCGGTTATCTTAACCTGCATATTTCATCATATCCAGCATGAGGTCAGGATCGGGACAGTTCTGCAGGTAAGCTTCGCGAACGGAATAACGGCAAACACCAGGATAATCGCCTTTTTTTCCCTGCATATCCTTCACCAGCTGAAAATGCAGGTGTGGTGGCCAGTGGCCGTTTTCAGCGGGTATACCAAATGCGGCGAAAGCTTCTCCCATCCTGATGACCTGTCCTTCCCGCAGGCTACGGATTGAGTCTAGACCCAGATGACCGTAAAGCGTGTGAAAATAAATTCCTCCAATCACATGACTTAGTATGATGGTGGCGCCATAATCTCCAAATGCATCGTTGAAGGCAAAGCTGTGCACGACGCCATCCATGGGCGCCATTACCGGGGTATGTGGCTTTCCCCAGATATCGATGCCAAGGTGCAGCCGGCGCGGCCCTTCATCTCCGGCTTCATCAAATACCCTGGAGCGGCTGTAAATGGTGCGGTGCTCATTATATCCACCGATACCATAAGCCGCACCGGTCATCTGGAGCTGGCTATCTATATAAGCCGTGAATTTTTCCGTATCCTGGAGCATGGCATCGCTAAGCGCGGTATTCGCCGCAGTAAAATCCATGCGCAGCAGTTTCATTTGACTGTTAAAGGGCACTACAGGATGAAAGCTGTTTGAAGCCTGCTTAAGGCTTTCTTCCAGGGAGGGCTTTGCTGTTTGCATTGGTCGATTATTTTGCCGGTTGCAGTATGCACCGGTTTTACCGCAAATATCGCTGATGCGGCGTAAAGCCGGATAATCCTTTGCTGCACCATCGTGTTTGCCCTTCAATAGCAAAACCCCGCTGATGGCGGGGTTCGTGCTACTGTCTACCTTGCTTAAGAGGGCTTGGATTGTGATGCTAAAAACTAACTACCAACTTGTATGTCTCCTATTGATCGCAGGACAAAAATGGCTTAAAAGCAAGCGGCTGCCAATCACCATATCTGTTGATCCTTATCCCCGGATTAGAGGATGCTGCTTACGGGCATAAAAAACCGGGAACTGGCTGGCCAGCTCCCGGTCCTATGATTGGTCTCTTTATTTCAGCTGTTTCATGATTTCATCGATCGCCTTATCGAGCTGCGGATCGCGGCCATTGATCTTGTCTTCAAAAGAGTTGACGACAAGTATATCAGGCTTTACACCGTTTGTTTCAAGGTTCCTGCCTTCGAGGGAATAGCAACCCCAGGCCGGCATACGTACAAAAGAGCCGTCGACCATGCCTATGCCGCTGGTAAAGATGATCCAGCGATAGGTTTCATTACCGATGATCTTACCCAGCTTAAGTGCCCTGAAGCCTTCAGAGGTCATTTCGGCATCGCTCAGCGACTGCTCGTTGGTAAGCAGCACGATGGGCTTGTCGCTTGGGGCAAAATTGCTTTGCTTGGTCAGCGAGCCTTCCCTGTATTTCCACTGCAGGTAGGAACGCTGGCTCAAGAACTTCAGTACTTCGTCATGTACATTGCCACCTGTATTGTAGCGGAGGTCGAGTATCAGGGCATCCTTGCTGTTGAGCTCCTGGGTCATATCGATCAGGAATTTCTCCAGCTCTGCCTGTCCCATGTTCTTCATATGAGAATAAGCGATCCTGTTCTTGCTTTTGTCATCTACGCGCTTTTGGTTGTTATCGATCCATTCGTCGTACAGGTTGTTGAAAAGGCTTGACTGCGGGTGCAGCTTCACCTCGAACTCGCTGCCATTGCGGCTGAATGTGAGCATGATCTCGCGATCGAGTGAAGGGCGGCTGAAATAGAAATTGCGGTCCATCTTCATATCGACAGGTCTGCCGTTCACCTTTACCAGCATATCGCCCGGCTTGATGGCAATGCCTTTGCGATCTGCATTGCTGCGCCTGGCAATATAACGAACTTTGTAGGGATCCTTGTTATCGAAAATGATACCCGTTTCCATGGTACGGTTCTGGAGGCTTATGTTCTCATCGTCGCCAAAGCTGTAAAAGCCCTGGTGGGAGGAGTTGAGCTCGCCAAGCATATCATTTAAAACCGTACGAAGGTCTGCGCGGTTATTGAGGTGCGGGATGAACTGCTTGTAATAGGCCCTGGTCTTAGCCCAGTCGATGCCGTGGAATTTCTCATCATAAAATCCTTCCTCTACGCCAGCCCATGATTCTTCGAACACCTGCTCGAACTCTTCCTGCAGGTTACGGCGGAAGGTATAGCTGATGTTGATGGGATCTACCTTATTGAGGTCGTTATTCAACTTGAAAATAGTGCCATTGAACAGGATATAGAACTTGTCGATCACTTCTAATACATCGAGTCCGAAGATATTGTCTGTACCGGCTATTCTCTCGGTCTTGA
>DASTPZ010000026.1:0-13289 GCA_035761965.1 Flavisolibacter sp. | reverse complement strand
AAGGACCCTTTACGGTATTTGCGCCAACCAATGCAGCTTTTGATAAACTGCCTGCAGGCACGGTGGCCGATCTCCTGAAGCCTGAGAACAAGGCGCTTCTCACCGGTGTTCTTACCTACCACGTAGTAGCCGGCAAGCTCGATGCGAAAGAGCTGATGAAATGGGTTAAGAAAGGAAATGGCACTGCTGAGCTCACGACCGTTCAGGGTGGAAAGCTTTGGGTTGTTCAGAACGAGGAAGGCCTGTGGCTGAAAGATGAAAAAGGCGGCATGTCGCACATCACCATCAAGGATGTTTACCAGAGCAATGGTGTGATCCATGTAATCGACACCGTAGTGATGCCGAAATAATTTTTTCAACCCGCCAATCTGTTTAAAAACGGTATTCGTACATAAGGAGTATTTCGTATGTGCAGGGCAACAGCCGGTTCCTTTTTGGGATCGGCTGTTTATTTTTAACTTGCTGAAAAACAGAAGATTTACGGATGGAAGACCGATAGTTTACCAGCCACTGGCGAGCACATCGGCGAGGTGCATGGTTTTGAGTGGATAGCCTTTGTTGCCGATATAACCCTGGAGATGCATCAGGCAGGAAAGGTCGGTTGATACAAGGTAGTCGGCTTCCGTAGCGAGGGCATTTTCGACCTTTTGCTCAGCCATGCCGATAGAGATCGGCTCGAACTTAACGGCAAAGCTTCCGCCAAAGCCGCAACAGGTTTCAACATCTTTGAGCTCCAGCAATTCAAGGCCTTTTACGTTGGCCAGCAGCTGCCTCGGCTCGTTCTTGATCCGGCACTCCCTGAGGCCGGCACAGGAATCGTGATAGGTGGCCTTTCCCGGCAGGGAAGCATTAAAATCGGTAATGCCAAGCCGGTTGACGAGGAAGTCAGAAAACTCAAAAACCTGCTTTCCCAGCGCCTTTACCTCATTGTGAACTGAAGAATTTTCAAACAGCTTGCCATAATAGTTCCTTACAAATCCCACGCAGCTCGCACTGGGTGCAACTACCGGGTCGCCCGTATTAAAATCTTTCAGGAACTTGGTGCATACTTCCCGGGCATCATCCCAGAAGCCGGCGTTGAAGGCCGGTTGGCCACAACAGGTTTGACCCGGGTTATAGTGAACGCTGCAGCCCGCTTTTTCCAGGACCTTCACCATGTTGAAAGCAGTTTGCGGATAAAGCTGGTCGACAAAACAGGGGATGAAAATCTGAACCTTCATTTACCTTCCTTCAGTTGTTGGTTTAAGATCATCATTTTGATGGCCGTAATGGCAGCTTCTTCACCCTTATGCCCATGCCTGCCTCCTATCCTCTCCTCGGCCTGCTGTTGGCTATCAACGGTCAGCACGCCAAAGATCACGGGAACAGGCAGGGATATGTTCAGCTGGGTAATGCCTTGTGTTACTGATTGGCATACATAGTCGAAATGAGGCGTATCGCCCCTGACCACACAACCCAGTGCCACAAAGGCCGAGGGCGCATGATTGTTGGCCCAGCTCTGCTGGATGGCAAAGGGGATCTCCACGGCACCCGGAACGGTGATCGTATGGGTCTTGACCCCATAATTCTCGAGCGTTTTGCGACAACCTGACTCAAGCTCGTCAACAATGGGTGCATTCCATTCGGTCTTTACCAAAACGACGAGGACATCCTTTATTTGCTGGATGCCCTCGATGCTTTCGTATAATTTGCTATTGGCTATATCTGCCATGGAAAGAAATTTATAAATGCCGGCCGCCTCACGAAGCTGAACGGCCTGCAAACTACTTATCGATCTTATAAACGCCGGCCTGAGCCAGGAACTTATCGGCTTCGAAGCCAAACTGCGTATTGGGATATTTTTGCTTCAGCTCCTTGTAAAGATCAACAGCCTGTTTTTTATCGTTCATAACCCTGTCAGCAAAATAAGCGGCCAGGTAAAGATATTCGGCAGAATTCTGCTGGTCGTCTTCGTATTCGGCAGCAGCTTTTTTATAATTGCCCAGGGCTTCGGCGTTCTTGCCGAGGCTGGCGTAGGCATCTGCCAGCAGCTTGTAGGCCCTTGCCTGAATGAGCTTGGAAGAAGTGCTGAACTCTTTGAGGTTCTCAACAGCTTTGTTGAAATCGCCTGATTTGAGAGCAATGGCGCCTGCATAATACCTGGACAGGTTAGCCTGGTCCGTACCACCATACTGGCTCATCACCTTCTCAAAGCCTGGAGCCTGTCCATCGCCCTTGAGGGCTTTTTGCGTGGAATCCGCCACAAAATAAGACTCGGCTTTCCAGATAGCCTCGGCTGCTTTCTGCTCTTTCGGTGCCTGAACAAGGTATTTATAGGCCAGCCAGCCCCCGCCCAGTACGATAACTGCGGCACAGGCTATAAGAATAGTGCGGCCGGATTTCGCCCAAAAATCTCTTGCCCGGTCAATCACAAGGTCGCCTTCAGGTTTTTGGCGTACTGGTTGTTTTACGTCAGCCATGAAAATATCAATTGTTTAAGGTGGTTAATTAGTCTGTTATATAAGGATAGTTCTGATCAACATAGATATCCTTAAGAACCTCATCGTCATTTGGCCAGGGAGATTCTTCAGCAAATTTCACGCTTTCCGCCACAGCTGCTTCCACTCTTTCGTTAATCTGCCTGATTTCCTCTTCGGTTGCGTATTTATTGTCGTAGACAGTGTTCAGCAATGAAACGATCGGGTCTTTGCTCTTGTATTCTTCAACCTCTTCTTTTGTCCTGTATTTCTGCGGATCCGAGATAGAATGCCCTTTATAGCGATAGGTCTTGATCTCGAGCAAGGTGGGTCCGCCTTTTTCCCTTGCCCTCTTCACGGCCCTGCTCACGCTTTCGTGCACAGCTTCGGTGCTCATGCCATCCACTACATCGGCGGGCATTTCGTATGCATCGGCAAGCTTATAGATATCTGTAATGTTGGAAGTACGGCTCACCGAGGTTCCCATTGCGTAGTTGTTGTTCTCGCAAATAAAGATCACCGGCAGCTTCCAAAGCATAGCAAGGTTAAAGCTTTCGTGAAGCATGCCCTGGCGGGCCGCGCCATCACCAAAAAAGCAGAGTACCACGTTATCGGTTCCGCGGTATTGCTCGGCAAAAGCCAATCCCGTTCCGGTGCCGATCTGTGCACCTACGATACCGTGACCTCCGTAGAAATTCTCGGCCTTGCCAAAAAAGTGCATACTGCCTCCCTTGCCCTTGGCATTTCCGGTTGCCTTGCCATAAAGCTCAGCCATGCAGGAGTTGACTGAAATACCCTTGGCAATGGCCAGGCCGTGATCGCGGTAAGCTGTAATGAAAAGATCTTCGGGCCTGGTGGCGGTCATGCATCCCGCTGCAATAGCTTCCTGGCCTACATAGGCATGAAAAAATCCGCGGATCTTTCCTTCCATTTTGTATTTCTCTTCGGCCATCAGCTCAAACTGGCGAATGAGCTGCATGAGTTCGTACCAGTATAAATAAGTCTCTTTCGTAAATTTTGTAGCCACAGGCGGCGAATTTGAGCCGCAAAAATAAGGGAATAAGCGTTTAATTCATCTTAAGACGGTACTGTTTCTGGCAGATGAGCCTGCCTATTTTAAACCTGTAGGCCATCCCCGGCTGTTTTTTAGCGATCTGTTAGATTTTAAGGCGGTCAGGACCGGTCCGGTGCAGCAAAAGCCGTCAGCTCTTCCCGGTCCTTATTCCTGGCCATCGGTAGCCTTTCCTTCCACCTGAGAAAGGGCAGCTCGATGAAACGGTAGGAAATGAGGCTGATGCCGGTTGTAATGGCAAAGCAGAGCAGGGTAAATGCCCCTGCTGTAACCGGATCTTCAAGGGAAAAACCTGCCTTTGACCAAAGGCGCAGGAGCAGGTTGATCACCAGCGTATGATAAAGATAGAGCCCATAGGTATACTTACCCAGCCTGCTGAATAGGTTGCCGTCACCGATGCGGACAGAATTTTTTGATGGAATGATGCTCATGATCAGGAGGCAAAATCCCAGGCCAAAAACAACAGGCTCCAGGTGCAATTTGCCAGGATAGTTTACAAAAGGCGAAGCGAGCACGTAGGCCAGCACCAAACAAACAACGAAAAGCTTGAGCGGAAGCGGAACAATGGAGAGCTTTCGCTCAAAATCGCGGCCATAGCGAACAAGCGCATAGGCAGGCATGGCGCCGAAAGCGAAATAGTCGATATTGGTAAGCAGGTCAACCGTAGGCCAGTCCTGCCAGGCAAAAACAAAACGGGCCGCAATGCCTGTAAGCAGGCAGCCCATCAGCAGAAAAGGAATTCTTTTAAGGCTGATGGAATAGAGCAGGAACAGCCAGGCGAGGTAAAAATGCTCTTCCACGCACAGCGACCAGGTAACGCCCAGAGGCGATACATTTGGATGACTGCCCGTGGCGATCATCCTGTAGTTTTCAAGAAAGGTGAAAGACATGAACCAATTGGGCTCATAACCGGCATTCGAGTGCCCCAGACCCAAATGGCCTACTACGATCGAACTAAGAAAAGCCAGTCCAACTACCAGAAAATAAAGCGGCCAGATCCTCAGCGCCCGGCGCAAAAAAAAGCGCTGTCTGCCGATCGTGCCGCTGGCCTTTTTTTCCTCGAGCAGGATATAGGTGATAAGAAAGCCGCTGAGCACGAAGAAGAAAACCACACCTGTGCCCCCACCCTCCCTGAACAGGTTGAAAACCGGGAAGGCCATTACCGGAATATGCAGCAGGAACACCTTTAAAAAAGCGAAAAAACGCAGGGCGTCAAAACTGTGAAAATGTCTTCTTTGCTGCATCAAGCCATGAAAATAATACTGAAAAAACTCTCATTGCAAAGAAAGAGCGGGAACGCTATCGGGATAAGTTCGATCTTTGAAAGGCTGGACCCAACCATGTGGTTCGGCCATTGTTCATTTTCAAAACAACCATTGGCGCTTTTTCTTCATTCCATATCGGTTTTCCAGTTCAAAAATTACTTCCAGCAACAACATAGCTTTCAGCAGCGGGTGGTCGGCATCTGCGGCCGTAACGGCGTTGGCAAAACCAACCTTCTGGATGCGATCCATTATCTCTGCTTTACCAAAAGCTATTTTACCCGGCAGGATGCATCGAACATCCTCAAAGGCCACCAGGGCTTCAGGCTGGAAGGAAGGTTCACCCTCGACAACCGCGAGGAGAAGGCGGTCTGCATCCTGAGAGAAACCGGCAAAAAAGAGTTCCTGGTAAACGATGCCGCCTACAGCCGCTTTTCATCACATATTGGCCGTTATCCCTGCGTGATCATTGCACCCGACGATATACAGCTCATCATCGGAACCAGCGAGGAAAGAAGAAAATTCATTGATACCCTGCTTTCGCAGCTCGACCACGAATACCTTCAATCACTCATCGGCTACACCCGCATACTGCAGCAACGCAACTCCTTCCTGCGCGCTTACAGCGATGGCTTTAGCAGGGACCTGACCGTGCTCGATATACTCGATGAGCAGCTAGCCCGCGAAGGAGCGCTGATCTTTCGCAAGCGCAGCGAGTTCGCATTGAAATTCCTGCCAGTGGTCAAGCAGCTTTACAACGATATCTGCCAGCGGTACGAAGACATTACCCTTGTTTTTGAATCGGAGATGCACCAGACCGACATCGCCGAGCTGCTCAGGATAAATCGCCAGAAAGACCTGCTGATCCAGCGCACCTCGGGTGGCATACACCGCGACGACCTCCTGTTCCAGCTCTCCGGGCAGCCCTTTAAAACCATTGCCTCGCAGGGGCAGCGCAAAAGCCTGCTGTTTGCGTTAAAACTTGCCGAGATGGAGATACTCAAACAGGAAAAAAAGCGCTCGCCTCTCCTTCTTTTGGACGATGTTTTTGAAAAGCTGGATGAAGACAGGATCAGCAACCTGCTCGCCCGCGTTTGCTCAGACGAGGAGGCGCAGGTATTTATCACTGATACAAGCTGCAAGCGCTTGGAGGCACAGCTCGGCAGCCAGGCACAGATCATAAGCTTATAAGATACCTGCGAAACAAGCTTTCTGTTTCCGGCAGGCCTTCTTACGCGGCTACCCGCTATCTTTGTTGCATGGGCCAATACAAAATCGGTGATGCCATCAGGCAATTTCTCAACCAAAGCCGGATCAAGGGAGATATACAGGCCCTTCAGATAGAAGAGATCTGGGAAAAGGTAATGGGAAAGACCATATCGCGCTATACCGATAACATCAAGGTGATCAACCGCACGCTCTTCATCACCACCCATGTTGCCCCGCTCAAGCAGGAGCTGGTTTACCAGAAAGAAAAAATAAAGCTTCGCGTGAACGAAGCTTTAGGTGAAAAATTAATAGAAGAGGTCGTTATTCAATAGTTCCAGGGATAGCCCTGTCTTGTTTCCACCTCTTCTTCGAATGTTGCATTTCTTCTGGCCAGTGCTTCCTGCATCAGGTCGTGCGATGAAACAACTCCCCTGAACACGAAATGATCGAAAATAGCAAGATGCCTTACACTGTAGCGCTCCATCAGCTGCATGCATTGCTCGAGCGAATTCTCGGGCGTGGTTACAGGCAGGGTGCGGCTCATGAACTCACGCACGGGTATCCTGTTCAATGGTCTTTCCTCGAACAATATCCTGCTGGCAATATCATGGTCGGAGATAATGCCTAAGAACTTGTCGTTCTCCAGGACGATGAGGTAGTCTACATTTTCTGAACACATTTGATAGAGGGCGTCACTAACGAGGCAATCGGGCACTACCGTGTTGAATTGGGGATATTTCCTGGCCAATACATCAGCGATTCTTTCCATAAGAATGGTTTTAAGGTTAAGGCAATCGTTAATGGTGGCTGATGCACTAAAATTAGGTTTTTGCGCGAAGCCTGGCAAATAAATCTTCTGCCTCTGCTGTAGTGCAGCGCTATTGTATCCTTACGCGCGGATCTATGATACCATACAATATGTCGGCCAGGATGTTGATCAGGATGAAAAAGACGGCAGTGAGCAGAACAGCTCCCATCACAACAGGAAAGTCGAGCTTTTCAAGCGCATCCACCGTTACTTTGCCGATGCCTTTCCAACCAAAAATGTATTCTATAAAAAATGCGCCGGCCAGCAGCTCGGCAAACCATCCGGTGATGGCGGTCACCACAGGGTTCAGTGCATTCCTTAGCCCGTGCTTCCATATTACCCTTCGTTTGCTCAGTCCTTTTGCATAGGCGGTTCTTATATAATCCTGGTCAAGTACATCCAGCATTGAGCTCCTTGTAAGCTGCGTAATGATGGCCATGGGGCGGATACCAAGGGTAATAGCAGGCAGGATAAGGTTTTGCAAAGACAGCCGTCTTCTACCCTCTTCATCTATATCGAACCAGCTTCCGGTGATGTGCAGCCCGGTCCAATCGGTGAGCACAAATCCAAAAATATAAGCCACGATGATACCGATAAAGAACGAAGGAGCAGATATGCCGAGAATGCTCGTAAAAACAGCAGTGGTGTCCACCCAGGTATGCTGCTTTACCGCAGCGGCAACTCCCAGCGGTATGCCAATGAGTATGGCAATGAACATAGCGGCAATTGCCAGCATGAGCGTGCCGGGCAGCGCTTCCATCAGGATGGTGCCCACGAGCTTCTTGGTTTGATAAGAACGACGCAGGTAAGGCAGTTTGATAGCAAGTTTTTCTTCACCGCCGATAAAAAAGCCCTGCAGCTCCTTCGTCTTTATTTCTGCAGCCGAATGAACCGCAAGCGGCGAAATATCGTTCAGGTAAAACAGGAACTGTTTCCATTTCGGCTGATCGAGATAAAGCTCCTTGCGGATATTGGCCCTCGTAGCCGAATCGCCCGATTGGCCCATCACCAGTCTTGCCGGGTCGCCAAAGCCCTGGAACAAAAAGAACACGAGCATGACCACTCCCAGTAAAACAAGGATGCCATACCCGATCTTTTTTGTTATGTACCTGATCACGCTCTTTATTGTTGATTGACGTACTCGACGGCTTTATTCAGCTCCCGATGGCTGTATTTTTTCCGTATGGTGCCAGACTCCAGGAAATAAAATGTGGGATTGGTTCGCGCAGCGGTCCTGATCACCGTATAATCGCAGGAGAAGACAGGTATATTCAGTCCATTGCTTGCCAGCAGGCTTGCCAGCTCTTCTTTTTCGGCGCTTGCCATATATACCGGTATGCCACGCGCACCTGCAGCTGATACAAGCTTTTTCAGCTCACTCATCCACAGGCTCGGATTTTCAGGTGAAAGGGCAAAACCGATCAGTGCCCTTGGCAGGCCGAGTATGATCTGCGTGGAGTCTACATCGCTGCCGGCAAGCGAGAAACCCTTGATCGGCGGGTCGGCGTTGCCTTTGCGCACAAGCCTGTCTACGCGGTCCTTATAGGTATATGAGTCGAGATCGGCGGGCAGCTCTTCAAGCGCAAACTCATATTGCTTGCCGTTCTTTTCATAAATAAAACGCATGACGATGCTATCCGGAACGGAGCCGGGAGGCGCCTTCATTTTTTCTGGAATGCTGTTACCCTGCTTGAAAGGCAGGCAATCGACCGGCGGAAGATAATTGAGCGCATACCACTGCAGCAGAAGCGTGAGCAGGAGGCTGGCGACCAGCAGACTCAGACGGGCCCTGGGCGGGAATACGGGCTCTATGTATCGCTGTCCTGCAATCAATAGGGCAATCAGCACCAGCAGCACGATGTCTTTTATAAAGGAAGTAAGCGGTGTTATAGGAAGGCAATCGCCAAAGCACCCGCAGTTGGTGAACTTGGGAGAGCCGTCCGCATTTTTTGAAAGAAAGGCGTAACCGGTAAGAAAGGTAAAGAACACGATAAGCACCAGCAGCAGGTAAAGCACGGGCTTTTTTCGCCAGCCCAGGAGCAAGGCCACACCCGCAACGATTTCGAGTGTGATCATGGTCACCGACAGGAAAACGGAATGATCGTGCAGGAAGGAAAAAAGACTCATCAGGGGCTTTCTGGCAAAAAAATCACCCGATGCGAGGCTCGCGTTCCAGATCTCGAAGAACTCCTGCATCTTGTAGCTGAGGCCTAATGGGTCATTGGCCTTGACCAACCCCGACACAATAAAAAGCAAGCCTACAAAGACCTGTATGATGCGTATGGCAGCTCTCATAAAACCTCCGGTTTGGATTCTTCGATCAGTATAAGCGCAAAAACGGCATAGTTGATCATATCGAAATAGTTGGCGTCGAGTCCCTCACTGATAACAGTAACGCCTTTATTGGCAAGGATCTGGCGCATGCGCTGCAGCTTCATGAGGATGAGATCCACAAAGCTTTCCTGCGTCATGCTTCGCCAGGCCTCTCCATAATCATGATTCTTGCTCAGCATCAGGTTCCGGGTCTCCGAAAAATAGCGGCGGTACAGAGAAGCGGTTCTTTCTACAGGCATTTCTTCCGGGTCTTCCTCGGTAAGCACCAGTTGAATGAGGCCGATAATGGAATAATTGATGATGCCGATAAACTCGCTGCGGATATCGTCGCCCAGCTTGCCTACTTTCTGCTCACCTTTTTCCTGGATGGTACGGATCCGGTGGGCTTTGATATAAACCTGGTCAACAATGGATATTGTACGGAGCACCCGCCATGCCGTACCATAATCCGCTGTTTTTTTCAGGAAGATGTCTTCGCATTGTTTTGCGATCAGGTCATATTGCTGCTGCGTATCGAGGCCTTTGAACTGATTGTTTATCTTCATCCATTCAAAAATAGGAAACTGAAACTAATGTTCACCTTGAATTGTAAGGGCAGACTGGTTGAGATCCGCCAGCCCGTTGTTATGGGCATCATCAACACAACGCCCGACTCTTTTTACGCAGGAAGCCGCACGCCTTTGGATGACGTGCTGGCAAAAGCGGGGCGTATGATCGAGGAAGGTGCTTTTATACTCGACATCGGCGGGCAGAGTACGCGGCCGGGAAGCATTCCTTTGAGCGAAGAAGCCGAGATGGAAAGAGTTCTGCCTGCCATCGAGTCCATTCACCAGCGATACCCAGACCAGCTGATTTCGATCGATACATTTTATGGAAACGTGGCGAGGGCCTCTGTTGCAGCAGGCGCTTCCATCGTCAATGACATCAGCGCAGGCAGCCTGGACGAAAACCTGCTGCCCACAGTAGCCGATCTTCGCGTTCCCTACGTGCTTATGCATATGAAGGGCAAACCCCAGACCATGCAGGAATCGCCTTCGTATGAAGATGTGGCGATTGAAGTATTCGATTTCCTCAGCTTACGGCTGCAGCAGCTGACCGCTATAGGCATACATGATGTGATTATTGACCCCGGCTTTGGTTTTGGCAAAACCGCAGCCCACAATTTCAGCCTGCTGAACAGGCTGTCATGGCTCACGCAGCTGGAAAGGCCGCTGCTGGCCGGACTTTCGCGCAAGGCCACCGTGTACAAAACCTTGGGCATAACTGCCGAAGAAGCACTGAACGGTACAACGGTCCTCAATACCATTGCACTGATGAACGGTGCGTCCATTCTGCGGGTGCACGACGTAAAGGCCGCTGTGGAAGCTGTAAAGCTCTTTACCGCCTGTAAGGCTGAAGGTCAACAATGATGTTTGCAGGAAAAAGGGGCTGACGGCACCTGCGCCTATGGCTTGCCTTTGAAAACGGCAAAAAAAGCCGCTGCAGAACCTCGATGCTGGCGTATTGCATGGTATTTACCGCAAACGCAACAAAGACAGGAAGCTGAGCGGCTCTTCAAGTTTTTTCACACGAATGCTCGTGTGCAAATGGCTATTCCAGGTAATTGGACAGTAACTATGGTCAAGGCAAAAAAGTACGGGAAGGATGGGTGTTTAAACAGGTGCGCGGATTAACAGGAATGTTGGACTAAAAACGGGGCCGTTAATCGATAGGCATTTAAAAAAATGCCTATCCGCCGAAGCGGATAGGACATCAAAGTTCGGGAATTATTGCTTATAAAAATCAATCGTGGTTATGTCCTGCATGAGAAGTATCGGCAGGCTGGGCCGAAGGCATGGGCTGGTTGTCTGAAATATCGAGCACTTCGATATCGAAAGCGAGGTTTTCGTTTGGCTTTATGCCCTGGTTGCCGGCGGCGCCGTAAGCCAGTACGGAAGGAATAAAGATCTTGGCCCTGCCGCCTTTAGACAGCTGGATTACTCCGTCTTCGAAACCTTTGATGGATCCGCCCATACCTACCTGGATCGGATATACACCTGAATCGAATACCTTGCCGTCAAAAGTGTAACCCTTGTATTGAACGGAAACGAACTTGCCTGGAGCGGGTTTGGGTCCCTGGCCGGGATTGAGCACCTGAACATATACGCCCCAGGGAGATTTCTGTGTTTGAATATTATTGGTGCGGAGATATTCTTCAATGATCCTGTTGTCCCTTTGCAGCTGGGCCTGGGCCGCGGTGTCGGATTTGAACCTGGCCATCGCATCCTTATCGCGCTGCCCTGCGCTGGCTATGCTTTCTTTGTTGATGGCGGCCCTGGCTTCCTCAGGGTTCTTATATACATCAAGGATGCGGATGGTGGTTACCACCTCGTCGCCTTTCTTAAAAGGCGCAGGTCCATCGGCAAACTGAGCAAGGAGCGAGTCGGCTGTTTGAACGATGTAAATGCTGTCGCCGGTGTGCGCACGAAGGAATATCTCCATCACGTTGCCCTTCAGATCTGCATAAGCCGCAGGCCCAGCAACGGGCTGAACGGCTGCATACTGTGGCTGGTTGACACTGTAAGTGCTTGCCAGCACGGTATCCTTTGTCTTCTGAATAAAATGGAATTTTACAATATAGTCGGCCTTGATAGAATCACTCTTGTCGCTACCGAAGATCTTATAGGGTACGCCGCCCCGTGTTTTCTTGAAATCAACGCTGTTGCACGCCGATAATAAAGCGGCAGAAGCCAACACACCTAAAACGATTTTTACAGGTTTCATTTATTGTTTTGTTTATTGTAAAAGAGAACTGTTTTCCTTTATAGCCTGCTTGAACTTCTGAACTGTTTCCTGCAGGGAGGCCGAGTCGTGACCGCCGGAAGCATTGAAATGACCGCCTCCATTGAAGTATTTGCGCGCAAAGCTATTGCAGTCGAAATTGCCCTTGCTGCGGAAAGACCACTTGCGCTCTTCATCCCGGTCGATCACGCAGCCAACAAGCTTGATGCCCTGGATCGAAAGCGGATAATTGACCAATCCCTCGGTATCGCCGGTCTTGATCTCGTATTTCAGCAACTCCATTTTGGAGATATAGATCAGCGCGGTATTAAGCTCATAAAAAATCTCCATTTTGTTTGACAGTACATGGCCCAGGAAACGGAGCCTGTTCTCAAGGAAATTGTCATACAGGGCCTCGTGTACGCTGGTATGCTCGAGCCCCTGTTCCTTGAGTGCGGCCACCATATGGTGAACACTGGCATGGGTGGAGGAAAAGCGAAAGGAGCCGGTATCAGCAACAACACCTGCATACAGGCATTCTGCAATGAATTTATTGATCATGCTCCGATATCCCGATCCTACGATAAAATCATAGATCATTTCGCAGGTGGAGCTCTTGGCCGTGTTGGACGCCCCGAATTGAAAAGCGGCTTCGTCCGGCTCCCTGTGGTGATCGATCAGGATCTTGGTGCAGGATAGCGAGGCGAGCTTTGGCGCCATTGTTTTGGTACGGCTGAAATGATTGTGGTCGAGACAAAACAGCCAGTCAGCTTCGTCAAGCAGCTTATCGGCCTGCGCCCTATTGAGCTCGTAATCTATCACGCCATTCACTCCCTCCATCCAATTGAGCCAGCGGGCCCAGTTGGTGGGTGAGATAACCGAAACCTCATGTCCGAACTGTTTCAGGAAATGATAGAGCCCAAGCGCGGAACCCATGGCATCTGCATCGGGCTTCTGGTGCATGGTAACAACGATCTTCTTCTTTTCCGGCAATAACGCGTATATCTCTTGTAATGGCTGCATAATCAAGCGGGGCAAAAGTAGGCGAAAGTTCGGAGTTGAAAGGGCTAAGTTTGCCGTCATTCCCGGCCAGGCAAAGCCTTAAACAGGGACTGTAGAAGCCGATCCCCGCTTCCGGAACGCTGCCATGCGCTAAAAATCCTATTTTTGCGGCGAAAATTGAAATTCAACATAATGAGCAACAGAACATTTACCATGATCAAGCCCGATGCCATGAAGAACGGGCATGCCGGGGCTATCCTTGATAAGATCATCAAATCGGGTTTTCGTATCGTGGCCCTCAAGCAAACCAAACTTACAGCCGAAAAAGCGGGTGAATTTTATGCCGTTCACAAGGAAAGGCCTTTTTACGGTGAGCTGGTTCAGTT